>NZ_VFVA01000009.1:0-175342 GCF_006442155.1 Mesorhizobium sp. B2-4-14 | reverse complement strand
CTCCCCTGCCCACCCCCCTCCACCTCAAGGGACCAGTCGGCCCCTCGCGCGTCACGTCAATGACGGGTGTCTTCCAGCCGCGTGAACTCGAAGGGCGCAAGCTGGAGGGCGAGCGCCACATTGAAACCCTCATGGCCGCTATCGGCTCCCCGTCCAATCCTACCTATCTGGACCCTCTGGTTGTCTGGTGGGGTGGAGACCGGTGGTATGTGATCGATGGTCACCACCGCCGACATGCTTACCTCCGCTCTGGTGTTCACGCAGCCGTGCCCGTCAAGGTCTTTGAGGGGACCCTTGAGGAGGCCCTGGCGTTTGCCGTCGAGGCCAATTCAAAGGACCGTCTGCCCATGACCCTTGTCGAGAAGTTGGACCGCGCATGGTTCCTGACGGTCACCACAGACCTATCCCGCGACCGCATCCGCCGCAGTTGTTCCGTAGCGGATGGCACCGTGAAGAACATGCGCAAGGTTCGCGATGGTCTCGCGGTGACCGGAGCAACCCAAGAGCATCTCATGTCACTCACATGGCAGGATGCCCGGGACGAATTGCAGGGGCTCGCGCCAAAGGAACCTGTGCCCGACTGGCGTTCCAAGCTGGTCTCAGATTATGAGCGCCGCCTCCGCAAGACGTTCGGTTCCCAGTTGTTCAAGAATGCCGACATCCTCGCTGAGGCGCTGGTGGTTCTCGACAAGCGTTTCCCCGAGTGGCTCCTTGAGGCCCCCGCCTTCAGTGAGCATGTCGTGGCCAACCTCGATCGCATGATCGCGGAACGGGACAATCCCGACTACTAAGCGACTGGGCAAATTGCCCATGTAGCGTTGCCCAACTGGGCAAGCCGCTGGCGTCTCAAACGCTCCCCTATAGCTCCATCCTGAAGATGGATACTCCCCACACCCAACCCACAGGAGGTCACCATGTGTGATCTTGGTCTTACTCTCGGTATTGCTGCCGGGATCGCTAATGCTGCCGGTCAGGCTTCTGCCGCCGCTGCCAACTCTGCGAGCATGAAAGCTCGCTACAATTTCAACCAAGCGAGTAATGAACACGACTTCGTCGCCAAAGCCAACGCCGCCAATAAGGAAGGCTATCAGGCTACCCTCGAAGGGGACCGTGCGAAGTCAACCGCCGTCGCCTCTGGCGCTGGCATGAACGGCAACACGGCTGGCCTCAGGCTGGCCGAGCAGAGCCGCCAGACCGCGTTGTCCATCGCCAACGCCAAGGACCAACGCGAGGGGGCCACCGCCACCTACATCATGCAAGGCAAGGCCAACCAGCTTGAGGCCCAGGACGCGCTCAACAAGCAACGCATGAACCCCATGTCCACGTTCATGGACATCGCTTCGTCTGGTCTCAAGAACTACGGCGCATTCCAGTAAACCCAAGGAAACCTCATGGCATCTCCCGTCACCCGGGGCCACCCGCGCGACTGGCGTGTGGGTGTCCAAGCTCCCGACAACGGCGCCCAGTTGCGCCGCCGACAGATCATCAACGAACGCCAACCTTGCTCCTGCCCAGGCTGCGACCGGAGGCGCTCAGGCGTCTCCCGCTACTGCGGCCACCACAGGGACGCCGCAAGCTCCCGAGGGGACCCCCTGGCCCGCCTTCCGTCACGCAATGAACTGGCCATCTTCCGCCACGCCATTGCCGTCTACCTTCAGACGGACGCCAAGCTGGCGGCGCGTATCGCAGGGGACCTCAGGAGCCTTGAGCGGCGCATGACTCAGCCTCCTGCATTTTGCCTCAGCCCTTCCGACATCCACAAAGGGTTGCCGCAGATTGCCAAGGCCAAGGGCCTCCTCGCCAACTGGCAGCACCGCGACAGGCGAACCTATACCGAGGGCGTCACCAATGCCCTGGCGCTGATCGGGTGGATGTCGGTCTACTACGACACAGGCCACGCCGGGGGCCTTTGGGAGAACCGCAAGGCATTCCTGACAACTCGCGCCGGTGCCCTTCTGGGCGACTTCCGCAAGACCATCGGTCGGACGACGCTGCGCAAGGAGACCTCAGGGGCAACCCATAGGCTCCTTGGCCGGGACTTCGTCCACCACGCCAATACCATCTACGGCAAGGATTTCTGGTCCTCGCCCGTCTCCACCAATGACGGTCAATCCCTGACCCTCCGTGATTACACCCGCATGGCCCTTAAGGCCGCAGGTCTTCTCTAACCCCAAGGAAACAACCGCATGTCCGATGACGGAATGATGCGCATGCCCAGCCCCGACAATTCCCGCTCGGGCTGGACCCCAAGCAACCCAAACTATGCCTCAGGCTCTGCCGCTGGCCCTGCCCCCAATGGTAAGGTCTTCGTGGCCGGTCTCAACACCTACGTGGACGCCGACATCGCGGCTGAGCTTGGGCTCTCTGGAGGTGCCCCTGTGGCTACTCAAGCGTACCCCAAGGCCGCTCCCCTTGCCTCCCCTGCTGCCCTCAATCCCGAGGCCATCCCTGCCGGTCACGATCCTCTCGAACATATCGACATCGACGAGATGACCGATGAGGAACTTGAAGCCCTCCAGGAGCAACTTGAGATCAAGGACGAGGACGCAGCGCCGTCACTCTCAGAGACCCTTGACGCCGTTGCCGAATGCTTCACCCCCGAGGCCTTCGTGGACGGCGTGGAGACCATGGTCGAAACGGGCGACTTCAATGACACGCTCACCCGCCTCTCCGAGGCTACTGGAGTGGACATGGCGACTGCATCAACCCTTGTCGAGACTGCTGTGATGGAGGCCTCCCCGGTAGCATCCGAGCATATCGGAGACGAACGTTGGGCCGCTCTGGTCTATGCGGCCTCCCGCACGGATGACACGTTCGCCCGGCGCATCGTTTCGGACGTGGTCACCGGTCGGCTGGACCCTTCCCGTCTATCCCAAGCCTACGACTGGTGGTGGCAGTCTCTGCCCGACGCGGACGAGTTCTGATCCGTGCCTGTTCTCATGAAACACCTCACCTCCCTCTACTTGGTCCTCGCGACCGCATGCACCATCGCAGCCCTGCTGCCCCACTAACCAAAAACCGAAGGAAGAACATGGCCAAGAAGCCTATGACCCGCGAGGAACTCCTCGCCCAACTCGACGCCCTCGACAACTCCACCGAGATCGGCAGGCTGAATGCCGAGATCACCCGTCTCACCAATGAAAACTCGACCCTTGTGGGTCAGCGCCAGGAGCTTGAGCGTCAGCTTAAGCAGGAGCGCGAGGCCATGCAGTTGGTCCGCGAGGCCATCCGCAAGGTTGACGTTCGGACACGCTCCCATGGCGCCGACAGGCTGGCTGAGACCGCTGCCGCTGCCGACCGGTCTGACCGCATGGCACTGGCAGAGGTCCGCGCGGGAATCCAGCGGGGCACCCATGACCCGGCCACTGGCCTACCCTATACCGCCGAGACCAAGCCCCAGCGCGACTTGACGGCAGGGGCACCCAAGGTGACCCAGACAGAACTGTCGTCCTTCTTCCCCGCCCTGAGTGGCCCAGATTTGGACGTGACGGACACCGCCGACGCCTTGGCCGAGACTGATCTGGCGGACCATAAGAGCGCCTTGGGGATCGCCACGGCCGAATAGCTGAGGATAGATCCAACTCCCCGCGTTCCTTCCAGCCTTCTTTCGTGTCTCAAAATTCGGTTTGAAGACAATGGCAAGGAGCGCGGGCTTCTCTGGTGCCTATCGCTTTCCGCTACGGTGAACGGTTGGGCATCTCTCAATTTCGACGGGGCAATGGCCGCACCAGTCCCGCCCGCTTCCGAAGTACATGGAACGCCCTCAGGATGATCTCGTCTTCCTCCGCTTCGGAGGTTTTGGTCCGCTCCTCAAAGGATGCCTCTTCGGCGTGAAAATCTCGCGCCCTTGAGGGCATGTTCTTCCAAGCCCACCGGCAAGCCTCCCAATGATTCTCGCACGCCACGATGCGCTGGCCGATGGTCTGGCCCTGGTTTCCAAAGAATACGATTTTGTAGTTGGTCATGGTCTCGGCGTTCCACAAATTGGCTTGATTGCCGACAACCATTTTTCACACATGGAATGGGGAAACCAGACAGCTACCGAGGAGGCTGCGCTATCGAAGGAAATCCGCGGCCTCAGCCTCATCGATCTGGTAGCGCCAGCCATTTAGCTCACGGACGCGCTCATAAAACCCCTCATCGCTCATCGCTGAGTCCAGAAGGTTCTCCGAGTGGCCAGCTTTGTTCCCGCTCCAGATAACCATCGTGCCGATGACACCCAGGACACCCCACCACCACGCACTGGTGAAAGCCATGTACAGGCCCACACCGCCCACGATCAACGCCAGGCCCTTGTACAAACCGAAAGCGGCTGCAGCGGTACCCTGGGGGTGTATCCCAAGAGAGGCGAGCTTCACAGCAACGTCATGGTCAATTCCAAGGTTTACCTTGCCCGGCTTTCGTAGTTCGACCATCCGGCTATGCGGAACTGACAACTGTGCCCCCGAGTAAACAACCTTCGCCACCTACGTCTCCCCGTGCGCGTTGTGAATGTGGGGAGACTATCGCCCCGCGATGGTGAGTAAATACTGAATATGCGGCTCCACATCGAACGATCGGACGGGCCTTCATCTGCCAAAGAATAAGCGCGTCCGCCGTTCTACCGGACGGCCTCTGTCTTCATGCAAGTGAGATGATTTAGGCCACAGCTGCGATGGCCAGTGGACAGTCTCAACACGGCACTTGAGCGCACAGTCGTCCTATGCCTGTATGCGGCGCGAAGTATCCAGGGGGATTTACATGAAGAAGCTGATCGCGGGCCTTGCCACATGCTTATTTCTCGGCGGATGCGCCATGACGCTTCCCGTCAGGGGACAAGCAGGCGATGGCTCAGAAACGTTTACAGGCAGCGCGACCGGCTATGCGGACGGCGCCGGAACTCTCACCATCACAAGCAACAAGGGACGTAAGTGTAAGGGCGACTTCGTCTATGTGAACAACCGAGAAGGTAGCGGAACGTTCACGTGCAGTGATGGATCGAGTGGCCCCTTCAACTTCGTTTCTACAGGGATGCGGGGGACCGGCACGGGTACCCTGGGTGGCAAGCCGTTTACCTTCTCCTTCGGCTAAGTCCGTCTGCATCCTCTGGAGCGGGACGAGTGGATTGCCCACGCTTCACCTGCCCAGTACCATGGAGAAGGTGTAGGGCAAAAGAGTGGAGCCTGAGGACAACCTAAAGTCCCGTATCGAGGCTGCACTCGTTCGCGGTCAACTTAGCCAATGGCAAACGCAATTCCTGCTCGATATGCGCGACCGGCTGGTCAAGTACGGCCCACGGACACGGCTGAGCGCAAAACAGTGGGCTAAGCTCTATGAGATCGTCGGCCCCGCACCGCCAATGGTGCCTGCGCCGTCGCACCCGAACAAGACTCAATCATCGCCGCGCTGGCGACCACGCCGCTGGCGCAGTCCGCTCTACCGTGAGGCCAGGTACTTGGCAGGCAGGTTTGCCAGGACCTTTGGAGTCGTGCTGGCACTGATCGTCGGGTCCCTGATTTACTCATACGTGGCGCAAGGCGGGCACGTCAGATTACCAACTCTGCCAACTTTCGCGAAGCCGAGCGCCGGGGATAGGGTGCCGATTGCGAGAACCCAGTTCACCATAACTGACGGTGACACCATCCGGCTTGACGGCACCGCCAAAGGAACCCGACTGGTTGGCTGCAACGCTCCCGAGAGCATCGAGCCAAGGTGCGCCGTTGAAGGAGACCTCGGCCGCCGCGCCAAGTCGCGTCTCACAGAACTGGTGTCTTCTGCAAAGCTGGAATTGCGGATGGTCCCCTGCTCGTGTCCCTCGGGGACCGAGGGGACCGACCGCTGCAACTACGGGAGAAGCTGCGGCTCACTGTTTGCCAATGGCCAAGACGTGGGTGACGTGCTTATTTCCGAGGGGTTGGCCGTGCCATTTGTCTGCGGCGCAACAAGCTGCCCACCCACTCCGCGCCCTTGGTGCGCTTCTTAACAAGACGACTCTCCATGGGCGCAAGCAGCATGACGATCCAAATCTTGTTCTTGAACGGGCTAAGCCTTGCCCTAACTCGACGCTGCGACGCCTTGATGGATGTTGAAGAAGTCTCATTGATTAACAGAAGCACGCCCAATGAGTGACCGGATTTCTGTTGAACGTCGCTCAGCAAATATGGCCCGCATCAGAGGGAAAGATACCTCGCCCGAACTGCGCACTCGCAAAGCTGCTCACTCCATGGGGCTTCGATTCCGGCTGCACCGAAGGGACCTGCCAGGCAAGCCAGATTTGGTCTTTCCAAAGTACCGGACTGCCATCTTCGTTCACGGTTGCTTCTGGCATCAGCATGCCGCGTGCAAGCGCGCTTCTCGACCGAAATCAAACCGAGACTATTGGGATCGGAAGCTCAAACGCAATGTGGAGCGGGACGCCGCCGCTATCAATGCCCTGGCAGCAAGTGGCTGGCACGTAGGAGTAATATGGGAGTGCCAGACAACCGACGAAGCGGTTCTGGTCAGCGAGATCGAAGCAATATTGTCGAGATGAGCGGCGACGAAGATGAGAGGGTTAAGTCCGCGCTCGTCTCCCGACGTATGTCCTGCTGTCGAGATTAGCCGCTTCCCCACGTGTTGACTGATGGACCACCGCCTCAATGTAGCCTTCACCGGCCTCCTCGGCCCGCTCCTTGAACTTCTCAAATATTGTCGTGGTCATGGTTTCCACGCTGTAGCCGGTCTCCGCCGCCGCCAACTCGAAGGCAGCTTGGTAGATTCGCACCAGAAGTTCAGCGCCGTTCCCGCTTCCCGTCAGCACCTTGAAGGAAGCGTCGCCCACCATGATTATCAAAGCAGGCTCAACCCGCAGCATTCCACCCATCGAGCGGTGTCCCCGGAGCGTGTTGCCAACCAGTGAGTGCGAATAGAGTTCGGCGCCTGGATAGGCCATGCGAAGCTGTCGCATCTGTTCAGCCAAACGCATGCCTCCGCTGCTATTCAGCGTTCCCGTTTTCGACTTAACCTGATGGAGCCGCAACGGTCGACCGGCTTCGGCGGGTGGCTGCACAACGTCCACGCCGGGGAATGGATTGAATTGGAAGTCAAATAACTCGGAGTTCTCGGCGCGTGGTTCTGGGTTTTTCACGTTGCCCCGCATGCGTCCAACAACCTCCTCATGGAGGTGTCCCATAAGCCCTTCCAAGATCATGAGAGCCTTGTGAGAGACCGTCGCACCTATCGCCTGCCGGAAGTCCCCCTCGCACAACAGGGCTTGGGTCGCGGCGAGCAAATAGGGGTCCAGAACGTCGCCAGGATTTCGCCCTACTTCAATGTCTGCCGCAGTCTTGGGGAGATCGCCTATGATTCTCGTGACCTTTCGGGTCGCCCATTGCAGGACGGCGTCTGGGTCTTCAAACGCCCGCAGCAACTGCGCCCGCCTCGAAAGATTTTGAGCGTGTAGTTGCGAGGCAGAATCTGGGATGCCAGCGGCCTTCACAAGGTTGCGGAACATGTCACTGAGGTCCCCAAAATCGAGGTCAGCCACATCGGAGACGGGACGGTCGAACAGTTCCTTAGGGACCGTGATTGCCAGCTTCAGATCGTCAAGAACACGAAGACAGAACGCCCCCGCGTTGGGGAACGCGCGGCCAATAATGGACCGCTGCGCGCGAATGAGATCAGCCTTGAAAGCCTCGCCCACGCGTTGGGCAGGATGTTTTGGCGGCAGGAACTCTATCAGATCGACGCTACTCAAGCTGCTCTCGCAACTCGGTTTCGAGCCGATGCTCTAAGGCGAGCAACGGCGCTTGCCATCATCGTTTCCATGTCGGGGTGACGCACCTTATCCCGCTTCTTGCTGCTGTCATGCTGGACAATCGCTGTGCCGATAGCTTCGCCGAGCGGGACCGGCACCGCATTGCCGATCTGCATGTATCGTGCGTTCATCGCGCCATCGAAGATCCAGTCGGCAGGGAAGCCTTGAAGTGCAGCAGCCTCCGACACCGATATGGGGCGGTCCTGGTCCGGATGACAGAGGGCGCTTCCCTTACGGTTTGCACGACCTGTGATAGTGGGTGAAGGTCGGTCCCATGCCAACCGTCGAAAGAAGCCGGTCTTGCCGCCACCGCTTTCATAGGATCCACCCAGCGCAGCCTTCTGCACGGCCGGAGGAAGCGCTCTCCAGTTGCCTCCTTGGGGGACCATAGCAAAAAACTTGCGGACCTCGGGCGTGTAAATGGAGTGAGCGCCCGGCGCCTTCCTGAGTTTCCAGATTGCGTCCCGAACGGTGCGGTAGGGCTGGTCAGCCAAACCAAAGGAAACGGGAGGGAGTGCCGCCGGAGGATGGTCGCGCGATCCAAGCATGACAAAGCGGAGCCGATGTTGAGGAGCCCCATAGTCAGCGGCATCCACCACGCCGAAGGAAATATGATAGCCGAGGGCAGTTGCATCACTGATGATTTGGCGGAGCGCGCTTCCCGACATCTCCTCTTCATCCAACGCGCGGACACCATCGATGTCACGGTTGAGGTTCCCGGAATAACGCTTCAAGCTCCAGTGTTTCCCCGGTCGCTCTGAAATCGGACGATGACGGAGCGCAGCGGTCGTCAGGTTCGCAACATTCTCCAGCACAAAATAGCGTGGCCTGATTTCGGAGATCAGCCGGAAGTACTCGTAAATCAGGTTCCCGCGCGGATCACTTAGCGCTGCCCGTCTGCCGCCAGAGGAAAATGGTTGGCAAGGTGGCCCCCCGGCCATCAGAAAGACCTCCCCGTCAAACTTGCGTCTCCTTCTGAGACCATCGCCCGTTAACGAGGAAACATCACAATCCACCAGATCGAGATTCGGCCTGTTCGCCCGTATGGTGCGGCAGTACGTTGGCTCAATCTCATTCGCAAGTGTTGCCGGCAAGCCAGCCGCCTCCAGGCCAAGGTCCAACCCCATTGCGCCTGAGAAAAACGACCAAACTTCGCGGCGCTGAGCGCCTCCCCGAATCGAATCTCTCATAGATGGTTCCCCTGAACATTATGGGAACAGTAGGGAGGTTAAGGAATCGTGTCCAGCCGTCCTGTTTCAGGTGGAAGACTGGCTGAAGCGGGACGGCCGGGATTGGAAGTCTCGTCCGCGCTCACTGCTCGCAACAGTTTCCCCGACCTAACAGCCAATGCGCTGTGCCCCATCCACGACACCCCCCGTGTCCTGATCTCCGTCCCGCAAATTAACCCGAACTCAACAAGACTCTTGAAACAGCCCCCTTAACAGGTTCTTATTGCAGCGGGTTGGTGGGGCTCTATTAGATCGTGCGTATATCTTCTCTATTTCTGGGGGCTGGTTTAATTGTCGCGGCGGCGACATGTCGGGTCGAGGCATTGGAGTACACTCCGGTCACGTCTCCGGGCCAGCAGCCTTTCCTCGTGATCTCCGGTGAATTTGGCGTCGATGAACCTTTGACCGGTTTCAGCAACGCCGTTGCGAGTAGTGGGGCCAAGGCCATCGTTTTTGACTCTCCCGGCGGCAGTGTCGGCAGCGCGATGGAGATAGGCCGGATGATCCGAGCAGCCGGACTGGACACGATACAGCTTCGCCAATTGCAGTGCGCTTCGGCATGTTCACTGGCTTTCATGGGCGGTGTCCTACGCGCCGCCGATCCTGGCTCCATTGGCGTTCATCGGTCTTCGTTTGCGCCAGATAGTGGAATGTCCGCCGACGAAGCCGTGGCCGGTGTCCAGGCGGTGACCGCCCAGATCATGTCCTACATGACCGAGATGGGCGTGGACCCCAGACTTATGCAAATGGCCTTGAGCTATGACAGGTCAGACATGAGATACCTGTCGGCCAGCGAAATGGCTGACTTGAAGTTGACCAACGTTGCCGCGACCCAGTCGCCGATGGGTGCCTCGCAGGTGCCGTCGCGACACGATGCCGGTCCCGCGCCTGCGCCAAATGCTGCCGCCAAGCAACAGCTGGAGAGCGCTGCGGCAGCGTTCATCAAAGGCCTCATCGAACACCACGGGGACAACACCGCGCTCGCTCTCGCCCAGGTTCAGGCATCCTACGCTGCCTCTGTCGACTATTATGGGAAGTGGACTGACCTGGACACCATCATCGAGGACAAGCGGAACTACTTCCAGCGCTGGCCCGAGCGGGGATACAGTGTCCACGACAATAGCATCATGGTCACATGCGCCAACGACCAGTGCATGGTCTCGGGCGTATATGACTGGGTTGTGCGAAGCCTCCCGAGACACAAACAGGCCAAAGGCGTAGCGAACTTTAGCTATACCATATCCGTTGGCCCCAACGCCAAAATCATCGCGGAGACAGGTAGGGTCCAGCGCTAATCATTGGTAGATGCGGGTCGCCTTACGCTTCTTTGAAGACCTGGGCCGATTACTGCAATCTTACTGAGGACCAACCTCAAGGTCCGGCAGGTACATGCCCTGCTCGGCTGCAGCCTCCCTAAAGGCATCCCGAGCTTCGTCCGGTGCGATCCGGCCCTCCATGGCATCCACGCAGGCCTTAACCGCAAGCTTCCACCTTGGACCCTTGAGGTTCCATCTCAGGAGTATCTCTGAGGCCTTCTGGACATCTCCGACCATCATGGTCAGTCCAGGACGCTCTCCCCTCACGGGGACCCTGCCGTTCCACCACAGGATGCTCATACGATATCACCTCGGGACAACCTGCGTTTCACGTCGGCAATGTTGAGGAGATCGACCAGATCATCAGCGTATTCCAAGTCCAGCCCAGTGACTGGCTGGCCCTCGATTTCTGCTGGTTGCCCCGTGAACACGTCGAACACCGTCCATGTACCATCAGTTTCCTTTCGGAGATCGTAGCGTTGCTGAGCCATGACGCCGAACCTTTTTAGAAAAAATTCGTCTCACCTTTTACGTATACACCGAGGCCCCGGTTCCCCCCGTAGGGGGTGTTCGGCGAACTGACGCTTCTACCGTAGACCCTGTGGCCGTCGCGGGTCTCCCTTCCGTCGTACGCCTGGTACAATCTCGTAAAATATTCCGAGCCCTACTCTGGAGGAAATCTGCGGCTGCACCATCCTCGATCTGGGGCGAAACAAGGTGGCTACTCCCACTTGTCTTGACCACCAACTGGCTGCAATATCGTATCGGGCGGCGCCAGAGGCATGTCGTCTCCGGCCGTCAAGCTCTCTATCTGAGATGCCACCGAGGGCATTGGGGGGCGGCAAAATGCCATTGTCGCGCTACTCTGGAGCGTACGATCCTGCTGATCTGGGCTTGCTCAAGCGGGTATTCGATCGGCTGTGTGCCGAGCGTCGCCTTGCTAACAAAGATAAGGAGCAGCGGGAGGGCTTGGCTGCGGAACTTATCGGCGTTTTCACGTTAGGCATCACGGACGAGACGGAGCTATGGCGGGCCCTCACCAAGCGACGGCGCCTCTAAACCCCCTACCGTCCAAGGGTCACCGAGAGAAATCCTGCGCCTTTTTGCGAAAAATCTGTTTCGGTATTTACGTGTTGCGGCGAGGCCTGTTTTCCCCGTAGCCCCTCAGGGACACTCACCGTCCCGGTCCTATCCCGCACGACCATGCGACGCATCATACTCCTGGTTCCATCTGCAAAGATAAAGTCATTCCTGGCACAAGCTCTGATCGACTATTTCCTTGTGACCTCAAAGCGGGGCCTGGCGGGCCCCGCTTTCGTTTGATCGATGCGCTGGCGCCGGCGCTCTATGCGCGGCCTGCCGCCGTCCGAAGGCGGCGGCCAGACGAGATCCCGTCAATCAATTTGAACCGCAGATGAACGCCGGCATCAGAGCCGGTTCAGAGGCATCAGAGCATTCTCCCGCGCATTGAAGGAGACACCACCCCATGCTCGCCCGCCGCTTCACCATCGTCTGCCTGCTGATGAGCCTGTTTGGAATGTTCTTCGCCATCCTCGTCGCCGAAGTGGGCCGTCCGGCGCGCTCCTGGGACGAAGCCACCAGACTCTGCCGCCTCGCCTGCCCGACCAACCTTCGCCATTGAAACCAGAGTATCCGGACCTCGAAAAGAAAAGCTCGGACATCATGGACCGTATCACCGCCAACGCCCTCAAGACCCTTCGGCTTCTGCCGCGGGCGGCGCTCATCCTGATACTTCTGGCCGCCCCGGTCCTGGCCGTGCCGATGATGCGCGCCGATACCGGGTCGACGATCGAGGCGCCGGCGCTGAAGAAGTCCGGCGTGGGGTTGGTTCTGCTGGTCAGCCTGCAGCGGGGATGAAGAAAAATGCAGCTTTGAGCGGCTTCGGCGGCAAGCCCCCTCCCAACCGCTCGTCCAAGTCTCTATATTGAGCCATGGAAAAGCGAATCTACCCCCAAGCCATCGAATCTGTCGTCATGCCGGAGCCTTTTGGCCGGCAAAGCTTTCACAGCGCCGAAAAAGCGGTCGCAGCACTGCAGATGCTCTACGACCGCAACACCAAATTCCTGCGCGATTCCTTCGCCGCGCTTGCCGCCGGCGGCGACAGCAGCAAGCGCTACCGCGCCTTCTATCCCGAGATCGGCGTCACCACGAGTTCGTTCACCCAGGTCGACTCACGCCAGGCCTACGGCCATATGCCGACGCCCGGTCATTTCGCCACCACGATTACCCAGCCGCGGCTGTTCGAGAATTACCTCGTCGAGCAGCTTCGCCTGATCATGCGCAATCACGGTGTGGCGGTGACGGTCTCGGAATCGACCACGCCGATCCCGCTGCATTTCGCCTTCCTGGAGGGCGCCTATGTCGACGGCGCGGCGGCCGAACGCATCAAGCGGCCGATCCGCGACCTGTTCGACGTGCCGGACCTCGACGGCACCGACGATCAGATCGCCAACGGCACGTTCGAGGTCGCCTTCGGCGAGCCTCGGCCACTGGCGCCATTCACCGCGCAGCGCATCGATTATTCGTTGCACCGCATGACGCACTATACGGCCACCAGCCCGCAGCATTTCCAGAATTTCGTGCTGTTCACCAATTATCAGTTCTACATCGACGAGTTCGTCGCCCGCGCGCGCGACCTGATGGAGAATGGCGGCGGCGGCTATGTGGAATTCGTCGAGCCGGGCAATGTCGTGACCCGGGCCGGCGCCGGCGCGGCAAGCGAGGGCACCCCACCCGCCCGCCTGCCGCAGATGCCTGCCTACCACCTGAAGAAGCCGAACCATGGCGGCATCACCATGGTCAATATCGGGGTTGGGCCTTCCAACGCCAAGACGATCACCGACCACATCGCGGTGCTAAGGCCGCATGCCTGGGTGATGCTTGGCCACTGTGCCGGGCTGCGCAACACCCAGGCGCTGGGCGACTATGTGCTGGCGCACGCCTATGTGCGCGAGGACCATGTGCTCGACGACGATCTTCCGGTGTGGGTGCCGATCCCGCCACTGGCCGAAATCCAGGTCGCGCTCCAGGAAGCGGTTGCCGAGGTCACCGGCCTGTCCGGCTACGATTTGAAGCGCATCATGCGCACCGGCACGGTCGCCACCATCGACAATCGCAACTGGGAACTGCGCGACCAGCGCGGACCGGTGCAGCGCCTGTCGCAGTCGCGCGCCATCGCGCTCGACATGGAATCGGCGACGATCGCCGCCAATGGTTTCCGCTTCCGCGTCCCCTACGGCACGCTGCTGTGCGTTTCCGACAAGCCGCTGCACGGCGAGCTGAAGCTGCCCGGCATGGCGACCGAGTTCTATAAGCGCCAAGTGGCGCAACACCTGACAATCGGCATCAGGGCAATGGAGAAGCTGGCCGAGATGCCGATGGAGCGATTGCATTCACGCAAGCTCCGGAGCTTTTCCGAGACGGCATTCCAGTAGGCGATCGTGAAGCCGTGGCGAGGCAATTCGTCGTCTTGCCCGGGCCGCGATTTGGCCCATAAGCAGATCGAACGATCGTCAGGCGGCATTCGGCAGATATGACCCCAATGACAACAGGCGCGCGCTCGAACATGACTGCTGGGTTGGCATTCCTGGCGATGATGGCCTTGTCGGCGGCCCTGTTGGCCGGTTTCTTCGGCTCGCTGCACCCCGCTTTCGATTCCTTCTCGCATTTCCGCATGCACCTCGGCGTGCTTGTCGCGTTGCTTGCCCTGCCGCTGCTGGCCAGTTCGTTTCGGCTGCAGGCCGCGGCGGCCCTACTCTTTGCCGTCGCCAGCCTCGCGACGACGGCAAGTGCGCTGCCCAGATTCTGGCCGCAGCAGGCCGTCGCCAAACCGGCGGATAAAATGACTTACAGCCTGTTGCAGATGAATCTGCGCTTCAACAACCCGACACCGAAGAAAGTGCTTTCCCTGATCGGCCGCACCAATCCGGACGTGATCACCCTCGACGAAGTCTCGGCGATGTGGGCGACCGAGTTCAGCTATATCGCCAGCGCCTACCCCTACCGCATTCTTTGCGACTATCCCAACGGCATGTTCGGCGTAGCGCTGCTGTCGCGCCGGCCATTCGTCGCCGGCACCGCGCCGCGTTGCGAGCCGCGGGGCGCGATGGCGACCGCCACCATTGATTTCGGCGGGATCGGTGTCGACGTCGCCGCGATCCATTTGAGCTGGCCCTGGCCGAAGGAGCAATACTGGCAGATCGGCGAACTGACGGAACCACTGGTCGCGCTCGGCGAGACCGCGATCCTGGCCGGCGATTGCAACGCCGTGCCGTGGAGCGCGGCTGTGCGGCGGGTCGCGGCTCTCGGCGGGCTGACACTTATGCCTTCGGCCGGCCCGACCTGGATCCACCGGACGCTGCCCGACGTCCTGCGCCGCTATGCGGGCCTGCCTATCGACCAGGTGTTCAGCAAGGGCGCGTTGACGATCCTGTCGTCGACGCGAATGGAGGACACCGGCTCCGACCATCTGCCGGTCCTGGTCGAGTTCACGTTGCGGCCCGACGACAAGCAGCCTCGTGACGAACATGAGAGCGCGTTGGCGTCGAACAATCCGATTCCCACGCCGCGCGGCTGAGCGCGCCTTCGTCCTCTCCAGGATCACGACTGGGTCGTGCCTTCAGGGCTTCCCCACCAAAGCGTCGACAAGGTGCTCGACATGGCCGCCGTTGCGGTGCTCGCGCGCGTCGAAAGCGTTCTGCTTGGCTTCGTATTCGGCATAGATGGCGTTGATGCGCCGTCTCGCCTCAAAGTGTGTGCCCGTGCAGAACCAGTTGTCCGGGCGTTCCAGGCCGGCAAGCGCGGTCTCGGTCGCGCGCATCATCGCCTTGGCGATGCTGCCGTGCGTGTGCTCATGCTCGCGGACGCCAGCCATGAACCGGTCCCAACGCTTGCGCGGGCCGGGGCTTGCCGGTGAGAGCCGCGGAAAGGTGTAGGTCAGGTCGAGCGTGCCATTGGCCTGCCGCAAATGACAGATCCCATCCTGGCGGCTGATATCGAGATCCCAATGCACGGTGTAACCGGTTTCGGCGATGGCACGTGTCATATAGCCGTGCTTGGGTCCCTGCCGGTCCATCGCCTCGACAAGTTCGGCCCCGGTCTTTCCGGCAACATCATAGTTACGGACATGAACGACGATCTTTGTGCCCGCCGATGCGGCCGACACGCAGGACAGCGCACAGGCCGCGGCAAGCGTCGTCAGGCTGGTCAGGCGCATGTCCGCCTCCTTTGTCGGCAGCCAAGCAGACCACATTCGGCGAGGCGCTTCAACGGGCTTGAGCGAAGCCGCCAGCGATGGCGGCAGCAGATCGGCCGCCACTCACATGTTCTGGTAGACCGGGCCTTCGCCGCCCTGCGGCGGCACCCAGTTGATGTTCTGGTTCGGGTCCTTGATATCGCAAGTCTTGCAGTGGACGCAGTTCTGCGCGTTGATGACGAAGCGCACGTCCTTGGCCGAGGGATCGGCAGCTGCGTTGCCATCCTTGTCGACCCATTCGTAGACACCGGCCGGGCAATAGCGTGTGGAAGGCCCGGCGAAGACATCGTGCTCGGAGCGCTGCTGCAGCGCCATGTCGCCGACGATGAGGTGCACCGGCTCGTTTTCTTCGTGATTGGTGTTGGACAGGAACACCGAGGACAGGCGGTCGAATGTCAGCACGCCATCCGGCTTCGGATAGGCGATCTTCTTGTGCTGGGCGGCGGGCTCGAGTGTGGCATAGTCGGCCTTGCCATGCTTCAGCGTGCCGAAGGGCGAGAAACCGAACAAGCTGTTCAGCCACATGTCGAGGCCGCCGAGGCTGACGCCGACGATGGTGCCGAAGCGCGACCAGAGCGGCTTGACGTTGCGCACCTTCTTCAGGTCCTTGCCGATGTCGGTCGCGCGCCACGCCGCCTCGTAGGAGGAAAGCTCGTCATTGGCACGGCCGGCGCCGATCGCCTCGGCGACATGCTCGGCCGCCAGCATTCCCGACAGCACCGCATTGTGGGAGCCCTTGATGCGCGGCACGTTGACGAAGCCTGCCGCACAACCCATCAGCACGCCGCCTGGGAAGGACAGTTTCGGCACCGATTGCCAGCCGCCCTCGGTGATAGCGCGCGCGCCGTAGCCTAGACGCTTTGCGCCTTCGAACGTACCCGCGACCGCCGGATGGGTCTTGAAGCGCTGAAATTCCTCGAAGGGCGACAGATATGGGTTTTTGTAGTTGAGGTGGACGACGAAGCCGACCGCCACCTGGTTGTCCTCCAGATGGTAGAGGAACGAGCCGCCGCCGGTCTTCATGTCGAGCGGCCAACCGAAGGAATGCTGCACCAGGCCCGGCCGGTGGTTCTCCGGCTTGACCTGCCAGAGTTCCTTGAGGCCGATGCCATACTTGCCGGGCTCGCGGCCGTCGGAAAGCTTGTATCTGGCGATCAGCTGCTTGGCGAGCGAGCCCCGCGCGCCTTCGCCGATCAGCACATATTTGCCCATCAGTGCCATGCCCGGCGCGAAGCCTGGGCCATGCGTGCCGTCCTTCTCGACGCCCATGTCGCCGGTGACGACGCCGGTGACGGCGCCTTCTTCATTGTAGAGCAGCCCGGCGGCGGCAAAGCCCGGATAGATCTCGACGCCAAGCGCCTCGGCCTTGGTCGCCAGCCAGCGGCAGACATTACCGAGCGAGACAATGTAATTGCCGTGGTTGTTCATCAGCGGCGGCATTAGGAAATTGGGCAGACGGAACGAGCCGGCCGGGCCGAGCACGAGGAAATGATCCGCGGTGACGGGCGTCTTGAAAGGGTGGCCTTCCTCTTCGCGCCAGCCGGGCAGCAGCCGGTCGATGCCGATCGGATCGACGACGGCGCCGGAGAGGATATGGGCGCCGACCTCGCCGCCCTTTTCCAGCACGACGACGGAAAGCTCGGGATTGACCTGCTTGAGTCGGATGGCCGCGGCAAGGCCGGCCGGTCCGGCCCCGACGATGACCACGTCGAATTCCATGCTTTCGCGTTCGATATCGCTCATCAACCCCTCCGCACTGGCTTGCCGCTGGTCGCGCATCTTGCTGGCTCCTGCGCTGCATAGCGCATCAATTGACGACAGGAAACCGGCGCATGCGTGACAATGCGGATTTGGCCAAAAAGTCGCGCATCTTGCGGCATCGTAGCCGTTTCTGCACAGCGCGGCCCGCCAACCCAGCGTTTTTTATTGTTCGACGACTTGCTTATCGGCCATACTTCCCGCCATGCGCATTCCCGGGCCAGCCGGCTTTTCTTCGACGCGCTTTCCATCGACGCCCGGCCGGGCCAGCCGGGCGATTCTTCTTGCTCTTCTGACGTTGGCACCAGGTCACGCCGCCCCGAACGAGGTGAAGGTCTGGGCAACAGGCGCCTACTCCTTCTCCGACGAGCTTGGCGGCTTCCGCATCACCGGAGCCTCAGGCATCGGAACGAAGGACGATCCGCTGGTCATCACCGAAGAGCTGAATTCAGCGACACCGGTGACGCTGACCATCCGCACGACAAAGCCGATCCAGCCATTCGGCAAGGCGGGTGAGTTCGCCAACGGTATCATGTATATGCGCATCGACGTGCTCAACAACAGCGGCCAGGCCTGGATCGAGTTCCAGTTCGAGCTTCAGGAAATACTGGATCAGCCAAGCGTGTTTGGAGACGGACTTTCGTTCGACCAGCGCAACAAGACGCCCGAGAACATCTGGTCCAGCAATTTCGCCGATTTCGACCGCGACTTCGAACCCTATGACCGGCTGCTGTTCAGGAATGGCAAGGTCGACCCGCTGAAGACCGCCAGCTTCGAATTCCTGATGACCGATTACACGCCGCGATGGACCTTCTATCTGGTGCAGGACCCACGCATACCGACGGGATAGCGCGGTCTGAACAACTTGCAAATCATGGTCGCGCGGACGATGGTGGCGCCATGACTGCCACCGCCCCCAACACCCCAGCCGAAGTCGCCGAGCTGCTCGCCTTTTATGCCAGCACGGGCGTCGACGAGGCGTTGGAGGACACACCCATCAACCGGTTCGCCGAAGCTTCTCGTCCGAAGCAATCCGAGCGCGCGCCTGCACCGGTCGCGCCCGCCCACGAAAACAGACCCCAGGAGCGGCCCTCATTGGCCCCCCGCGGCGACCAAAGCAGAGCTGCAGGTCAGCAAACGGCATCGCCCGGGTTGGATGCAAGCAAGGTGCCGGATGCGCCGGCGCGTACCGTGGCCGCCGCCGTGCCCGACGAGGCGCAGGCCGCCCTCGCCCGGCAAATCGCGGCGCGCGCTTCCACCCTCGAAGAGCTGCGCCAGCACATGGCGGCGTTCGACGGCTGCAATCTCAAGGCCACCGCCAAGAACCTGGTGTTCGCCGACGGCAATCCGGAGGCCGCGGTCATGCTGGTGGGCGAAGCGCCGGGCCGTGACGAGGACATCGAGGGGCTACCCTTCGTCGGCCGTTCCGGCCAGTTGCTCGACCGCATGCTGGCCGCGATCGGGCTCGACCGCACATCCGTCTACATTGCCAACGTCATTCCGTGGCGGCCGCCGGGCAACCGCACGCCGACGCCGCATGAGACCGAGATCTGCCGGCCCTTCATCGAGCGGCAGATCGAGCTGGTCAATCCCAAGGTGTTGGTCAATCTCGGCGGCCCGTCGGCCAAGACCTTGCTCAACACCTCCGAAGGCATCCTCAGGCTGCGCGGCAATTGGCGCGTCCACACAACGGCCTCCGGCACCGCCATTCCGGCCATGCCGACACTGCACCCGGCCTATCTCCTGCGAACACCGGCCCACAAGAAGCTGGCCTGGCGGGATTTTCTCGAAGTGAAGGCGAAGCTGCGGGCGCTGTCCTAGACTCTTTGTCCTTACGCAATTCCGGACGGAAAACCGCAACGCACTTTTCCTGGAGTTGCTCCAGCGATAACCTCTCAGGTAATTGAAATGCGCCTGGCCTCGGCCTAACCATCCCTCCATGACAACAGCCCAGCCCTCCGCCGGCAGTCTGATCCGGGAATGGCGTACGCGCCGCCGCATGAGCCAACTCGACCTCGCCACGGAGGCCGAGATTTCGCAGCGGCATCTGAGCTTCGTCGAGAGCGGACGCGCCGCGCCCTCGCGCGACATGGTGCTGCATCTTGCCGAGCAGCTCTCGATTCCACTTCGGCAACGCAACCAATTGCTGCTGGCGGCGGGCTTCGCGCCCAGCTTCAGCGAACGGCCGCTCAGCGACGCGACGCTGGCACCGGCGATGGCGGCGGTCGAGATCGTGCTCAAGGGGCACGAGCCTTTTCCGGCGCTCGCTGTCGACCGGCACTGGAACCTGGTTTCGGCGAATGCCGCGATTGCGCCCTTGCTCGCCGATGTCAGCGAGGCTTCCTTGCTGGCACCACCTGTCAACGTGCTTCGCCTCAGCCTTCACCCTGGCGGCATCGCGCCGCGCATCGTCAACCTCCAGGAATGGCGCACGCATCTGCTCCAGCGCCTGAAGCACCAGAACGATGCCACCGACGACCCGGTTCTGATCGAGTTGGAGCGCGAATTGCGTGGCTACCCTTCCGGCCTCATGGGCAGCCGGCCGGCGCCCGTCGAGCCGAATGCCATCGCGCATCCGCTCAGACTTGCCCATGGCGATCAGGTGCTGTCGTTCATCAGCACCATAACGGTGTTCGGCACACCGCTCGACGTGACCTTGTCGGAGCTGGCGATCGAATCCTTTTTCCCGGCGGACGAACAGACACGAGCGGTGCTGGTGCGGCTGACGAAGGAACGGGCCGAACGGTCGTGATCAGCCTTGCGGCAAGGCCGCCTTTCGCGTCCTCGTGCGTTCCAGGCCGAGTTGACGCTCACGCCAGATGATGAAGATACCGGCGGCCACCACGATCACACCACCGACCAGGGTGCTGAGCGAGGTCACATCGCCGAAAACGAAATAACCGACGACGACGCCGAGGATCATCGAGGTGTATTCGAAGGGCGCCACGACCGACGCTTCGGCATGCCGGTAAGCCGCCGTCATCAGGATCTGACCGAGGCCGCCGCAAAACCCGGCCAGCACGAGGAGCGCGGCTTGCATTTGCGTCAGCGATTGCCAGCCGAAAGGCAGCGTCAGCAGCGAGAGCACGCTCGCCGTCGAGGAGAACCATAGCACAATGGTCGCCGTCTTCTCGGTCTGCACGAGATTGCGCACGAGCAGCATGGCGACAGCCGAGATGGCCGCGGCCACCAGCACGGCCACCACGCCCAGGACCTCCTGATCGTCGAGCCCCTCGCCCGAGTTGAGCAGGGTCAGTTCCGGCCACGAAATGATGAGCACGCCAATAAGACCAACGGCAACGGCGCTCCAGCGATAGACGCGGATCGTCTCGCCGAGGAAGATCGAGGAGAACACCACGACCAGCAGCGGCTGCGCATAGTTCAAGGTGATCGCCTCCGGCAGCGGCAGCCTGGTCAGCGCGAAGAAGCCAAGTCCCATGGCGCCGACGCCAACGATGCCGCGCGTGACATGGTTGAAAGGTCGTTTGGTGACGAATGCCGTGGACAGCTGTCTCTTGAATGCCAGAAAAGCAATGATCGGGAAGATGGCGAAGAAGGAGCGGAAGAAGACGATCTGGCCCGCGGGCACGTCGCCGACGGCCTTGATGCAGGTTTGCATGCCGACGAAAACCGCCACGGAGACGATCTTCAGCGCGATGCCCCTCGATGTGCCGTGGCCGCCGGTGGTCTCTGCTTGCGCCCTCACTCCTGATGTCACGCTATCGATGCGTCCTTGATCATTGCTCAGATCCGTCCCCGCGTTGTCCGCCCGTCCCGATTTTCGGCCCGACGGTCATGACTGCCTCGTGATGGTTGGGAAGGAGCGCCTGGAAATCGGCCTTCTCACAGTTTTGTCGAAGGACTGTTTCGTGTAAAGAGCGCGGGCTTCGAATTTTTTGGACCAGTCAGACCATGTCTGGTCCCCGGAAAGACAGGAAAAGCCAGGGAATGCGCACTGACACAGGCCAGGTCTTCAAACTGGAAGACTATCGCCCCAGCGACTACCTCATTCCGGAAACGAACCTTGAATTCCGTCTTTCGCCCCAGGCCACGATCGTCACCGCAATATTGACGATCGAGCGTCGGGCGGGCGTTGCCGCGTCGGCGCCGCTGGTGCTCGACGGCGACGGGCTGACGCTCAAACGCATCGAGATCGACGGCAAGAAAGCGAAGCCGGCGGATCTGTTGGTCGGCCCCGACCAGTTGACCATTCTCAAGCCACCGGCAGCGGGCCGCTTCCGGTTGCTGATCGCAACAGAAGTGGCGCCGGCCGGCAATGAAGCCCTGATGGGTCTCTACCGCTCGAACAACGTCTATTGCACGCAATGCGAGGCCGAGGGCTTTCGCCGCATCACCTATTTCCTCGATCGCCCCGATATCCTGTCCGTCTACACCGTGCGGATCGAAGCGCTGCGCGACGAGGCGCCGCTACTTCTGTCCAACGGCAACCCGGTCGACAAGGGCGACCTCGGCGACGGCCGGCACTATGCCATCTGGCACGATCCCTTCCCCAAGCCGTCCTACCTGTTCGCACTGGTGGCCGGTAATCTCGGCAAGGTCGCCGACAGTTTCGTCACGATGTCGGGCCGCAAGGTCGAACTCGGCATCTATGTCGAGCCCGGCAAGGAGAAGCTTGCCGGCTATGCGATGGACGCGCTGAAGCGGTCGATGCAATGGGACGAAGAGGCGTTTGGACGGGAATACGACCTCGACGTCTTCAACATCGTCGCCGTATCCGATTTCAATATGGGCGCAATGGAGAACAAGGGCCTCAACATCTTTAACGACAAATATGTGCTGGCCGACCAGGAGACCGCGACGGATGCCGATTTCGCCAATATCGAGGCGATCATCGCGCATGAGTATTTTCACAATTGGACAGGCAACAGAATCACTTGCCGCGACTGGTTCCAGCTTTGCCTGAAGGAAGGGCTGACGGTCTTCCGCGACCATGAGTTCTCCGCCGACCAGCGCTCGCGCGCGGTCAAGCGCATCGCCGAAGTGCGCACGCTGCGTGCGCACCAGTTTCCCGAGGATCAGGGCCCGCTGGCGCATCCGGTGCGGCCGCGCCGCTACCGCGAGATCAACAATTTCTACACGGCGACCGTCTACGAAAAGGGCTCCGAAGTGGTGCGCATGATCCGCACCATTCTCGGTGCCGAGGCCTTTCGCGCCGGCATGGACCTCTATTTCGAACGGCATGACGGCGAAGCCGCGACAATCGAGGATTTCATCAAGGTGTTCGAAGGGGCGTCGGGCCGCGACCTGTCGCAGTTCGCGCTCTGGTACCATCAGGCGGGCACGCCAAACCTTACGGTCAGTTCGACGCACAATCCGGCGGCGCAGGAATTCACGCTCGAGATCGAGCAGTCGGTGCCGCCAACACCTTCGGAAAGCCGCAAGCGGCTGATGCATATCCCTCTCGCCTTCGGCCTGATTGGCGCCGGCGGCGAGCCTGTCACGTATAGCGGCGTCGAGGGCGCCAGCGTTGAGGACGGCGTCATCCATGTCCGCAAGCGCCGACATCTGGTGCGCTTCTCAGGCGTTGCCGAACGCCCGGCGGTGTCGCTCAACCGCGGATTTTCGGCGCCGGTGACGCTCGCGGTCGAGCAGAAGGCCGATGACCAGTTCTTCCTTGCCCGTCATGACAGTGATGCCTTCTCGCGCTGGCAGGCGTTCAACACGCTGCTCACCGACGCGCTGATCGTTGCCTTCCGTGAAACCCTCGGCGGCAAGCAGCCCGAGTTCGCACCACGGCTGACCGAACTTGCCGGCAGCATCGCCGGCGACGAGACGCTGGAGCCCGCCTACCGGGCCTTGGCTCTGGCGCTGCCCGCCGATGCCGACATTGCCCGCGACATCGGCAAGAACATTGATCCAGACGCCATCCACGCGGCTCGACAGGCCCTTGCGCTCGCCATCGCCACAGCCAATCGGGAACTCTTCGCCCCGCTGTATGACCGCCTTGCGGACAAGGCCGCGTTCAGTCCTGACGCGACAAGTGCTGGCCGGCGCGCCCTGCGCAACATCCTTTTGGACTATCTCTCACTGTTGCCAGGTGGCGCGGCCCTTGCCGTCGTGCATTTTCAGTCCGCTAGCAACATGACCGATCGTGCGGCCGCCTTGACGGTGCTCGCGCATCGTCACCACGCTTCGCCGGAGGCTAATACAGCGCTGGCGGCCTTCGAAAAGAAGTATGCCGCTGACCCGCTGGTCATGGACAAATGGTTCCAGATCCAGGCCAGCGTGCCGGGGCCCCAGGCGGTGGACACGGTTCGCGTCCTGACCGCTCATCCGGCCTTCTCGATGAGCAATCCGAATCGGGTCCGCTCGTTGATCGGTACATTCTCCGGCGCCAATCAGACCGGCTTCCATCGCCCTGACGGCGAAGGCTACCGGTTCTTCGTACAAACAGTGCTCGAGGTCGAAAAGCGCAACCCGCAAGTGGCGGCAAGGCTGGCGACGGCACTGAGATCGTGGCGTTCACTCGAGCCGGGCCGGCAGGTCAAGGCGAGAGAGGCACTGCTTGCGATCGCGGGAGCCGAAAACCTGTCAGCCGATCTGAGGGATATCGTCGAGCGCACGCTGGCGTAGCCACTTCCCAGCCTTCTCCCATGGGAGAAGGCGGAGGCGCCGTACGTCCAGAAGCCAATATTTCAATCAAATTTTAATCTTTTTTCGCCGGGCCACTGGACAAGGCGAATCACCTTTGATTCTTTAATGGCGATTCGGAAGTGCGGTGTTTGCCGGATCACCAGCACATAGAAATGCGGGCATACTGAAATCGGGGAGTGCCATTTATGGCGAAGGCGGACGCGTGGGGCGCGCCCGGAGGGATGGCTTTTGCGCGGCGCGAAACGCGAAGCGACGGCCTTGCCGGGAATACGCGGCTCATCGCCGAACCGACCTACAAGCGGCTTCTGGCCGCCGAGCCGTTGCTGCGCCGCTCGATACCGGCCCTCATCATCATCTTCCTGGTCGTCATCGCGGCGCTACGTGTCCTGTCGCTGATGAACGAGCGAGACGATGTCGAGCGTGACGCCAAGGCGGTCCTCACGCTGGCGGCGGCACAGCTCGCCAGTTCCCTCGCCGCCACCTCGGATACCGTACCCGGCGCCATCCAGGACCTGCTGGAGACCACCAGCCGTCAGGGCGCCATGGGCCGCAGCCATGTGCTCGTCATCACCGACAGCGCCTTCAAGATCACCGCGGTGACGCCGCGCTCGATACCCTGGCAAGGCCATTCGCTCGACGGCCTCGTCCAGGGCGGGCAGCCTCTGTTCATGTTCGGCGACCGTGCCGGCGTCATGGAGGTCAACATCGGCGGGCAGGACTGGTATGCCGCGGTCAGCCTGGCCAAGGACAGGAAGGGCGCTGCTGCGGCTCTCGTGCCGCAGGAAGCGGTTTTCGACACATGGCGCAAGACCGTCTCGCTGAACGTCACCCTGTTCGTGCTGACGGCAGGCGTGCTGATCGTCATCCTCTATGCCTATTTCGGACAGGCGGCGCGCGCGCAGGCAGCCGACCGTATTTATCTCGAAGCGCATCAGCGCATCGACATGGCGCTGGTTCGCGGCCGCTGCGGCCTGTGGGACTGGGACATGGTGCGCGGCAAGATGTATTGGTCACGCTCGATGTACGACATGCTGGGCTACGAGCCCTGCGAGACGATGCTGTCCTTCGGCGAGGTCGACGAGATCATCCACCCCGAGGATGGTGACCTGTTCGAGCTTGCCAACAGGATTGTCGCCCGCGAAATCGATCACATCGACCAGGTGTTCCGGATGCGCCACGCCGATGGTCAATGGGTGTGGATGCGCGCCCGGGCGCAAGTCATGGACCCCGAAGCTCCGGAGATCCAGCTGATCGGCATCGCCGTCGACGTCACCGAGCAGCGCCATCTGGCGCTGCGCTCGGAGGCGGCCGACCTTCGTCTCAGGACCGCCATTGAGAACATCAACGAATCCTTCGTGCTGTGGGATTCGGCCCAGCGCCTGATCATGTGCAACTCCAAATACCAGCAGGACAACGGGCTCTCGGATCGCGACGTGATGCCTGGTGTGACGCGCGTGTCGCTGGAAGAGCGGATGCTGGCCTTTGCGTCCGAGCGCCGGCTTGCCAATACCAATGGTTCGCAAGGCGGCGCCACGTTCGAGCGGCAGCTGTCAGATGGCCGCTGGCTGCAGGTCAACGAGCTCAGGACCCGGGACGGCGGCACCGTCTCGGTCGGGTCCGACATCACCCAGATCAAGCTGCACCAGGAGAAGCTGGTCGACAGCGAGCGTCGGCTGATGGCAACGATCCATGATCTGAGCCTCGCTCGCCGGGCCGAAGAGGAACGGGCGCGCGAACTGGTCGACCTCAACCGAAAATACATGAAGGAAACCGAGCGCGCCGAAGCGGCGAACCGGGCCAAATCCGAATTCCTGGCCAACATGTCACATGAATTGCGCACGCCTCTCAACGCCATCATCGGCTTCTCCGAACTGATGGAACAGGGCCTGTTCGGCCCGCTGGGCTCGGAGCGCTACGAGGAGTACGCCACCGACATCAACAGCAGCGGCAAATATCTGCTCGGTGTCATCAACGACATCCTCGACATGTCCAAGATCGAGGCCGGCCAGTTCTCGCTGGACCAGGAACAGATCGACCTCGGGCCGTTGATCAGCGAGACGGTACGTGTCGTCTCGCTGCAGGCGGCAGAAAAGGCGATCACCGTGGAGACACGCATCGCCGACGCGTTGACCTTGTTCGCCGATCGCCGCGCCATCAAGCAGATCGTCATCAACCTCCTGTCCAATGCGGTGAAATTCACCGGCCAAGGCGGCCACATATCGGTCAGGGCCCGCAACACATCAGGCGCGCTGGTGCTGACCATCGAGGATAATGGCTGCGGCATCCCGAAGGAGGCGCTCGGCAAGCTTGGACGACCCTTCGAACAGGTGCAGAACCAGTTCTCCAAGAACCATGCCGGATCGGGGCTCGGCCTCGCCATCTCGCGCTCGCTAGCCGAACTCCAGGGCGGCGCGCTGAAAATCCGTTCGACCGAAGGTGTCGGCACGATCGTTTCCGTGCGCATCCCGGTGAAGAAGGCACCGCCAACGGTCAAGGCAGCGGCCTGAACGACAGGCTTCGGATGATACTACCGAAGCCTGCGTCAGACAGTTTCACTGCATGCCGTCGTTGCCTTGGTCATCCCATCGGTGGTGACGGCCGAAGCGGCCGCCCTTCGGCAGTTCGCTCTTATCGATCTTGCCATCATTGTTCTTGTCGAGCAGGGCGAACACCTTCTTCTGGCGACCGGCGATGTCATCGGCGGTCAGAGTACCGTCGCCCTTGGTGTCGTAGCGAGCGATGATGCGCCTGGCCATCCGCTCGAAACGCGCCTTCTCCAGCGCGTCCGCGAGCTGGGCAACGGTCAGCTTGCCGCCATTATCGGCAACGAGCTTCTTCAGTCGCGCGTCCATCACGTTGGAAAACTGGTCGAAGGTGATGGCGCCACCTGAATCACTCATTGCCTTGTCGAGGCGCGCCATCATGCCTTCGCGCATTTTTGCGCTGGCATTGTTTTCCGCGTAGGCCGTGGTGGCGACGGCTCCGGCCAGAGCTACGAAGGCAAGGGCAAGCTTGGTTGACTTTTTCATGGTCTTCTCCTGTTGCATCGTCACCCCCGATGCGGCCCGGAAAACCTCTCGTCACGGTCGTCCGGCACGAAGCAAAAGGTCAAAGTCCTTTCTGACCTTTTGCGACGTCTCTTTGAGGTGTGCTTCCAGCACACCGAAATCCGGCAGGTCGGTGACCGCCAGAAGCAGATCCGACAGCCCCGGCGGAACGTCGTCCCGCTCGAAGGCCCCAGTGAGGCACAGCCGCGTCATCTGGGTCAGCGCCAGATAGAGGCTGTACGCATCGCCGAGTTCTTGCCTGACCCCGGCATCATCGGCGAAGCGAGGTGCCAACCGGGCCAGTATCTCGGCTGTGCCGGTCGCACGCGGCCCGGCCTCGACCTGCCCGGTGATGACAGCCACCTGGGCGATGAATTCGAGATCGATCAGTCCTCCGGGGATCAGCTTGATGTCCCAGAGGTCGCGCGGCGGCTTCTCCGTCTCGATCATGGCCCGCATATCCCAGGCCTCGGCCTTCACCTTTGCCGCGTCGCGCGGCTGGCCAAGCACGGCGGCGACTTCCGCTTCGAGCTCGGCGCACAGGCCGGCATCGCCGGCAATGGCGCGCGCCCGCGATAGCGCCATGTGCTCCCAGGTCCAGGCTTCCTGGCGCTGGTATTTCTTGAAGGAATCGATATGGGTGGCCACGGGCCCCTTGTTGCCCGACGGCCGCAGCCGCAGGTCGAGTTCGTAGAGCACTCCCTCGGCCGTCGGCGCTGAGACGGCGGAAATGAGCCTCTGCGTCATTCGGGTGTAGTAGTGCGAGGGGGCCAGCGGCCTTTCCCCGTCCGATTCGTCAGCATCCGCATCGTGGTCGTAAAGCAGGATGAGGTCGACATCCGACCCCGCGGTCAATTCGCGGCTGCCGAGCTTGCCCATGCCGAGCAGCGCAACCACGCCGCCGGCGATCGTGCCGTGGTGCACCGCGAATTCGGCGATGACCGCCCGCAGGGCTGCCTCGATGGTGAGGTCCGCGAGATCGGAAAAGGCGCGGCCGGCCCGGGCCGGATCGATCGAGCCGGCAAGCAGCCGCACACCGATCAGGAACTTTTGCTCCGAGGCAAAGATGCGCAGCCGGTCGAGCACCTCCTCATAGGCCCTGTCGCCTTCGAGGAAGGCGGACAGCCGCGCCGAAAGATAGGCACGGTCGGGGAGCTCGGTCAGGAGGGCGGGGTCGAGCAGGCCGTCGAAGACGTGAGGCCGGCGCGTGATGATCGCCGCCAGCCGGGGCGCGGCGCCCATGATTGTCGCCATCAGCTTGAGCAAGGCCGGATTGGACTGCAGCAGAGAAAACAGCTGGATGCCGGCTGGCAGGCCGGCAAGGAACTCGTCGAAGCGGACCAATGCCTCGTCCGCGCGACGCGTCTGGCCGAAGGCCTTGAGCAAGGCCGGTGTCAGTTCCGTCAGCCGCTCACGCGCCTCGGCCGACTGGGTGACGCGATAGCGCCCGAAATGCCATCCGCGGATGACACGGCAGATGTCACTCGGCCGCTGGAAGCCGAGGCCGTGCAAGGTGCGCAGTGTATCGGGGTCGTCCACGTCGCCGGTGAAGACCAGATTGCCGATGCCCGCCGAAAGCTCCGGCGCGGTCTCGAACAGCGCCGCATAGTGGCGTTCGACCTGCTGCAGAGAGGCGCGGAACGCTCCGGCAAATCCGGCCGCATCGGCAAAGCCCAGCATGCGGGCTATCCGCTCCAGCCCTTCATCGTCTTCGGGCAGCGTGTGCGTCTGCTCGTCCGCCACCATCTGGACGGCGTGCTCGACGCGGCGCAGGAACCAGTATTGGCGGGCAAGCGCGTCACGCGCATCGGCGGTGATCCAGCTGCGCGCGGCAAGCTGGCCGAGCATCGGCACGGTCTCACGGCCACGCAGTTCCGGGAACCGGCCGCCGGCGATGAGCTGCTGGGTCTGGACGAAGAACTCGATCTCGCGGATGCCACCGCGGCCGAGCTTGACGTTGTGACCCTTCACGGCGATCTCGCCATGGCCCTTGTGGGCGTGGATCTGGCGCTTGATCGAATGGACGTCGGCAATCGCAGCGTAATCCATGTATTTGCGCCAGATGTAGGGCTGCAACTCCTTGAGAAAGGCAGCGCCCGCGGCCAGATCGCCGGCCACCGGACGGGCCTTGATCATGGCGGCACGTTCCCAGTTCTGGCCGCGTGCTTCGTAGTAACGCAGCGCGGCTTCAACGGGGATCGCGAGCGGAGTCGAACCCGGATCCGGGCGCAGCCTGAGATCCGTGCGGAAGACATAGCCGTGCTCTGTGCGGTCCTGCAGAATGCGCACCAGCCGTCGCGTCAGGCGCGAAAACAGCTCCGTGGCGTCGAGCGGATCGACCACGGCGGCCGCTTCAGGATCGAAGAAAACGACGAGATCGATGTCGGAGGAGAAATTCAGCTCATGCGCGCCGAGCTTGCCCATGCCGAGCAGGATCCAGCCGGACTGCTGCGACGGGTTGCCGAGGTCCGGCAGCTTGAGCTTGCCCTGGGCATGCACGTCCCGCAGCAGGAAGTCCACCGCCGCACGGGTGCAAGCTTCGGCAAGATCGCTCAGCCGCCGCACCGTCAGCGACGTTTCGGCTTCACCTGAGAGATCGGCGAGCGCGATCAGGAAATGCGCCTCAGCCTTGCATTGGCGCAGCGCCATCATCAGGCTGGATTCGGAAACCGCCTCGGCCAGCGGCGCCTGATCGATCGCCGTGGTGATCGCTTTCAGGCGAGCCTCGATCGGCTGGTCGAACAGACCGTCCAGGATCTGCGGCCGGCGTCGCGCCGTATCGCGCAGGAATGGCGAGAGGTCGAAGACAGCGGCCAGAAAAGCCTGGCCCTCCCCGATGCCGCCCAGAAACCCGGCCAGCCGCGCCAGCCCTTCTTCGCGTGCCACGGCGGCAACTTCGGCCAGTTCCTGTCGGGCCCGGCCTTCGTCGAGAGGGACAAGCCCAATCGACGGCTTCAGCAGCAAGTCCGTGAGCCTCCGTTTCGCAACCGCAGCCATCAGTGATCCTCCCGTGCGGGGAAACTCATGACCACGGACAGTCCCGGATTTCCAGACAGAAGATCAAGCCTTCCAGAGTGGAATGTCATGACCGCCTTGGCGAGGCTCAGGCCGAGGCCGGAGCCGGGCTGCGAGCGGCTCTTCTCCAGCCGCACGAAACGTTCGGTCACCCGGGCTCGATCGGCGTCATCCGGAATGCCCTGCCCGTTGTCGGCGACACAAAGCCTGATTTCGCCATGCGTGCGCTCGAGCGTCACACGGACCGCCGGCTTGGACGTCGAGTCGGTCGAATATTTGATCGCGTTGTCGACGACGTTGGACAGCGCCTGGCCGATCAGTTCGCGATTGCCGTTGACGACAAAGGCGCCGTTCACCTCGGCTTCGAGGGAAACGCCGGCCTCCTCCGCCACCGGTTCGTAGAGTTCGACGACATCGCGCACCGCCGCCGCCAGATCGACGCGGTTGGTGTGCTCCGAAGAATAGCCCGCCTCCAACCTGGAGATCATCAGGATGGCATTGAAGGTCTTTATGAGTTGGTCGGACTCGGTGATGGTGCCTTCCAGCGCCTGGCGATAATCGGCAGGCTTGTTCTTGCTGGAAAGTGTTGCTTCGGCCCTGTTGCGCAGCCGGGTCAGCGGCGTCTTCAAATCATGCGCGATATTATCGGATACCTGCTTCAGGCCCTCGTTGAGCGTGGCGATCCTGGCCAGCATGGCGTTGAGGTTTTCCGAAAGCCTGTCGAACTCGTCGCCGGCCCCGGTCACCGGCAGCCGGCCGGAGAGATCACCGCCCATGATGCGGCGGCTGGCCTCCGAAACACCGTCGATGCGCTTCAGCGCGGTGCGGCCGACAAAGAACCAGATCAAGATGCCGCCCAGGCCCATCATGCCAAGCGCCAACGTCAGCGCGCGGCGGATGACGGCGCGAAAGCGCTCCGGTTCGCCAAGATCGCGGCCAACCAGCATGATCATCTGATTGGGCAGCCGTAGCACCAGCGCGATGGCGTTATGACCTTTCTCGCCTTCGGTCTGCGGCGCCGCGTTCTCGCCGGTTGAAGGAGACGTCGTCTGATCGGACGTTCCGCTGCGCAGGCGGTCGAGCTCGCCTTCGCCGAAGCGCTTGTAGGAGAAGGGCTGGGTTGTCCAGCCTTCGGTGTCGATCACCCCCGGTTCCAGGCTCTGCACATTGCCGGTCAGTATCTGGCCATTGGCGTCGGCGATCAGATAGAGGTTGGCGCCGGGCTGTCGGGAGCGTGCCTCGACCACGCGCACCAGTACCGGCAGACCACCGCGCTGATACGCGCGGGCGAGACCAAGCACTTCGTCGTTGATGGTCTCCTGCGTCTGCGTCGTCAGCATGCGTGCCGACAGTGAGGTCATGTAGAAAACGAGCAGCACGGCGCAAAGCGCGAACAGCAGAAGATAGAGCGCCGAAAGCCGCGCGGCCGTCGTCTTCATGATGGCGGGCACGGAAAGGGCCATGCTGCCGCCTAGCCGCCCTTCAGCATGTAGCCTGCGCCGCGAACCGTATGCAGGATGGGCTTGTCGAAGCCTTTTTCAATCTTGCCCCGTAGCCGCGACACATGAACGTCGATGACATTGGTCTGCGGATCGAAATGGTAATCCCAGACATTTTCGAGCAGCATGGTGCGCGTCACCACCTGGCCGGCATGGCGCATCAGATATTCGAGCAGGCGGAATTCGCGCGGCTGCAGCGTGATCTCACGCGCCGCCCGGCGGACCGAATGCGACAGCCGGTCGAGTTCAAGGTCGCCCACCCGGTAGACAGTTTCGGCCTCCTTGGCGCTGGCGCGGCGGTTCAGCACCTCGACGCGGGCCAGAAGTTCGGAGAATGCATAGGGCTTGGTCAGATAATCGTCGCCGCCGGCGCGCAAGCCGGTGACCCTGTCATCGACCTCTCCCAGCGCCGACAGGATCAGCACCGGCGTGGTGTTGCCCCTTGAGCGCAGCCCGGCGATGACCGAAAGGCCGTCACGACGCGGCATCATCCGGTCGATGACCATCACGTCATAATCGCCGGCGTCGGCAAGCGCGAAGCCGGTCTCGCCGTCACCGGCGACATGCACCGTATGACCGGCTTCGGTAAAGGCTTTCTGCAGATAATCCGCAGCCTCCCGATCATCTTCTATGACGAGAATCTTCATAGGATCGTTATACGCGATTTCGCTGGAAGGTTGAGTAGCCGGCATGTGCATTCAGCCTTTGCCTAAGCGCATCGAGATCAAGACGACCCAGGGGCGCGCAATGAAATCCTTGTTGTCCGGCGTCGTTACGCCGGACATGCCAAGTCCCCCGATATGCCAAATCCCGGACGTCTTGCTCCAAAGTCACGCGCTAGCGGATCGGGCGCGGCGGCACGCTTCCGAAAAGCTGACAATGGGCGCGGCAGCGGGCGATGGGAAGCCCGCTGCCGCTGGAGGAGAGCACGATGACTGACTACGTACCCGGCTCCATGCTTTCCCATGCGGTGGCTCGGGGGTGTTGAAACCGCCGCATTGGAAAAGTCGTTTTCAGCCCTTGGCGACCGGCAGCGCGACGAAGCGGTTGTTGTCGTCACGGGTGATCTGCATCAGCACCGCCTTGCGTCCGGATTTCACCGCTTCGGTCATCGCCTTGCTGACGTCCTCGGTACCGTTCACTTCGGTCGAGTTGACCGCGGTGATGACGTCGCCAGGCTGGATGCCGCGGTCAGCGGCATCGCTGTTTGGATCGACGTCGGTCACCACCAAACCCTTGCCGTTTTCCGACTTGGTGACGGTCAGGCCGAGATCGGCCAGCGTGTCGGGCTTTGCCGGAGCGGCGGGCTGCTGCTGCTGGTCGTTCGAAGCTTGCTTGTCGGTGGCCGGCAGCTTGCCGAGATCGACCTTGACCGTCTGGCTCTTGCCGTCGCGCCACACGGTGACATCGACAGACTTGCCCGGCGAATAGGCACCGATCAGGCGGGCCAGTTCCTTCGGCGACGCAACGTCCTTGCCGTCGACCTGGGTGATGACGTCACCAGCGGCAATGCCGGCCTTCTTGCCGGGGCCATTGTCCTGGGCGCTGGACACCAAGGCGCCATTGTTGGATTTCAGGCCGAGCGATTCGGCGATGTCCGACGTGACCGGCTGGATCTCGACACCAAGCCAGCCGCGTTGCACGGTGCCGCTCTTCATCAGATCGTCGACGACCTGCTTGGCGGTCGAGGCGGGAATGTCGAAGGCGATGCCGACGCTGCCGCCGGAGGGCGAGAAGATAGCCGTGTTGATGCCGACCACCTGGCCGTTGAGATTGAAGGTCGGACCACCCGAATTGCCGCGGTTGACCGAGGCATCGATCTGGAGGAAATCGTCGTAGGGGCCGGCGCCGATGTCACGGCCGCGCGCCGACACGATGCCGGCGGTGACGGTGCCACCGAGACCGAACGGATTGCCGACGGCCACGACCCAGTCGCCGACGCGAACCTTGGCATCGTCGGCGAAGTCGACATAGGTGAACTTGCCGCCGCCTTCGACCTTGAGCACTGCGAGATCGGTGCGCGGATCGGTGCCGATCAGCTTGGCGTCGAGTTCCTTGCCGTCATTGGTCACCACGGTGAAAGCGGTGCCCTCTTCGACGACGTGGTTGTTGGTGACGAGATAGCCGTCCTCGGAGATGAAGAAGCCGGAACCCTGAGCCACCGGACGCGGTTGGTCATTGTTGCGGTGCCCGAAGCGGCGGTGCCCTTCGTCGTTCTGACCACCCTGGTCGCCAAAGCCGCGGAACTCCTTGAAGAAGCGGCGCAGTTGCGGATTGTTGGGAAGATTGTCGAAACCGTCCTGACCGTCGGAGCCGTCGTCCGCAGTCGACTGCACCTTCGCCTTGACCTTGACGCTGACCACGGCGGGCGAAACGCGCTCCACGACATCGGCGAAGCTCGGAACCTGCGGGGCCTCGACGCGCACCGCGTCGGCCAGAACAGGGCTCGTTCCGCTGGTCAGCGCGCCAACGCCGATCGCGCCGGCAACCGCAACGGACGCGACGGCAGCCAGAAGACGCTTGCGGGTGCGGGAATATGAATTGGGGGCAATATTCATGGGTCTTTCATCCTCTTTCAAAGGGACGCGCCTTGATCGGCATCCTCAAGAAGGAGAATTAGAGCGGCGCACATTACAACGCCATTTCCGACGCATGAAACTTTGGTAATGTTGGCGGGCTGCCTGGCGGCCAGACGACCTTGCCTGTCAGTCGCGGCGCAGGATCGCGTCCAGCGCTGCCTGTTCGTCGGCCGAGAGGGATTTTGTCGCCAGCTTCCGACGCGAGCGGGCGTTCAGCGCGATAAACATGCCGCCCACCAGGAGCAAAAGAACAGGCGTGCCCCAAAGCAGCGCGTTGCGCAGGTCGAAGCGAGGCTTCAACAGCACGAACTCGCCGTAGCGCGAAACCACATAGTCCATCACCTGCTGGTCGCTATCGCCGGCGACGAGGCGCTGGCGCACCAGGATGCGCAGGTCGCGGGCAAGGTCTGCATCGGACTCATCGATCGACTGGTTCTGGCAGACCATGCAGCGCAGGCCTTCCGACAGAGCCCGGGCCCTCGTCTCGAGCGCCGGATCGGCCAGCATCTCGTCGGGCTTCACCGCGTGCGCGGCACCGGCGAAGAGCAGTGCCAGCAGCAGGACAATCGAGGTCAGGGAAAGCCTGGGCTTCATGGCAGGCCCGCCGGCGCCACCGCCTGCTTGCGACGCCGCGAGGGCGCGCCGACGCGCAGGCGTCTGTCCATCAGCGACATGCCCGCACCCGCCATCATCATCAGGCCGCCGCCCCAGATCAGCGTCACCAGCGGTTTCCACCACAGGCGCACCACGACCGAACCGTCCTTGCCTTCGTCGCCGAGCGAGATGTAGAGCTGGGAAAGACCGAGCGTCTTGATGCCGGACTCGGTCGTCGTCGTCTGCCGGACCGGGTAGAAACGCTTGGCGGAACTGATTTCGCCGACAGCGCTGCCACTGATGCCGATCAGTTCGAAACGGCCGCGATCCTCGCTGTAGTTTGGCCCCTGCGCCGGATAAAGCCCGACGAAACGCAGCGTATGGCCTGACAATTCCACGGTCTCGCCGGCACGCATCGTCAGGATCTTCTCGGTACCGAAGGAGAGCGTGGCGACGATGCCGAGCAAAGTCAGGCCGAGGCCGAGATGGGCCAATGCCGTGCCGAACACCGAGCGCGGCAGGCCGGCGAGGCGCCTGACCATAACGGCCGGGGCAACCGATCCAACGCCCGACTTGACGGCAAGGTCGGTGAGCGCGCCGGCGACCAGCCAGACGGCAAGACCGATGCCGAGTGCGGCGAATACCGACGCCCCGTCGATGAACAGACCGGTGACCAGCATCGCCGCCAGCGCCAGGGCGAAGGCGGCCATCAGGCGCTGCGACGCGGCGATGACGTCGCCGCGCTTCCAGGCCAGCAGCGGCCCGAGCGGCACGAGGACCAGAAGCGGCAGCATCAATGGGCCGAAAGTCAGATCGAAGAACGGCGCGCCGACCGAGATCTTGTCGCCTGTGAGTGCCTCCAATGCCAGCGGATAGAGCGTGCCGACCAGCACGGTGGCGGTCGCCGTGGTCAGGAATAGATTGTTGAGCACGAGCGCGCCTTCGCGCGAGATCGGGTGGAACAGGCCGCCGGCCGTCAACCTCGAGGCACGCAGCGCAAACAGCGCCAGCGAGCCGCCGATGAACAGCGTCAGGATACACAGGATGAAGACGCCACGCGTCGGATCGGTGGCAAAGGCATGCACTGAAGTGAGCACGCCCGAACGCACCAGGAACGTGCCGAGCAGCGACAGCGAGAAGGTGAGGATGGCGAGCAGCAGCGTCCAGATCTTCAAGGCCGAGCGCTTTTCCATGACGATGGCCGAATGCAAAAGCGCGGTGCCCGCTAGCCACGGCATGAAAGAGGCGTTCTCGACCGGATCCCAGAACCAGAAGCCGCCCCAGCCGAGTTCGTAATAGGCCCAGTATGATCCCATGGCGATGCCGCCGGTCAGGAACATCCAGGCGACCAGCGTCCACGGCCGCACCCAACGCGCCCAGGAGGCGTCGATGCGGCCCTCGATGAGGGCAGCGACCGAGAAGGAAAAGCAGATCGAGAAACCGACATAGCCGAGATAGAGCAGCGGCGGATGGATGGCGAGGCCGAGATCCTGCAGGACCGGGTTGAGGTCGCGACCCTCGATCGGCGCTGGATTCAGCCGGATGAAAGGATTGGACGTGACCAGGATGAAGAGGAAGAAGGCGGCACCGATCGCGCCCTGAACGGCAAGCACGTTGGCGCGCAGCGTGGCTGGCAGATTCGAGCCGAAAGCTGCGACAAGCGCGCCGAAGAAGGTCAGGATCAGCACCCAGAGCAGCATCGAGCCTTCGTGATTGCCCCAGGTTCCGGTGATCTTGTAGATCAGCGGCTGCAGCGAATGCGAGTTTTCCCAGACGTTCGCCACCGAGAAATCGGAGTTCGCGTAGGCACTCGCAAATGCTGCGAAGGACAGCGCCGTCAGCGCAAAGCCGGTCACCGCGACGGGGCCGCCGACGGCCATCAGGCGCTGGTTGTTCAGGCGCGCGCCAAAGAGCGGCACGATCGTCTGCACCAAGGAAAGCGCAAACGCCAGGACCAGGGCGAAATGTCCGGTTTCAACCATGCGCGCAGTTCACTCTTGCTCTGCTGCCGGAGCTACTCACTCTTGCTCTCCTGCCACACACCTTTGGCCTTGAGGCCGTCGGCAACTTCCTTGGGCATGTAACGCTCATCATGCTTGGCCAGAACGCTATCGGCAACGAATACGCCATCCGGACCGAAGGTGCCCTCGGTGATGACGCCCTGCTCTTCACGGAAGAGGTCAGGCAGGATGCCGGTATAGGTGACCTTGACCGATCTATGCGTGTCGGTGACTGAAAAGGCGACGGTCGCGCCCTGCCCGCGCTGGATCGTGCCTTTTTCGACCAGCCCCCCCAGCCTGATGCGCTGGCCGGGCTGGACGCTGGCGGTGGTGAGATCGGCCGGCATGTAGAAATAGGAGGCCTTCTGGCCAAGCGCGTAGAAGGTCAGTCCCGTGGCGGCGGCCAGGAAAGCCAATCCTCCCAAGATGACCGACAATCGTTTCTGCTTGCGTGTCATGACACGTTCTACTCCGTCGCCGTCAGGCCGAGCGACGCGGCAAAGGCGGTGAATTTCTTGGCCTCGTCACTGCCGGCGCCAAAGACGGCGATGGCGCGCCCCAGAGCATCGCGCGCCTGATCGGCCTTGCCCAGCACAACGTAGGAACGAGCGAGCCGCATCCATCCTTCCGCGTCACGCGGATTTTGACGCAATTTCTCGTCGAGGCTTGCGACCATCGTGTTGATCATCGCTTCCCGATCCTGCGGCGACATGGAGGACGCGGCGTCGATCTCCGCGGCATCAGGGCCTTTCGCGGCGGCGCTGGAAGCAACTTCAGGCGTGCCGGATTTGGCCAGTGCCTGTTCGACCGCGCCGCGCCATGGCGAATCCGGTGGCAACGTGCCCAGCATCGCCTGCCAAGCCGTGATCGCCTCCTTGTTGCGCCCCTCCTGCGCCAAAGCCATGGCGAGATAGAAGCGGGCCTTCGCATTGGCCGGATCGAGCTTCAGCGCCGCCTCGAAGGCATCCTGGGCATCGGCGGAAACAACGCCACCGGCTGCACCGGCGACTGCCTCGCCAAGGCCGGCCTGGCGGACGGCGCTGTCGCCGTCGAGGCGGATGGCGTTGCGGTAGGCGGCCACCGCGTCGGAAAAGCGCTGCATGCGCAGATAGACCGGGGCCAGAACCTCCCATCCCCTGCCATCGGAAGGATTGGCGGCAAGGTGGGCTTCGGCCCGTGCCACCAATTCGTCGACCGAACTGTCGGCCGGATTCTTGGTCAGCCGCTCGCCGAGCGGCTGCGATGGCAGGTCGGGCGAACCGATCTGGCTGTAAAGACCCCAGCTGACCAGCGGCACCGCCAGCACGGCCATGGTCGCGATCAGCCTTGCCGTGACGGACGTCTGCCTGTCTGATGTCTTGCCGGCTCGATCCGCACTGTCGAGGCGAAGGATGCGGCGCGCGATCTCGGCGCGCGCTTCGGCCGCTTCCGCCGGCTGGATCAAGCCACGCGCGGCGTCGCGGTCAAGCTCGGACAATTGATCGCGATAGACTTCCAGATCGTGGTCGCCGCTCGACGACGCGCCCCTGGACCCGCCGGCCAGCGGCAGCAGCACCGCCAGGCTCGCACCCAGCGTCAGTATTGCAGCTATGACCCAGAACAGCATGGTTCTTCCAATAACGGCAGAGCCGTGCCCTGCCAACACAGACATCCTGCGACGCTTTGACGGCAAGCGCGCCGAATGTCCTTGATCGACATCAACCGGCCGGCTTCCCACCGGGGCCGGTCGGGATATCAGGTCAGCGGTGTCCAGCTGCCGTCGGCATTGCGGCATGCTGTTCCGTGGGCCGTGACGCCCGCTCCGCCGGTGAAGACGGTCTGCGTGTACTGGCGGCAGTCCTGCGAGCCGACCCGATAGGGTTGGGCTGGAACCACCTCCCCATAATGCGAAGCCTGATCACCCTTCCACGTCACCTTCTGACCGCTCGTCGTGTATTCGAGCGCCTTGTATTCTGCCTCCAGCGCGCTGCGCTTCTCCGCGTCGCTGAGGCTATTGCCGATCGACCCGCCGACGAGGCCGCCGCCCATCGCCGAAATGATCGACTTGGTGACCTTGCCGGCCGACGGAGGCGTCGAGGCTGGCGTCGGCGCGACAGTAGGACCCTTGCTGCTCAAGGTGGTGCAGCCGGATACGGCCAGCAGTGCGGAAACAAGCGCGACGCGAATCTTCATGCCAACAACCGGTTCTCTTGAGTTGGAGCCTGCCATGGATGCGCCGGGGGCCGCGTCATCGGAGAAGTGGGCGTGGCCATAGCGTTGATATTTGTCGGAAATTTGGCCACTGCCGGCCACTCCGGGATCAATCGATACGCCGCCATACCATGCGCCGCCCATCGGTGTCGATTGGCCATGGAAAGCATCACTGAAGGCTCCGCAATCGCACCGCCGCCTTCAATCCGCCCATGCCGGACCGTTCCAGCGCCAGGACGCCGCCATACTCGTTCACAAGGTCGGCGACAATGGCGAGGCCCAGACCTGTCCCGGGCTTTGTCTCATCGAGGCGGCGTCCCCGCTTCAGGGCTTCGCGCGCCTTGTCCTCGGGGATGCCCGGCCCGTCATCCTCGATGCTGATCTCGAACAGGCTCTCATCCTTGCTGACCAAGGGCACGACCGAGACCGCGACGGCATTCTTCGCCCATTTCATCGCATTTTCGAGAAGATTGCCGAGCAGTTCCTCGAGGTCCTCGCGCTCGCCGGCAAAGACGATCTCGGTGGCCGGCAGCGACAGCGACAGGCTGGTCCGCGGGTTGAGCTTCTGCAGAACCCGCACTATGCGCTGCACCAGCGGCGCCACCGGCGTGCGATAGACGACGCTGTCGCGTTGCGCCGCGACGCGGGCGCGCTGCAGGTAATGGTCGACCTGCATCTGCATGGAAGCGGCCTGCTCGGTGATCAATTGTCCCTTGGCGCCGCCAAGCGCGCGGCCTTCGTTGAGCAGCACCGCGAGCGGCGTCTTCAGCGAGTGGGCGAGATTGCCGACCTGGGTTCGCGAACGCTCGACAATGCGTTTGTTGTTTTCGATCAAGGCATTGGTTTCGTTGGCTAATGGTTCGATCTCGGCCGGGAAGCGGCCGTCAAGCCTCTGCGCGGTGCCCTCGCGCACCATGGCAAGGGCGTTGCGGACTCTGCGTAGCGGTTGCAGGCCGAGCAGGATGGCGATTGCGTTGATGGCGATCATGCCGATGCCGAACAGGCTGAGATAGGTCAGCAAGCGGCGCTGGAAGGTGCTTATCTCCTGCTCCAGTTCGGTCTTGTTGCCCATGACGCGGAAGCGCGCGGCGCGGTTCTTCGCATCGAGGACGAACTCGCTCTCGAACACCACCAGTTGCTCGCCGTCGATGCCTTCGGCCGCATAGCTGCGCTGGAAGCTGGCGTTGAACGGCACTTCAGCAACGCTCGGCGACGGGATCGATGTGGTCATCGAGGACGAATGAAGGTCGCCATGCACGCCTTCCGAAGCGGGCTCGACCGACCAGTACCAGCCCGAATTCGGCTCCGAGAACCTGAGGTCGCCGAGGTCGGGAGCGCCGGTGAGAGCGCCGGTGTCGGAAACACCGACGGAGCCGATCAGGTTGAACAGATGCGCCGAAAGCAGGCTGTCAAAACCGCGTTCGCTGGCCTGGCGATAGAGCGTGGTGATCAGGGTGAAGATGACGACAAGGGTCAGGATCGCCCACACGGTGGAAAAGGCGATCACGCGGAACGTCAGCGAACGCGGCCACAAACGCAGCGAAAGCGGCGTCCTTGCGGTTGGTTTGAGCGGTTCCGAGTTACGCCTCCGGCTCACGCATGCGGTAGCCCATACCGCGTACGGTTTCGATCATGTCGATGCCCATCTTCTTGCGCAACCGCCCGACAAAGACTTCGATGGTGTTGGAATCGCGGTCGAAATCCTGATCATAGAGATGTTCGACCAGTTCGGTCCGCGATACGACTTCGCCCATATGGTGCATCAGATAGGCAAGCAGGCGGAATTCATGCGAGGTCAGCTTCAGCGGCACCCCGTCGACATCGGCCTTCGAGGCCTTGGTGTCGAGGCGCAGCGGCCCGCATGTCAGTTCGGACGAGGCGTGGCCCGCGGCGCGGCGGATCAAGGCCCTGACCCTCGCCAGCACCTCCTCGATATGGAACGGCTTGGTGACATAGTCGTCGGCGCCGGCGTCGATGCCGGAGACCTTGTCGCTCCAACGGTCGCGCGCGGTCAGGATCAGCACCGGCATCTTGCGGCCGCCGCGACGCCAGCGCTCGACGACGCTGATGCCGTCCATCTGCGGCAGGCCGATATCGAGTACGACGGCGTCGTAAGGTTCGGTATCGCCGAGGAAATGACCTTCCTCGCCGTCGAAGGCACGGTCGACGACATAGCCGGCGTCGACCAGCGCGTCCGCTATCTGCCGGTTGAGATCCTTGTCATCCTCGACGACCAGTACGCGCATGCGGAGATCGATACCTGTTGAAGTATTCGGCTCAGATATAGGCCGATTCCCGCGGCCTGGGAAACGGCGGGGTCAGTTCTGCGGAACGACAATCTCGGAACGGCGCGGTCGCTGTCCGTCCTTGCCAGGCACCAGCACGACGATGACGCAGACCGGTTGGCCACCACGTGTCGACTGCGAGGCCTTGGCCAGCGTTCCGCCATTCTGCGAGGCCACCTGCAGGCCGATCGCGTAGCAATCCGACGCTGCCAGGACGATCGGGGTGGCCTGGTCGGGCGCGATGGCCGGCACCGCCATCGCCTGCGACGCAAACATCCCGGCGGCACAAAGCGCCAGGGTCGCGGTTCGGAAATGGGAGCGGAGCGTTTTCATGACCGGCGTTGTAACGCTTCGGTGCTGAACGTGAAATGAACGGTGATCGATACAAAAACCATGTCCGCTACACCCCTGAAACGCGCGACGACCGATCGCGATTTGGACGCCCCAACCCGACAAAATCACGGAAACGCCAGTCTAGACTCCGTTTCAGTCATATTGAAAGCGCCTCAGGCATTTTCCTGCGTCAGCGCCCGAAACCGCAGCAGCCCGTGATGCACAAGGAGCTCCTCGTCATAGCGGGCTTCGGTGAACTCAAGCGACAGCCGTGTCTGGCCGCGAGGGCCTATCACCAGCACCGCGTCGGCAAGGCGTGCCTTGATGGCGTCCATGATGGCAAGCGTTTCGGCATCGCCATGAGCTTTCGACCAGACATGCAGCGTGATCAACTGATCGTCGTTGTTTTCGACGCCCGTATCCCAGTCGAAGGCACTGGTCTGGCCACAGGTCACATACGGGAAAGCGGCGTTGTCGGCCGCCCGTTCGAGCAGACCGGCACCGCCCAGCAACGCCGACAGCGATGCATCGCTTTTCAGTCTCAGAAACAGGGCCTGCTGCAAATCGCCGGGCGCGGTCATCGTCCTTTTCCTCAAATCGTTGCGCCATCGACAATGCTTTTCCGAAGCCTGTCCATGTCTGCATGCCTTGCCAGATATAGCGGTTCGCCACGCGAAGGCGATGGCGATTCGTCACCGTGATCATGAATGCCGATGATCTCGAAAATACGACTTCGCCGGCACACCCGTCAGCGCGTGCGTAGCCTGACGATGAAGCTGCGCACCGCAAGCACCAGCACGGTGATGATGATCAGGATCACGGACAATGCAGCGATCGCCGGGTCGATATTGTCGCGCAGGCCCATCCACATCAGCCTGGGCAGCGTTATGGCGTTGACCGAAGTGATGAACAAGGTGACGCCGATCTCTTCCCAGGAGAGCACGAAGGACAGCAACGCCGCGGTGATGATGCCGAACTTGATGTTGGGCATGATGACGCGGGTGGCGCGCTCCCACACGGTGGCACCGAGGCCCCGAGCGGCTAAGTCGATGCGCCTGTCCAGTTGACTGAGCGACACCAGCATCAGCACGGTGGCGAAAGGCACCGTCATCACCGAGTGCGCCATGGCGACGCCAAGCCAGGTATCATAGCCGAAGAACGAGCTGAAACCGGAGATCGAGGTCAACAGGAAGTAGAGCGTGATCGCCGAGACCACTGGCGGCACCACCATGGGCAGCAGCACGAAGCCGACGAGCGCTGCCGTGAAGCGCGGCTGGAACATCCAGACGCCGAGACTGAAGCATAGCGCCAACACGGTGGAGAAAGCGCTGCTGACCACGCCGATCCGGATAGAGAGCAGGATCGAGTCGATCCAGCGCGGATCCTCGATCAGCGAGCGGTAGTGACGCAGCGACAGTTCACCCGTCGGCATCGCCAGCATGCGGCTTGGCGTCAGCGACACCGGGATGACAGCCAGCAGCGGCATCAGCAGAAACAGCGCCACGAAGGCGGCGATGACGAGCGAGACGGGTCCGGGACGATAGGTCGGCATCTCGGCTACACCAATTGCTTCGGCCTGATATAGCGGAACAGCAGCGCCATCAGCGCGCCGACGAACAGCACCAGCACGACGCTGATCGCAGCGCCCAGCCCCCAATCCGGGCTCTGGAAAATCCTGAGATAGATGAGTTCGGCCACCATGACGCTGCGGCCGCCGCCGAGGATCGCCGGCGTGACGAAGAAGCCCAGCGAAAAGACGAAAACGATGAGGGCCGAGCCGATGATTCCGGAGCGGGTCATCGGCACGAAGACCGACCAGAAGGTGCGCATGCGGCTGGAGCCGAGACCGCGCGCCGCCAGAAGGACGCGGTCGTCGAGGCTGCGCATGGCCGATGCCAGTGGAAAGACGGCGAAGGGGATGAGGAAATGCGTCATGCCGACGATGACGCCGAATTCATTGCGCACCAGGGTCAGCGGTTCGGAGATGAAGCCGATCGCCTGCAGCCAGGTGTTGATCAGCCCGCGATTGGAGAGCAGCGCCACCCAGCCGAAGGCGCGGGTCAGCACGGAAATCCAGAAGGGAACGAGAATGCAGAACTCGGCGATAAGGCGCTGCGCCGGCGTGCCGCGCACCCAGATAAGGGTGATGGCATAGGCGGCGGCCACCGAGGCGACCGTGACGATTGCCGCGATGCGCAGCGTCCTGACGAACACCGATTGCACCAGATCGTCGGTGAGCAGCGCGTCATACTGACCGAGCCCCGGCGTCGGCAGCGTGAAGCTCCATTTGACGACGCCAAGGAAAGGCCAAGCATAGGCCAGCACAAGGAACAGGAGCAGCGGCGCCATCAACAGCGCCGCGCCCGTCCTGTCGGAAAGAGAGGACCGCATCCCTGCCCTGATCAGGCGGAGATGATCTTGGTGTATTCGTCGAGCGCCGCCCCGTAATTCTTGGCGTACCAGTCCATGTCGAGCGGAATCTGCTTCTTCATGTTTTCCGGGTCGACAGGGTTGATGCGCTTCTTGTCGGCGGGGATCAGAGCGTCGGTGGCCGGATTAGCCGGACCCTGGCCGAGCTTGTCGAACATGATCAGCTGCTTTTGCGGATCCTGGGCGCTGGCGATGAACTTCATGGCCGCGTCCTTGCCGCCCGGATTGCCCTTGAGGACGGCAAGCGCGCCGGGCGAGATCAAGCCCTGGTCCCAGATGAACTTGATCTTGCCGCCGGAGTCCTGCTCGATCAGCGAGGCGCGTGTCGACCACACGATAGCCATCGAGGCCTCGCCGTTGAGCAGCACGCTCTGGCTCTCGGCGCCACCGCCCCAATAGGCGACGACGTTTTCCTTGAAAGCGGCGATCTTGTCATGCGCGCGCTTGAGGTCGAGCGGATAGAGCGAGGCCGGCGCGATGCCGTCGGCGAGAAGGGCAGCCTCCCAGCTCGAAACACCCCATTTGTAGAGCGAGCGCTTGCCGGGGAACTTCTTCACGTCGAAGAAATCGGCCATGCCGGTCGGCGCGTCCTTGCCGTATTTCTCGGAATCATAGGCGATGATGTAGGAGAAGAAGTAGGTCGAGGCGGCATAGTCCCAGCCGAAACCCGGCCGCATCTTCTTCTTGTCGACGACGGTGTAGTCGATCGGCTCGAGCATGCCCTGGCCGCCGAGCGTGATGGCCGAGAACGGATCGACATCGACGAGATCCCAGGTCGGCGCGCCGCTCTTGAACTGCGCCGCGATAGCGCCCTCGGTCGGGCCCGAGCCGTCCATCTTGACGACGATGCCGGTTTCCTTGGTAAAGGCCTGGCCATAGGCGGCGTCATAGGCGGTGATGGCGTCGCCGCCCCAGTTCACCAGCACCAGTTCCTTCGCGGCGGCGAAGGCACCGGTCGAGCGCAAGAGCATCGGCGTGCCGGCCAGAACAAGTGCTGCAAACTGCGTGAACTGCCGGCGCGAGATCTCGCCACGGCCTGCCCTGGCGGACAGGCTCGCGATAGCTTGTTTCTTGGTGTCGTTGGTCATGTCAGTTCCCCTTATTGTCGTTGATAGTACCGGAAAGTGGTGTGCGAACGTCTCGCCACACCGATCGTCATTGCCCTCCGTCCGGAAGGAGGAAACCCTTTTCCGCCGGCCAGGTCAGCCACACGGAATTGCCTTTGCTGAGCGCGGCGGCGGCGACTTCATTGGGCACCGACACCGTGACCTTGGCGCCTTGCCTTGTCGTCAGATCGAGCCGCGTCGCGGCGCCGAGATAGGTCGAGTTGGTTGCTGTCGCGGCGACGCCGTTCTCACCGGCCGAAGCCTCGCCGGCGATGGACATGTATTCAGGCCGGATCGCCAGTATGGCGTTCCCACCGACGGAACCGGGGTTGCCGCGCAGGCTGACGGCGCGGTCCTCGCACAGGCCGGTGGCGCCGTTGTCGGCTCGGCGCACGCCTTTCAGCGGCAACATGTTGATCTCGCCGAGGAATTCGGCGACGAAGCGGTTGGCCGGCCGGTCATAGACCTCGTCCGGCGCGCCGACCTGCAGCAATTTACCGTGGTTGAAGATGGCGACGCGCGACGACAGCGCCAGCGCCTCGCTCTGGTCGTGGGTGACGAAAACGAAGGTGGTGCCGGTTTCCTGATGCAGGCGCTTCATCTCGGCCTGCATCTGGCCGCGCAAGCTCTTGTCCAGGGCGGAAAACGGCTCGTCGAGCAGGAGCACGCCCGGCTCGAACACCAGTGCGCGGGCAAGCGCCACGCGCTGCTGTTGGCCGCCGGAGAGCTGCGCGGGCAATTTCTTCTCGTGACCGACCAGACCGACGCGCTCGATCATCTCCCCGACGCGCTTCTTGATCTCGGCGGCTGATTTCTTGCGAACCTTGAGAGGGAAAGCGATGTTCTGCTCCACGCTCATGTGCGGGAACAGCGCGTAGCCCTGGAACACCATGCCGGCAGCGCGCTGTTCGGCCGGACGATCGGTGATGTCGGTGCCGTCGCTGAAAAGCCTGCCCTCGGTCGGCTGCACGAAGCCGGCCAGGATCATCAGGAAGGTGGTCTTGCCCGAGCCGGAGGGGCCGAGCAACGTCAGGAACTCGCCGCGACCGATATCGAGCGTCAAATTGTCCAGCGCCCGGAACGAGCCGAAGCTCTTGCCGATCCCGTTCGCCTTGATTTCCGCCGCCCGGCCGGGTTGCTGCATCCTGCCTCTTCCTCAGTCCCGGATGAAATCGTAGGCAGGCGCGCGGCTCACCGCAACCGAATAGTTTTCGCCTGATCGGCAAATTTGATTCACGTCTGGTAGATGGGCGGGTGGCGGTCGGCGGTTTCAACGCCCCGCCTCAATATTTCGCCAGTCTGTTTTCCGACAGCTTCGCCCTGAGCCAGTCGCTGAAGGCATTGAGCACCGGATGGCCGGCCTTGGCGTGCTCGAAGACCAGATAGTAGGACCGCGGCGAGGGGACCGACGCCTCGAACGGCTTGACCAGCCGGCCTTCGCTCAGTGCCCGGCGGCCGGTCAGTTCGTCACCCATGGCAATACCCTGGCCGGCAACCGCCGCCGAGAACACGAGGTTCATGTCGGAAAAGAAGATGCCGCCTTCGGTGTCGGGGTTTTCCACCTTGGACAACGCCAACCAGCGCGCCCAGTCCTCGGTGTCGCCGAGATGGAGCAGGTTGGCGCGCAGCACGTCGGCGGGTTTGGAAAAGCCGCCGACCTTGTTGAGCAGCGTCGGGCTGCAGAGCGGCGTGAAGAAGACTTCGCACAGCAGCTCCACCGATCGGTTAGGCCAGTTGCCGACGCCGAAGGCGATGAAGGCATCCGCTTCCGCATTGCTGACGTCGTCGAGCCGCCGCGGCGTCAGCACCGAGAGCGCAACGTCGGGATACATCTGCTGGAACTCGCCGATGTGGGAGCACAGGAACATCGAGGCGAAGCCCGGCGGGCAGGAGATGGCGAAGGAGCCGCCGACGCCCGCGCCGCTGTTTTGCGTGCCCGCGTCGCCGAGCACTGTCAGCGCCTTGCGCACGTCGGCGGCGTAGCGCTGGCCGCGCGGCGTCAACGCCACGCCCTTGCCGATGCGCTGCAGCAGATCGAAGCCGAGGTCGCGTTCCAGCAGCCGAAGCTGATGCGAGACGGCGCTGCGGGTCAAACAGAGTTCGTCGGCGGCGCGCCACATGCTGCCGTGACGGGCGAAGCTGTCTAAGGCGCGTAGCGCCTGCGTCGAAGGTATTCGCAAAGGGACCTCAGGTGAACCGAATTTGCACGAGCCGGGAAAACATATCACTTTTTGATAAGCCGCTTCACTGCTTTCTTGGGCCCATGGAGAAATCCGTGACGACGTCAGCACAAGAAACCGCGCTCGCTTGCATCGACAGCATCCAGCCGCTGCTGTCGGCCTGGACGCGCACGATCTTCGATTTCGGCGAAACCGCCTGGCGCGAATACCAGTCGGCCGCCTGGTATGTGGCGCGGCTGGAGCATGAGGGCTTTTCCGTCGAGGAAGGCTCGGGCGGCATGCCGACCGCGTTCTGCGCCCACTGGACGAACGGCGCCGGACCGACGATCGGCATGTATGCCGAATATGACGCCGTGCCCGGCAACTGCCAGGATGCGATGACGGTCAAGCAGCCCCGGCCCGGCCTTGGCGTCGAGGCCGGCGGGCACACCGACCCGCATTCAGGGCTCGGCATGGCAAGCCTCGGTGGCCTGCTTGCCACCAAGGCCGCCATGCAGCGACACGGCATTCCAGGCACGCTGCGCTTCACCGGCGAGCCGGCCGAGAAAGTGCGAGGGTCGAAGCCGATCCACGCAGCCAGGGGCTACTATGATGGCCTTGCCGGCATGATATCCTTCCATCCCTTCTACATGCTGCCGCTCTGCAACACGGCCCGCTGGGACACGCATTGCGGCGCGGCCTACGCCATGATCTACCGTTTCATCTGCGACGAGCCTCAGAACTGGGCACGCGCCGCGAGCGACGGCGCACCGATTCCGCAGGCGCATTCGGCGGTCCGCGCCCCCGGCGCCAACGACGCGTTGATGACGATGTACATGGCCTCCAAGGCACTGCGCGACTCCATGCTGCCGCACCAGGGCGGCTGGTCGATCAGCGAGGCGATCCTGACCGCGGGCCAGGCCACCGCCGATAATCTGCCGGCGGGGCTGGCCGAGATCCAGTACATGATCCGCGTGCCGACCATCGGCATGGCCGAACAGGTCACCGCCGTGCTCGACCGCAATGCGCAGGCTGCGGCCGCGATCAGCGGCTGCCGCTACGAGCGGCATTGGGTGTCGAAGTCGCGCCCCGGGCTGGCTAATCACGCCATGGCCGAGATCGCCTATGATGCGTTGTCGACGGTCCGTCCGCCACGCTGGGACGAGGCCGCCAGGGCGATCGCGCGCGAGATCCAGGTCAATGCCGGCGGCACCGCGACCGAGAATCCGTTCATCGATGAGCTGGAGCGCTTGGTGGACCCCAGGCAAGCCGAGGCAATCCTGCGCCGCGACCTGCCGCCATCACAGGTCAATTCGACCTCCGACGACTACACGGACATGAGCTGGCATGCGCCGACAGCGCGGTTCTACGTCGCCCGACCGGCCCTGCGTTCGGCAGATGGCCACCCCTATCCGGCCTGGGTGATGAATGCGCTGGGCGGCATTCCGGCGACGATCGACCCCATGGTCACCTGCGCGGCCAAGACGGTGGCTTTGGCGGCGCTCCGCCTGCTCGAGGACAAAGCCGCCCGCGACAAGGCAATGAACGAATTTACCACCCGCACCGGCGGCGGTGTTGGTGGCGCGAACTGGATCGCGCCGCTCTGCGACTACGAACCGCCGACCAATTTCCGCTGGCCGGAGTATGTCACCACGGCGCGCGGCCGCGACTGGTGGATCCCAAGCAATGCATGACCCGATCCACTCTTGAGAACGCACGAGGAGAACCCATGACCGTTCATGACCGCATCGTCGCCGAACCGTTTTCGCTGCAGCGCCGCAATCCGGCCGGCGGCACCAAGCCGCTCACCGTCTGGGGCTTCGCCAACGAAACCGATGTGCTGACCGACGTTCTGCTCGGCTCGCCGAATTTCCTGCGTCATCTGTCGACCAGCTCGCTGTCGCGCAAGCATTTGCGCGAAGCGCCGTGCAACATCCAGATCGCGCAGGCCCAGCACAAGGATCTGGTTGCCGCCTATGAGCATTTCGGCGTCAACGTCCACTGGCACGAGCCGACGCCGGAGCTCCCGATGCAGGTCTATTCCCGCGATTCCAGCGTCATGACGCCCTATGGCGCGATCATCACCGCCATGGCCAATTGGTGGCGGCGCGGCGAGAACTACGCCGCCATCCGCACCTATGAAAAGCTCGGCATCCCGATCTACGACATGGTCACCGCCGGCACCTTCGAGGGCGGCGACTTCAACGTCATCGAGGACGGCGTGGTGCTGATCGGCTGCGGCGGCGCCCGCACGCAAGAAGAAGGCGCGCGCCAGGTGCAGGCCTGGTTCCAGAAGGAAGGCTGGGAGACGCGCATCGCCTTCATCGACGAATATTACGTCCATATCGACCTGATGGTGGTGCCGATCGCCGAAAAGCTCACCGCAGTGTGCCTGGCCTGCACCGAGCCCGGCATTGTCGACTGGCTGAAGGGCAAGGGCCACGAGATCATCGACGTTCCCTTCCAGGACACGATGGCGCTCGGCTGCAACTTCATGTCACTCGGCAAGGACCGCGTGATCGCGCCGACCTCCAGCAAGACGCTGATCGGCCAGCTCAAGGCGCGTGGCTTCGAGGTCGCGGCCGTCGACATGAGCGAAATCTCCAAGACCGGCGGCGGCATCCATTGCATGGCACAGGCGCTGAAGCGCGAAGCGGCCTGACAGCCCGGCAACGGCAGAACCACGCCCGCCCGCCGGATCGAGAATCTGGCGGGCGGGCGCTCCGCTTGGCAGCTGCCCTGCCCTTTCCATCGATAAACCTTGCAGCTGTGTCCTCGCCGCCCTTGTGAGCGTGCGCAAAATGGACGAATAGTCGGGACAGGGCGCCGCCCTGAAATTGCCCGCTTGCGGTTTTCAGGTCGCGTCACAGCCGAGCCGAGTTTTTGAATGGTCCGTCCTGAACCGCGCAAGAGAAGAGGTCCGATCGCCTCCCGCCTTCTGGCGCTGGACGCATGGCTCGATTCCTCGCTCTATGAGATCGGCTTCAAGGCGCGCCAGTTCTGGGAAGCAGCGACGATCTTCTCGCGGCGCTTCCGGCTGAAGGGCTGGCGCCGCGGCATCATCGAACTTTTGAGCGAGGGCTTCACGCTTGGCGCCGGCGGCATGGTGGTGATGCTGGCGCTGGCCATTCCGGCTTTCCAGGATACGGCCGGCGACTGGCGCGCCCAGGGCGACTTCGCCGTCACCTTTCTCGACCGTTACGGCAACGAGATCGGCCAGCGCGGCATCATCCAGCGCGATTCCGTACCGGTCGACGAGATGCCCGATCATGTCATCAAGGCGGTGCTTGCCACCGAGGATCGTCGCTTCTTCGACCATTACGGCATCGACGTGCTCGGCCTGTCGCGCGCGATCTTCGAGAACGTGCGGGCGAACTCTGTCGTCCAGGGCGGTTCCAGCATTACCCAGCAATTGGCCAAGAACCTGTTCCTGAGCAATGAGCGCACGTTCGAGCGCAAGATCAAGGAAGCCTTCCTGTCGCTGTGGCTCGAGGCCAATCTGTCGAAGAAGGAAATCCTGCAGCTCTACCTCGACCGCGCCTATATGGGCGGCGGCACATTCGGCATCGAGGCGGCGGCGGACTTCTATTTCGGCAAGAGCGTCAAGGACCTGAATCTCGCCGAGGCGGCGATGCTGGCCGGCCTGTTCAAGGCGCCGACCAAATACGCGCCGCACATCAACCTGCCGGCAGCGCGCGCCCGCGCCAATGTGGTTCTGTCCAACCTCGTCGATTCCGGCTTCATGACCGAGGGCCAGGTGCTGCAGGCAAGGCTGCATCCGGCCGACGTCGTCGACCGCGGCGAACAGAAGAGCCCCGACTATTTTCTCGACTGGGCCTTCGACGAGGTCAAGAAGATCGCCAAGCCCGGCCAGCACTCGCTGGTGGCGCACACCACCTTCGATGCCAACATCCAGAAGGCGGCGGAAGAGTCGGTCGAGTTCCACCTACGCCAGTTCGGCAAGGAGTATAACGTCACCGAGGGCGCCGTGGTGGTCATCGAGACCAATGGCGCGGTCCGCGCCATAGTGGGTGGCCGCGACTACGGCGCCAGCCAGTTCAACCGGGCCACCAAGGCGCTGCGCCAGACCGGCTCGTCGTTCAAGCCCTATGTCTACGCCACGGCGATGGAGCATGGCTTCACGCCCAACTCCGTCATCTCAGGTGGCCCGATCAGCTGGGGCAACTGGTCGCCGCACAATTACAGCGGCGAGTCGGCGGGCAACATCACGCTGCTGATGGCGATGGCCAAGTCGATCAACACGGTGCCGGTGCGGCTGGCCAAGGACCATCTCGGCATCGCTCCGATCAAGGCGATGGCCGAGGCCATGGGGGTAGAGTCCCCTCTCGAGGGGCACAAGACGATGGTGCTCGGCACCTCGGGCATGACCGTGATGGACCAGGCGACAGGCTACAGCGTGTTCGCCCAGAACGGCTTCGTCGGTTCCCGGCACGGCATCACCCAGCTCGTCACCCGCACCGGCGAAGTGGTGTATGACTGGACCAAGGACGCGCCACCGCCGCACCGGGTGCTCTCGGAGCAGGCGCTGAAATCCATGAATACCATGCTGGCGGCCGTGCCGGTGATGGGCACGGCGCGGCGCGCGCAAATTCCCAACGTCGTCGTCGCCGGCAAGACCGGCACCACGCAATCCTATCGCGACGCCTGGTTTGTCGGCTTCACCGGCAATTACACGGCGGCGGTGTGGCTGGGCAACGACGATTTCACCCCGACCAAGAACATGACCGGCGGCTCGCTGCCGGCGATGGTGTGGCAGCGCCTGATGGTCTACGCGCACCAGAACATCGACCTGAAGCCGATACCCGGCATCGACAAACCATTCGTCGACGAGGAGACCGCGGCCAAGGCGGCAGAAGCGCAGAAGAAGAGCGAGGACCAGGCCGCGGCCGACGACGCCGCCGAGAGGCCGCCAGTGCTGTCCAGCCGGACCACGCAGACGCTGAGGGACATGACGCAGCTGTTCCAGGCGGCACCCAAGCTCGACGCACCCCCCGCGCCCGAAACGCTTTCGGCGCTGTGACATCGACTCGAGCGCCGGCGAGGCGAACTGGCAAATCCATCACGCCCGCTTGCCACGAGGCCCCGCGTCGCGATATCCCCGAACGGCAATCCTTCATGCACCCGGCTCTTCATGCTCAAGAACGCCTTCCTGATGCTGCTTTCGCTTGCCATAGCCATTGGCGGCGGGGGCGCCAGCGTATGGTATGCGCTGAAGGTCCAGGACGGCGTCGGCGCGATCAGGATCGGCCAATGGACCGCCTTCCCCGACATCGGCACCCCGGCCGCCGATCCCTACTCCAAGGCGCGCGTGGCGCGCGAGGGCGTGCTTGCGCTCGGCCGCGCCGAGGGCCTGTCCTTCGTCGCGGAGGATGATGCCGCCGGCAACCAGCTCAAGCGGGAATGCGCCTACAAGATCGAGGGCGGATTTCCGACCGCCCGGTTCTGGACACTCTATGCCGCCGATCAATCGCTCGGCGTCGTCGAGACCGGCAAACCGAGACTTGCCGCGCTTCAGTCCTATGAGGTGCTGCGCAAGCCCGACAATTCGGTGATCATTTCGGTCGGCCATCACCCGATGCCCGGCAACTGGCTTTTGACCAACGGTTCCGGAAGGATGTATTTCGTCCTGACCTTCTACGACACACCGATCGCCAGCAGCACCGGCTTGTCGGACGTTTCGCTGCCCAGGATCGTGAAGGCCGGCTGTGATGCGTAATTTCCGGGCCGCACTACGCCGTCTTTTCCATGCCGTCCTGCTCGGCCTCGTCGGCGCCGGCATCGTGCACATCGTCGTGCTGCTTCTGGTGCCCGAGTTTTCCGAACGCGACGCCTGGTCGCGACTGTCGATGGCCTCGGACCTCTACAGGATGAACCGGCTCGATGCGGAGGCGGGCGGCGCGCCGGTGGTGAAATCGGTCGATCCGCTGTTTTATGCCGCGGCCTGCCGTTTCGACCTCGAGGAAGGCATGGTCCGGATCAAGGCGCCGGGAAACGTGCCCTTCTGGTCGGTGTCGGTCTATGACCGCAATGGCCACAATGTCTATTCCTTCAACGACCATACGGCGACGGGCGGCAAGCTGGATGCCGTCGTGCTGACGCCGGCGCAGATGATCGACGTGCGCAGGGACCTGCCCGAAAATCTGCAGGGTGCGATCTTCGTCGAAGCGCCCATAGACGAAGGCATCTTCGTCATCCGCAGCTTCGTGCCGGACGCCAGCTGGAAGCCGATCGTGTCACGCTTTCTCGATCAGAGTTCCTGCGAGCTGCAGGATTTCTAGGCCATGATCGTGGCCAGCGTGACAGGCGAGGCCGCAGCTTTCGCAAAGCTCAGTGATGCGGCGCCGGCGTCCGTGGCGTCCCCGGCTTGTCGGGCCCGGCTGGCCGCGCTTCCCCGGCATTGGACCGTTCATAACGGATGCCGGGAAAGATGATCACCGCCGCCGGTATTTCGGTGGTTCGCTTGGCTCGATTGGTTGGTGCCGCACGCGGCACGAAACACAGTACCATGCCCATGGTTCGCGCATTCCTCTCGGTTTCCCCGGAGCACAACGCAACGCCTCCAAATATCATTAAGGCCGGCAGAGGGTTAACGGAGCGCTAACGGATCGCCGCTAACTTGATCTTTGTTCCCAGGCCAGAAAGTTCTGACCGAGGCAATCGCTAAACCGACACGGTCCCGGTTGAGCATGATCAAGACTGTGTATCTGTTATCAGGCGTATCCTTCGTGTCATCTTCGGACTTCAGGCAAATCGCGATACGAACGGAATCGGGAAAGGCCGAGAGGCTGTTCCGCGCCGCGGTGTCGGCGTTCTGCTCGCTTACCCGTCCGTCGCGCCGCGAGATCGGCCAGCTCGAGGATTTGACGCTGCCTTTGTTCGACGAGGTGTCGGTCGAATCGCGACGCTATGTGGCAGCCGCCCTCTCCGAATGCGAATATGCGCCGGCCGCGCTGGTGCGTCGCCTGTGCGAGGAGCCGGTCGACATCGCCGCGCCGTTGCTCATCCGCTCGCGTGCCGTCAGCGAAATCGACCTGATCGCGCTGATCGGCCGGCATGGGCTGCCGCATGCCCGGGCCATCGCGCGTCGCAGGGACCTGAACCCGACCATCGCCGATCTGATCAGGGCGCTCGAAAGGCCGACATTGGTGCGGGTGCGGGATCCGGAGGAGCAAATCGCCATGCCACCAACCGTCGCAACCGTAAATGCGGAAGCGGCCGAACACCACGCGAAACAGTCCCCCGGCACCGCAGCCGAGAATGCGCGGCGCAGGCTGCGCTCCATGATGCGCACCGGCGACGAAGCATTGGCGGCGAAGGTCGATGCGTTTCCCGGCTCGGATACCTATGTCAAGCTGCGCGAAACCGCGCTGACGGGAAACGCCGCGTTCTTCCAGACGGCGCTCGCCGATGCCCTCGATATGGATTTCTCGACCGCGCGATCGCTGACCGCCAACCAGAACTATGCCCCGCTGCTTGAGGCGCTGCGCTCGCTCGATCTGAGCGAAGACCGGGCATTTCTGATCACGGTCGCCGTCTATCCCAGCCTGTTCCCGCATCCGCAGGCCATCCGCACCTATCTCGACCGCTACCGTCTGCTGCATCGTGACGTGGCTCTGGACAGGGTGCGAGCATGGAAAGCCGAAGCGGTGTCCAAGATAGTGCGCGAAGGCGCGCCGGCAAACAGCGACCGCCGCAAGGCCTCGAACAGCGACGAAGCCGAGGCGCCCGGCCTCAGGGCGTCTTCACGGAAATAAGCTCCTCGACAGGAACAGTCCCCGCCTCGATCTCGACCACCCAGATGTCGGGATCGAATTTCTTTTCCCTTTCAAGACGGGCATCGAGCACGGCTGGGTCATTACCCGCGGCAAGAAGGCTGAAGAAGCGGTCGTCCGGCTTGGCCGAATCGTAACTTGTCTGCGGCGCCGGCCCGTAAAGGGCCATTTCACCCAGCCGGCCCCGCGCCAGCACGAAAACAGCGCCGGCCTCGGTCGCGCCGCGATTGACCACGGCCGCAAATCCGCCGGCGCCGAAAACCCGGCGCAACAGGGCCGAGACCCACAGATCCGATGTGACGCGCATGAAAACTCCGCAAAGCGTGGCGGAGCTATCTATCGATATTTCCCTCGCTGGGCGAGCGGTCGTTTCGGGCCTTGTCGGTCGGAGCTCAATTGGTGAGGCCGATCTCGCGCATCTTGACGTAGACGATCTCGTCGGGCTCGCCGGTCTGCGGCAGGCCGAACAGCGACTGGAACTCCTTGATCGCCGCCTTGGTGCGGGCGCCGACCTTGCCGTCGAGTTGCATGTCGTCATTGCCGAAGGCTTTCAGACCCGCCTGGATCTTGACGATGCGGGGATCAGGCCCCTGCAATGCGGCGTTGATCTGTTCGCCGCCCGTCTGCAAGGATACCGGAACGGCGGCCGGTGGCATGTCGGGACGCGGCTGCGGTTTGGGCACGGAAGCGGTCTTCGGCGTTGCGCCCAGTTGATCCAGCAGCAACGCGTCGATCTCGCCGGAAGCGTTGAGACCGACCTTCTGCTGATAGGCCTGTATGGCCTTGCGCGTGTTGGGGCCGGAAATCCCGTCGACCGTGCCGGGATAGAAGTCGAGGTCCTTCAATATGCCTTGCACCTGCTCGACCACCGGATCGCCCTTCATCGGTGCGGGCGCCGAATTTGGCCGAACGATATTGATCGTGGTCTCCGGCTCGTCGGCGGTATGCGGAAAACCCTGGAAGTTGCGGGTGGCGAAGAATGCCCCGGCATGCGGGAAAGGCTGATACCACAGCGCGTTCGCCGAGACATAAAACAGCGTCACCAGGAATGCCGTCGATCCGCCCACCAGGACAGGATTGCGCGAAATCATCCCGCCAATGGCAATGGCGCCGTCCTGAAATGCGTTGCTGCGGCGTTTGACCGCTTTAGCCTGTTTTGCGGAGCGAGCCATTTCCGTCCCCTTTCGCCCTCGTCACCGGCATTGTCAGCACCCCTGCCTGGTTCACCGGGCGCCCCTTCGGCCCATTGACCGGCAGGCTGATGGTCACCGTGGTGCCCTCGCCCGGCATGCTTTCGATCGACATCGTGCCTTCGTGCAGCGCCACCAGCCCCTTCACCAGCGACAGGCCAAGGCCGGTCCCCTCGAACCGGCGCGTATAGTCGTTCTGGATCTGCATGAAGGGCTTGCCGAGATTGGCGAAATCCTCCTCCGCAATGCCGATGCCGGTGTCCCTGACCCAGAAATGCAGACGCGAGCCGATCCGCTTGGCGCCGACGACGACATCGCCGCTATCGGGCGTGAACTTGATCGCATTGGAGACGAGGTTGATAAGGATCTGCTGCACGGCGCGGCGATCGGCATTGATGTCGCCCGCGTCGGGTGCGATCTGCGTCTGCAGGTGGATGTTCTTGGCTTGCGCCTGCAGCCGCATCATGGACTGGCACATTTCGACGGCCTCCATGAACCGGAAGGGCTCCGGCTCCGTCGCGTAGGCCCCCGATTCGATCCTCGATACGTCGAGAATGGAGGTCACGACGGCCAGCAGATGCTGGCCCGAATCCCGCACAAGTCCGACATATTCCTTCTGGCGCGGATCCTTGAAGGCGCCGAACATCTCATGCAGCAGCATGTCGGAGAAGCCGATGATGGCATTCAGCGGCGTGCGCAGTTCGTGGCTGACCACCGCCAGGAACCGCCCCTTGGCCACCTCGGCGGCGGCCGCCGCCTCATTGGCTTTCGCGAGGTCTTCGCGCAGCCGGGCGGTCTCGTCGTTCTCGCGCAGGACAAGCGTGAAGACGTCGCTCTGTTCCTCGCCGCGCACCAGCTCGAGCAAGAACGGCCGATAGTTGTCGGCCGTCAGGCGGTTGTCATTTTGGCCGTTGCCGTTCTGGGGCAGCCTGACGCGCAGTTCGACGCGGCGCGACAGGGCGCCATCACGCATGTCGGCCAGGGCGCTGAGATAGGAGACCCGATCCGACAGATGGACGCGGTCGAAGAAGCCGGTTCCCGAAAGCAGTTCAGGCGGCAGTTTCAAAAGGGTGCGCGCCTTGGCGGACGCATCCAGGACCTCGCCGTGGCGGGCGACGCGCAGGACCATCGCATCGATAATGTCTTCCAGCCGATCGCCGCTATCCACCGCATCGGCCGCACCGACGCTATCAGGAAAAGCCGACATGCGCGGGACAAGCGTCAGCGCCCAGGCCAGCGGGACCAGCCAATGCCAGGCGGCGATCTGCGCGCCCGCGAATGGCAAGAAGGCCGCGGCCAGAGGCTGAAGGGCAATGGCTGCGATGGCCGCCACAGCCCCAAAAAGTGCCGCACGCCGCGTGGCGCCGATCCACCAGGCCTCGAATGGCAGCGCCACGGCAAGCATGGCGACAGGTGAGCTCAAACCGCCGGCGGCGGCGATGAGACCGCCAAGTGCAACAGACGCCATCACCAGCGCGATCCGTGCTGCCGCGACCATCCTTCCGGTCGCCGCCACCAGCAAGGCGACGAACCAGCACAGACCGAAGGCCGCGAAGATGGCGGCGATGGTCACGGCGGCGCCCATGCCTGATGTAACCAGCGTGACCGCGGCACCGGCGGCGAAGAACGGCGCGGCCAGCATGACGCCAATGAACCGGCGCTGGCGCTCGCGGTCGCTTTGTTCGAGAAGGGAGGGATGGACCATACGTTCGCAACCGGCGGCAATCGCGCCGGGCAATTCAGCGTATCTGGCCTTGATCGGCATCAACTCAACGCACTCGCACTCGTCGTGAACAGCTCTGCTTTTGCAGATTATCTTGGTTGGCTCTGAAACTCGCATCCAGCGTTTAAGGAATGGATAAGGCAGGGGCGACCAAAGCCTGGCCCGCGGCAAATATCGGGATGGCGACGGTCGAAAACCCGGGCAAATGCCGCCATAGTAAATGGAGAGTTATCCGGGAACGCCTGGCGGCAGCGGACCATCGGCGGGAAGAGAACCGCCTGAATTCAACAAAACCACAATGGAAACAATCCGATAAATGGTTATCAGAGGGTAACGAAAATCGACCCGATGTGAAACAAATCCACGGCAAAACGCTTCGTTTCGAATTTGCCTAAAATTTGAGGAAAATTTTCGTCTAACCTGCAAGCCGTCCTTTGTGGCCGTATGCCAAGATCCTGCCCATAAAAGAGGTCATGCCATGTGACGCATGATCCGGTCACGACAAGAGGCAAGGCATGTTCTTTCTGATAAGAATGGCTTTCTGGTTTTCATTGGTGCTGCTGGCGCTGCCGCTGAGCGTCGGTTCCGACGAGCCGGGGCAGGAAAGCGTCGGGCCGATCCAGGCCTTGTTTGCGGCACGTGACGCGGTGGGCGACATCGCCGGCATCTGCGAGCGCAAGCCCGATGTCTGCGAAACCGGCAAGTCGGCCATGCACACCATCACGGCACGCGCCAAGGAGACCGCCAAGATCGCCGCCGCCATGCTGGACGACAAGCCCGCCGGTCCCGATACCTCGACGACGACCGGCAGCGTGGCGGACGAAATCGTCCTGCCGGAGACCGTCAACCTGCCAGTAAGGAATTAAGCCGCCTCGACGGCGCATCGCGGACCGTCTGCCCTCTCGACGCCCGCGGTGTCCCTGTTTTTTCCGTGACGCGACGCCGCCGCGTGACTATATCCGGGTGATGACGACCACGATCCAGACGATCCGAGACGACTTTTCCTTCCTTGACGAGTGGGAGGACCGCTATCGTTACGTGATCGAGCTCGGCGAAGCGCTGCCTCCATTTCCCGACGAGGAGCGCAATGCCGCCAACAAGGTGCCAGGTTGCGTCAGTCAGGTCTGGCTGACCACCGAGCGGGGACCGGGCAGTGATCCAGTCATCACCTTCACGGGCGATTCGGACGCCCATATCGTGCGCGGGCTGGTCGCGATCATGCTGGCGCTGTTTTCCGGAAGGTCCGCCAGCGAAATCCAGAAAACCGATGCGGAAGCGACGCTGAAGGCGCTTGGGCTGGACGAGCACCTGTCGCCCCAGCGCGCCAATGGTCTTCGCTCTATGGTCAAGCGCATCAAGCGCGATGCCGAGATGGCACTCGAACGGACAGCCTGACAAGCTTGATCCTGTACCATGCGGCCGTCCCGCAAAGTCAACGGCGCCCGAAGGCGCCGTTGATGTCAGTCTGCGAGGAGCGGGTTACCGCGCCTTGCGCTTGCGGCCAAGGCCCATCTTCTTGGCGAGCTGCGAGCGGGCCGCCGCGTAATTCGGGGCAACCATCGGGTAGCTCGGGTCAAGGTTCCACTTTTCGCGGTACTGGTCCGGCGTCAGATCATAATGGGTCATCAGGTGACGCTTCAGCGACTTGAACTTCTTACCGTCTTCAAGACAGACGATGTAGTCGTCGTGAACCGAGCGCTTCGGGTTTACGGCCGGCTTCTGCTTGTCGGCAGGAGGCTGTTCGGCGGTTCCACCCACACGCCCGAGAGCGGCATGCACATCCGATATAAGGTTCGGCAGTTCGCCGACCGGCACGGGATTGTTGCTGACATAGGCGGCCACCACATCGGCGGTCAGCTCGATCAGCGCATCATTGTTTCTGGAAGGTGTTTCGACAATATCCATGGTCTTCAGGCCCCAACAAGAGTTACGTCGGTCTACGCCCTTTTTTACAGGTAGGGCATCGCGCGAATTTTGTGCAGGTAGAGCTTCTGCGATTCGTGTCGCGAGCATATCAATGCGACCATGGACCAAGTAAGTCAATTCGCTCTTTGCATTATATTCAGGGATGTTGATCAACTATTCCCGGATCAGCTTCAATCTTTCGTGCATCGCGTAATTTTTCGATATTTCGCCCGCCAGATCGGCAAGGGCTGACGTGGCGTCAGTGCACCGTTACATTCGCGATAACTCACAGATCGGGCATTCAATGCTCCGGTTTGCTTGGCCATCGCGCCGACAAACTTGGTTGTTCATATCTTTTCACGAAACCGCAGGTTGCCATCGATTTTTCTTGCGGAAGCAAACTTACGATGTCTGTCCGCCGCCTGCCTCAGGGCCAACCGATGCCGGTCGATCAACACGGGGCACTTGCCATAGGGCCGGACGGTGACGAAGTTGCCTTTCCTGACCGGATCGTGCCAGACCTCACGCCAGCGATAACGAACCGCCTGCTGCCCAATGCTGGTTGGTTGGCGATATCGAACAGGTTTCAAAAGACTTCCAGAGCGAGACGCAATGACCAAGCTCCCCCGATTTCCGATCGTCACCCCGCCAACACCCGAGAAAAGGCCGGTTTTCGACACGCATCACGGCATCACGCGAACCGATGAATATGCCTGGCTGAGGGCCGACAACTGGCAGGAGATGTTCAGGGATCCTTCCTTGCTCGATGGCGCGATCCGCGCCGAACTCGAAGCCGAGAACGCCTACCAGTCGAAGCTGATGGCAGACACGGTCGACCTGCAAAAGCAGCTTTTCAAGGAGATGAAAGGGCGCATCAAGGAAGACGATTCCTCCGTGCCGATGAAGGACGGACCTTATGCCTATGGTTCTTCCTTCAAGCTCGGCGGCGAGCAGCCGCGCTATTTCCGCATGCCGCGCGACGGCGGCGCAGAACAGATCCTGCTTGACGGTGACGCAGAAGCCGAGGGCAAGGCCTATTTCCGGCTTGGCGGCGTCGACCATTCGGCCGATCACCGCAAGCTCTTGTGGGCGTTCGACGACAAGGGCTCTGAATTCTACACACTGCGCGTGCGCGATCTTGCCGATGGCAAGGACCTGGCGGACCAGATTGCCGCCACCGGCGGTTCGGGTGTGTGGGACGCGGGCAATGACGGTTTCTTCTACACGCGTCTCGACTCCAACCACCGGCCGTCGAAGGTGCTGTTCCATGCATTGGGGCAGGCCCCTGAAAACGACCGCCTGATCTATGAGGAAAGCGATCCCGGCTTCTTTATGAATGTCGACGGCACCCGTAACAACCAATGGATCATGATCGGTATCAACGATCACGAGACCTCGGAATATCGCCTGTTGAGCGCCAGCGATCCGTTTGCCGAACCCAAGCTGGTTTCGGCGCGCGAGACCGGTCTTCAGTACGAGTTGGAAGAAGGCGGCGACATCTTCTTCATCCTGACCAATGCCGATGGCGCGAAGGACTTCAAGATCATGACGGCGCCGGCAAGCGATCCGGTCCGCGCCAACTGGCTGGAGCTGGTGCCGCATGAGCCAGGCCGGCTGATCCTGTCGGTGATCGGCTTTACGGATCATATGGTCCGGCTCGAGCGCAAGGAGGGCCTGCCGCGCATCGTCGTGCGCGATCGCGCGAGCGGCGAGGAGCACCTGATTTCCTTCGACGAGGAGGCGTTTTCGCTCGGTCTTTCGGGTTCCTATGAATACGACACCGAAATCATGCGCTTTTCCTATTCGTCGATGACGACGCCGTCGCAGGTGTTCGACTACAACATGCGCACCCGCGAGCGTGTGCTGCTCAAGACGCAGGACGTGCCGTCCGGGCACGACCCGGACCATTACGTCACCAGACGACTGATGGCACCCGCCGCCGACGGCGAACTGGTGCCGATCTCGCTTCTGCATCACCGCGACACACCGCTGGATGGATCGGCACCTTGCCTGCTCTATGGTTACGGCTCCTACGGCGTCACCGTGCCGGCAGCCTTCAACACCAACTGGTTCTCGCTGGTCGACCGCGGCCTGGTCTTTGCCATTGCCCATGTCCGCGGCGGCAAGGACAAGGGTTACAGCTGGTACGATGACGGCAAGCGGGCGCACAAGATGAACACCTTCACCGATTTCATCGCCTGTGCGCGCCACCTCGTTGCCGAGCGCTATACGGCGCACGACCGCATCGTCGCGCAAGGCGGCTCGGCCGGCGGCATGCTGATGGGCGCCATCGCCAACATGGCGCCGGATTGCTTTGGCGGCATCGTCGCCGAAGTTCCCTTCGTCGACGTTCTCACCACCATGCTGGACGCGACGCTACCGCTGACGCCGCCGGAATGGCCGGAATGGGGCAATCCGATCGCGTCAGCCGACGACTACCGGACGATCGCCGCCTACTCGCCTTACGACAATGTCGCCGCGCTCGACTATCCGCCGATCCTGGCGCTCGCCGGCCTCACCGATCCCCGCGTTACCTATTGGGAGCCGGCCAAATGGGTGGCGCGGCTGCGCGACCGCAAGAGCGGCGACAATCCGGTGCTGTTCAAGATCAATATGGATTCCGGCCATGCCGGTGCGTCGGGCCGCTTTTCCCGCCTGGAGGAGATCGCCTATACCTATTCCTTCACGCTGAAGGTGACCGGGAAGGCGCAGCTTGCCGAGCAAACGCTTCGATGACCGATCCGTCCGCATTGACAGCTTACATCGTCCTTTTGCTCGGCTTTGTCCTTATTCCGAGTCCAGCCACGCTGCTGACGATCGCACGCGCAACGATGGCGATCATGGCTTTTTGAATTCCGCATTGCTCATTTCCGCTCGCAATCGCGGCGGCCTCGCGCTACCCAAGGCACGTTTTCTCCGGGCCAAGACGCCCGCCTCGCACAAGGGTCCATTATGCTGCTCGTCGACGTGTATCTCGACAAATCGCCCATCCAGGGCATCGGCGTTTTTGCCAAGAACCCTATTGCCCGCGGCACGTTGATCTGGAAACTGGATCCAAGGTTCGACCGGATCATTGCGGTCGAGACCTATGAAGGCGAAAGCGGGCCGGTGAAGAGCTATCTCGACCGCTACGCCTATCCAGACCGGCGCGATCCGAACTACATCGTCTTCGAAGCCGACGACGCTCGCTACATGAACCATGCCGACGAGCCGAACTGCGACGTCTCCTCGCCCGAGGAGAGTTTTGCCCTGCGCGACATCGCGGCCGGCGAAGAACTGACCTGCAACTACAACCATTTCTTCGAGGCGGGCTTCGATTTCCTGGGCGACCGCCATCCGTCATCCGACAACTAGCTAAAGCAATCCCAGGAAGGTGTGAAGCGGTTTTCTGTCCGGAATTGCGTCAAAAGAGAGATCGAGCGGGTCGGCGTTCCTTGAAACGATGAACCGCTTTAGTTCGTGGCTTTCTTGCGCGCCGGGTAGCCATTTGGATGCGGCGGTATCGCCTTGAGGTAGGCCGCGATCGCCGCACGATTCCCCGCTGTCAGCTCGGCCATGTTGCGTTGTACATCGACCATCGCGCCGCCTACGGAATCAAAACTGGGCGTGAAACCGGTTTCGAGGTAGTTGGCAATGTCGGCCTCCGACCACTTGTCGATACCGCCCTCGCCCGATGTGATGTTCGGGACGACGCCGCTGCCTTCGGCGGCCACGGCACCGGCCAGCCATTCACTTTTCCTGATGCCGCCCGCGAAGTCGCGCGGCGTGTGGCATTCACCGCAATGGCCCGGCCCTTCGACCAGGTAGCGGCCGGCCACCACCGGGTCAGGCGCACCATCGGGCAAGGCAACGACCGGCTGGTCACTGAGATAGAGCCGTTTCCACAGGCCGATGCCGCGACGGATGTTGAAGGGGAAAGCGAGCGAATTGCCCGGCGCCTTGCCGGCGACCGCAGGCAGTGTCTTCAGGAAAGCATAGAGATCGGCAATGTCCGATGACTTCATGCGTGCGTAGGACGCATAGGGAAAGGCCGGATAAAAATGCTCGCCAGACGGCGACACCCCTTTGAGCATCGCATTGGCGAAATCCTCGAACGACCAGGCACCGATACCGTCCTTGGAATCTTGCGAGATGTTGGGGGGCACGAAAATGCCGAACGCCGTCTTCAGTTCAAGACCGCCCACGAGCTGAAGCCGCGCATCGCCCCGTGAACCCGGCTTTGCATGGCAGGAGGTGCAGCCGCCGGCATAGAAGATGCGCTTGCCTCTGGCCGCATCGCCAGGCCCGAGCTTGGCCAGGGTCTGCGTGTCCAGGGTCACGGGCGCCGAGAGGACCCATCCGGCAACCGCGCCGACGCCGCCCAGGGCAATGAGCACGCCGACGAGTTTTTTGACGAAGGGCATTGCCCGCTATCAGCCTTTTTTCACCCGATAGCTCTGGTGGCAGGCGCCGCAATTGGACGCGATGGCGCCGAATTTCGTCTTCAATGTATCGATATCGGCAGGCGTGGCGGCGGTTGCCGCCTTGACGTCGGCGAGATATTTGTCTTCCGCGGCCTTGAAGCCTGCCATGTCTTCCCAGATTTTCGGCGCCGCCGTGGTATCGCCCGCGTCGCTGCCCGCCGGAAACAGGGCACCGACCTCGAACTTTTCCGCATTCGCCTGCAGGGCTTGCAGTTGCGTCAGTACGGCAGCGGCATCAAAAGGCTCCTCACCCTTGACCACTTTCGAGAGGCCGCCGACGATCTTTCCGCGTTCCTTCATCAGAGCTTGCCGATCGAGGATCGGGTCCGCAAATGCGGCCGAGCCGGCAACTGCGAGCGTGGAAATGGCGACGATAAGCTTTCTCATTCAATTGGCTCCGTGATGAAGGCATTTGGGGACACGACGTAAACGGATGTGGCGAACGGAATATTCCCTTTGCCTCCTGATGACTTTTCCAGACCCTTGCTGGCGCGGATCTCGAGGCAGAAAAAAAAGCCCCGGGCTGCCGGGGCTTTTCCGAAGATCGATCAGGCTGTTACAGCACCGCGCGCCCTTGGCGCGCCAAGGATGCTGCGCATAAATCGTGTCCGATTTTCGGGGTCATGCGCGGGCCTTTTCGTAGAGCTCGAGAACGTGATCCCAGTTGATCAGGCTATCGACGAAGGCCTCAAGATATTTCGGCCGCGCGTTGCGATAGTCGATGTAGTAGGAGTGTTCCCAGACATCGACGCCGAGGATCGGCGAGGCGCCGTGAACGAGCGGGTTCTCGCCGTTCGGCGTCTTCGAGATCGCCAGCTTGCCGTCCTTGACCGAAACCCAGGCCCAGCCCGAACCGAACTGCGTCGTGCCGGCCGCGATGAAGTCGGCCTTGAACTTGTCGTAGCCGCCGAGGTCGCTGTCGACCGTCTTCTGCAGGGCCCCAGGCAGCTTGTTGCCGCCGCCGCCTTTCTTCATCCACTTCCAGAAATGGATATGGTTGTAGTGCTGCGCGGCATTGTTGAAGAGGCCGGCGTTCTTACCGAACGATTGCTTCACCACCTCTTCGACCGACAGGTCGCCCATGCCGGCTTCCGCGGCCAGTTTGTTGCCGTTGTCGACATAGGCCTTGTGGTGCTTGTCGTGGTGATATTCCAACGTCTCTTTCGACATGTAGGGCTGCAGGGCCTCGTAGTCGTAAGGCAGAGCGGGCAATTCAAAAGCCATGGACGGTACTCCCTCGATGAAAATCCGGTATGGATACCGGATCAAGATAGGTCTGGATCGGGCTCGGACAACTCCGAAATGAAGCGTCGGACGCTCTTTCTAGGCGGGTTCCGGCGAACTGTCACACGGTTTCCAGAAACGAAACCGCGTTGCGACAAAACGCCGGACGGGATCAGCTGGCCGGCGTTGAATGCGCCCAATCCCAATAGAGTTCGCGCGCTTTCTTGGCTACCGGCCCGGGTTGCAGGTTGCGATCCTCGATGCGCGTGACCGGCACCACTTTGGAATGGTTGCCGGTCGAAAAGATCTCGTCGGCTTCGAGGAAATCGCGCACCGACAGCGCCTTTTCGGTGGTCCTGAAGCCATAGTCGCCGAGCAACGTCATCGTCCGCGAGCGCGTGATGCCGGACAGGAAGGTGCCGTTCGGCGCCGGCGTCAGCACGTGGCCATCCTTGACCAGGAAGATGTTGGAGCTGCCGGTCTCGGCGACGTTGCCCAGCATGTCCAGCACCAGCGCATTGTCGAAGCCGCGCATCTTGGCTTCGAGGATGGCACGGCCATTGTTGGGATAGAGGCAACCAGCCTTGGCGTTGGTCGGCATCGTTTCGATGGTCGGACGCCGGAACGGCGACACCGTCACGGAAAAGCCGGTCGGCGCGATCATCGGCGATTCGTAGAGGCAAAGGCAGAAGCGGGTCGATGCGGGATCGGCCGGCACGCCCATGTAGCCGCCATGCTCAGCCCAATACATCGGCCTGATATAGACCGCCGTCTTGCCATCGAACTTCTTCAATCCGTCCCAGGTCAGCTCGACGATCTGTTCGGGCGTCATGTTCGGCTTGAGGCCGAGAGCGATCGCCGAGGCGTTCACCCTCCTGGCGTGGAGGTCGAGGTCGGGCGCCACACCTTCGAACCAGCGAGCCCCGTCGAACACGCTGGTGCCCAGCCACATGGCATGGCTGCGCGGGCCAAGAATGGCGACATTGCCTTCGTGCCAGTCGCCATCAATGAAAGTCCATGTCGCGGATTGCGCTGCTGCCGCCAGTGTCATCGCGTTGTCCCGTTCGGATCAATCTCGTGTGACAGCCATTGGAAGATGCTTTGGCCGGCGCCGTCAACCAGCATCAAGGAGTTTTGTTGAGGCCAGCGACGGCGCGATGCAATCAAGACTTGCGCCTTGCCGCGCCGCGTCTCAAAACTGTTGGCATGCAATATGCCGCCTATGTTTTCGACGCCTATGGCACGCTGTTCGACGTGCATGCCGCCGTGCGCCGCCATGCCGATCAAATCGGCCCGGACGGTCAACTCCTGTCCGAAATCTGGCGCGCCAAGCAGCTCGAATATTCCTGGGTGCGCACACTGATGGGCGCCTATGCCGATTTCTGGCAGTTGACCGAACAGTCGCTCGACTTCGCGTTGCGCAAGGTCCCTTCGGCCGATCCAAGCCTCAAGGTCAGGTTGCTGGAAGCCTATTGGCGGCTGGACTGCTACCCGGAAGTGCCGGCTGTGCTGAAAGCGCTCAAGGCTTCGGGTGCCAGGCTGGCGATCCTCTCCAACGGCTCGCCCGAAATGCTGGAAGCGGCGGTCAAGTCCGCCGCGCTAGACCAGGTTCTGGACGAGATCTATTCCGTCGATGCGGTGCGGCGCTTCAAGACCGATCCGGCGGTCTATGACATGGTCGCCACCGGCTGGCGGCTCTACCCCGGCGCGGTTTCCTTCCAATCCTCCAATCGCTGGGATATCGCGGGCGCCACCAAATTCGGTTTCCGCACGGTTTGGATCAACCGTTCCAATCAGCCCGAAGAATACCGGGACTTTCCGCCGACCTTGATACTGCCGTCCCTTGAAGCCCTTGTCACAGCTTAAGCCAACTGCCTGTGACCCTGGCGCCACAGTGGCAGCGCAGTCACAGCTTCGCCTTTGTTTGTCCACGTTCGGGCCAGAATCGGAACCGCCTATCGCCTCAGGTGTTGTCAGGCACCCGCGTAGCGGCAAGCGAATTCACGCTTTGTTGGAATTTGAGTCTTAAAGAAGGCAGCCATGTCCATAACCGAAATCGAATCCTATCGCCTGAGCCGTCGCGGCTTCCTCAACGCCGCAGCGCTGGGCGCAGCCTCGATCGCGGTTTCCGCGTGCGCCACCACCGGGCCTGGGCCGGTTCAGCCTCCCCCGCCAGCCTATGTCGAGCCGCCTCTGGCCGACTATGCGTCGATGTACGCGGCCGTCAGCGATGGCGGCTTCGATCTTCCGGCCATCCCTGTCGACAAGATCGATCCGCAGTTCCTGCGCCAGATCGTTCCCGACCCGACCGGCCAGAAGCCGGGAACCATCGTCGTCGATACGACGGGCCATTTCCTCTATCTGGTCCGTCCGGGCGGGCAAGCCATCCGCTACGGCGTCGGTCTCGGCCGCGCCGGCTTCGAATGGTCGGGCGACGCCGTCGTCCAGTGGAAGCAGAAATGGCCGAAATGGACGCCGCCGGATGAAATGATCGCCCGGCAGCCGGAATTGAAGCAGTACAGCGCCGACAATGGCGGCATGCCCGGCGGTCTGAAGAACCCGCTCGGTGCGCGTGCGCTCTATCTCTTCCAGGGCAATGTGGACACGCTCTATCGCCTGCACGGCTCGCCGGAATGGCGCTCGATCGGCAAATCGGTGTCGTCGGGCTGCGTGCGCCTGATGAACCAGGACATCATCGACCTCTACGACCGCGTGCCCCAGAAGACCCCGGTCATCGTGACCAGCGACGCCCGCCAGCCGATGGTGGCGACTGGGAACCGCAAGGCCATCCCGATCGACGCCGGCGTGCCGGCGGGGTCGGTGCTTCTTGGACCGGTGAAAGCGGTAACCGACGCGATTTTCTAATTCGGTCGCGCCCACCGAAATGCATGGCGCCGCGCGTCCGAACGAACTCGCGGCGCTATAAGCCAGCTTTGCTGATTGGTGCGGGGCTCAGCGGCCTCTTGAAAGACTGCCCAGAATCCCGCGTACGATGGCGCGTCCAACCGACGAGCCGACCGAGCGCACCACCGACTTGATCGCGGCCTCCGCCACCGTCTGACGATTGGAGGGGCGCGGCGCCGGCGCGCGCCTGCCGCCGGACCGCGGCGCGGCATCATCATCGCCAAACCCTGGAATGGTCCAGCGCGAGCCACCGCTGCCCGCCTGCTGTTCGGCATCCTGCGCCTCCCTGGCTTTCTTCTGCAGGATTTCGAAGGCCGACTCGCGGTCGACGACCTGGTCGTACTGGCCGGCGACCGGGCTCTCCGCGATCAGCTGGCGGCGCTCGTCCGGCGTGATCGGGCCAAGGCGCGAGGACGGCGGACGGATCAGCGTGCGCTGCACCATGGATGGAACGCCCTTGGCCTCCAGCGTCGAGACCAGCGCTTCGCCGGTGGCGAGCTGGGTGATGGCGGTGGCGCAGTCGAAATCGGGATTGGGACGGAACGTTTCGGCCGCCGTCCTCACCGCCTGCTGTTCACGCGGTGTATAGGCGCGCAGTGCGTGCTGGACACGGTTGCCGAGCTGGGCCAGCACCTTGTCGGGGATATCCAGGGGGTTCTGCGTGACGAAATAGACGCCGACGCCCTTCGAACGGATCAAACGCACCACCTGTTCCACGCGGTCGATCAGCACCTTTGGCGCCTCGTCGAACAGCAGATGCGCCTCGTCGAAGAAGAAGACCAGCTTCGGCTTGTCGGGGTCGCCGACTTCCGGCAGTTCCTCGAACAGCTCCGACATCAGCCACAGCAGGAAGGTCGCGTAGAGGCGCGGGTTCATCATCAGCTTGTCGGCGGCCAGCACGCTTATGGCGCCGCGGCCGTCACGCGTGGTGCGCATGATGTTGGAAATCCGCAACGCCGGCTCGCCGAAGAAGTTCGCCGCGCCCTGCTGTTCCAGCACCAGGAGCGTGCGCTGAATGGCCCCAACCGATGGCTTGGTGACATTGCCGTAGCGGGCGCTGATCTCGTCGGCGCGCTCGGCGATGTTGGCCAGCAGCGCCTGCAGGTCCTTGAGGTCGAGGAGCAGCAGGCCGTCTTCATCGGCAATGCGGAAGGCAATGTTCATGATGCCTTCCTGCGCATCGCTCAGGTTCATCAGCCGTGACAGGAGCAGCGGCCCCATTTCCGAAATGGTCGCGCGGATGGGGTGACCCTGCTCACCGAACAGGTCCCAGAAGATGACGGGGAACTCCTGGAAATCGTATGGATCGAGCTTGACCTGCGCGGCGCGCTTGACCAGGAAATCCTGTGCCGTGCCCATCATGGCGATGCCGGACAGGTCGCCCTTGATGTCGGCGCAAAACACCGGCACGCCGGCATTCGAAAATCCTTCGGCCAGGATCTGCAAGGTGACGGTCTTGCCAGTGCCGGTGGCACCGGTCACCAGGCCGTGACGATTCCCGTATTGCAGCAGCAGATTTTCGGCACGCTGATAGCTGTCGTCGGGCTTGCGGCTGGCGCCGATGAAAATACTGGTGTCGTCAGCCATATACCGGGTCTCCGCAAACTGATGTGTCTAAAGGCCAGCCTTTGCCCGAAGGTATAGTGAGGCCGTCGCGGAGCGACAATGCCAATCGTCGCGATCGGTTTTTTCGTGCTTGCGGATTTTGCTGGTGTTTGGCAATCGTTCATGGGTCGTCCACACAAGCCGACCTATATCCGATGGATCGAATTCAGACCTTGGTCGCGCATTGCGATAACCGACCGGTGACCGTAGACTGAATTGCTCCGGGCTGGTGCGGCCACATAAAAGAGGAAGATGGATGGGCGCTGGAGCCTTGACCAGGGATGTTGAACCGGCGGATGCCGAACGCCAGCGATGGCTGACCTTGGCGCAAAAGGCGTTGGCCGGGGCGTCCTTCGAGGAAAAGCTGGTTTCGCACACCGACGACAACATCCGCGTCGAGCCGCTCCACGAGCGTGCGACCGGAGCTGAACCGATCATACGCGCGAATCCCCGATCGCCCTGGATCGTCAGCCAGCGCGTCGACGACCCAGATGTCGATCGTGCCAAGGCCCAGGTCCTGGATGATATCGCGCAGGGCGCGACCGGACTGTCGCTAGTCTTCGAAGGCGCCCCGAACGCGTTCGGCTACGGCCTGCCCAGGACTGCGCAGGCGCTTGAAACGGTGCTGGAGGGCGTGCCTCTCAACCAGGTCCAGATCCGCATCGACACCCATCCCTGGAGCCGCCCCATGGCCGACTGGCTGGTGGCGTTCCTGAGCAAGCGCCGCTCCGATCCGGCGACGCTCAACCTCTCCTTCGGCATCGATCCGGCCGCGATCCTTGCCGGGACCGGCAGATTGCGCATGTCGATCGAGGCATTGCAGGAATCGATGCCGCAATCGCTGGCGCATTTCTTCTCGATGGACGTTCCCGGTGTGCTTCTGGAAGCGGACGGGCGCGTCTTCCACAATGCCGGTGCCACGGAAGCGCAGGAACTCGGCATCATGCTGGCTTCGGCGGTCTCATATCTGAGGATGTTCGAAAAAGCCCGGCAGCCGCTCATCTATGCGGCACCTCATATCGGCTTCGCGCTGAGTGTCGACCAGGACCAGTTCCTGTCGATGGCCAAGGTGCGGGCCTTGCGCAGGCTTTGGGCACGGGTGCAGGAAGCCTGCTCGATTCCCAATTCCACGGCCAATATCCATGCCGAGACATCATTCCGCATGATGACGGCGTTGGACCCGGAGACCAACATCCTGCGCACGACGATCGGCTGCTTCGCGGCGGCGGCGGGGGGAGCCGATTCGATCTCCATCCTGCCGCATACCATCGCGCACGGTCTGCCGGCGCCTTTTGCCCGCCGTGTCGCGCGCAACGCGCAACTAATCATGGCCAATGAAAGCCATGTCGATCATGTCGCCGATCCCGCCTATGGTTCCGGCGCGGTGGAAGCGCTGACATCAGATCTTTGCGCTGCGGCATGGGTGGAATTGCAGGCGATCGAGGCCGAGGGGGGGGTGCTGTCCAGCCTTCAGCAAGGACATATCCAGCAACGCGTCCGCACGGCGGCCGCTCGGCGCGCAGCCGCCTTCAAGGTGGGCGAGCGGGCGATCATCGGCACCACGCTCTATCCGCTGAAAAGCGAGCGTCCAGTCGAGACGCTCGACGCCGAACGGCGCCCTGCCTTCACTGAAGGCGTCGTGCTTTGCGAACCGCTGTTTCCGGTCCGCATCGACCAATCCATCGGGGCCGCATCTTGATTCCGGATTTCAGTCAGATCGGCTGGGCGCCGCCGCGCCGCGCATCGGAAGAGGTCAAGGGCCAGCGGATGACGCCCGAAGGTCTTGTCGTCAAACATCTGTACAGCCAGGGCGACCTCAAGGGCCTGCCGCATCTCGATACCTATCCGGGCCTGCCGCCCTTCGTGCGCGGGCCCTACCCGACCATGTATGTCCAGCAGCCCTGGACGATCCGGCAATATGCCGGCTTTTCGACGGCGGAGGAGTCCAACGCCTTTTACCGGCGCAATCTTGCCGCCGGCCAGAAGGGCCTGTCGGTTGCCTTCGATCTCGCCACGCATCGGGGCTATGACAGCGACCATACGCGCGTCGCAAGCGACGTCGGCATGGCGGGCGTCGCCATCGATTCCATCCTCGACATGCGGCAATTGTTCGACGGCATTCCGCTCGGCGACATGACCGTGTCGATGACGATGAACGGGGCGGTACTGCCGATCATGGCGCTTTATATCGTCGCGGCGGAAGAACAGGGCGTTGCGCAGAAGGATCTGGCCGGGACCATTCAGAACGACATTCTGAAGGAGTTCATGGTCCGCAACACCTACATCTATCCGCCGAAACCGTCGATGCGGATCGTTTCGGACATCTTCTCCTACACGTCAAAGAACATGCCGAAGTTCAATTCGATATCGATCTCCGGCTACCACATGCAAGAGGCCGGCGCGACCGCCGACCTGGAGCTTGCCTATACGATCGCCGATGGTATCGAATATGCTCGCGCCGGCGTGGCGGCGGGCCTCGATATCGACCGCTTCGCGCCACGCCTGTCCTTCTTCTGGGCGATCGGCATGAATTTCTTCATGGAAGTGGCCAAGCTCAGAGCCGCGCGCCTGCTGTGGGCGACCTTGATGGAGAAGAATTTCGCGCCGAAGGACGAGCGCTCGCTGTCGCTGCGCACCCATTGCCAGACGTCCGGCTGGTCGCTGACGGCGCAGGATCCCTACAACAACATCATCCGGACCATGATCGAGGCGATGGCGGCAACGCAGGGCCACACGCAGTCGCTGCACACCAACTCCTTCGACGAGGCGATGGCGCTGCCGACCGACCATTCGGCCCGCATCGCCCGCAACACGCAGCTCATCCTGCAGAAGGAATCCGGCACCACGCGCATCATCGATCCGTGGGGCGGATCGGCCTACCTCGAACGGCTCACCCATGACCTGGCGGCGCGCGCGATGACCCATATCGAGGAGGTCGAGAGCCTTGGCGGCATGGCCGCCGCGACCGAACAGGGCATTCCGAAGCTGCGCATCGAGGAAGCGGCCGCACGCACGCAGGCGCGCATCGATTCCGGCGAGCAGATGCTGGTCGGGGTCAACGCGCATCGCCCGGAGACCGACATCGAGGTCGATGTGCTGAAGATCGACAACGCCGAGGTGAGAGCCCGGCAATTGTCTAAGTTGCAGCATCTGAAGGGCACACGCGATGTCGCCGCCGTGGAAAGCGCGCTCGACGCACTGACCCGTGCCGCGCAAGGCAATGAGAACCTCTTGGAATTCGCCATCCGCGCCGCGCGCGCCAATGCCACGGTCGGCGAAATCTCGTATGCCCTGGAAAGAGCCTTTGGCCGGCACGTCGCCACCGTGCAGACCATATCCGGCGTCTATCGCAAGGCGCTTGGCGACAGTCCCGTGGTCGATGGGCTGCAGGACAAGCTTGGCGCTTTCGAGAAAAGGACCGGCGGCAAGCCGCGCATTCTCGTTGCCAAGCTGGGACAGGACGGCCACGATCGCGGCCAGAAGGTGATCGCCACCGCCTTCGCCGACCTCGGCTTTGACGTCACCGTCGGCGCGATGTTCCAGACGCCGGAGGAGATCGCCAAGCTGGCGGTCGAGCATGACGTCCATATCATCGGCGCCTCGTCGCTGGCGGCAGGGCACCTGACGCTGATCCCCGAATTGCGCGACGCGCTAAAGAAGCTAGGCCGCGGCGACATGCTGATCGTGGCCGGCGGCGTTATCCCGCCACAGGATTATGACGCGGTGCTGCAAGCTGGTGCCGCGGAAATCTTTCCGCCGGGAACCGTTATTCCGGAGGCGGCGGATCGGTTGATGGACAGGTTGTTGGCCGAAGGCTAGAGTAGTTATAATTTTTGTTGCAACACCCAATAGGCCTCGTTATAATCCCGGTTGCAACGGGATATTTCGTCATGAACACCACTATTCGCAAAATTGGCAATTCCGATGGCCTGATCCTGCCGAAAGAACTACTCGATCGGTTGAATTTGAAGACAGGCGACAACGTGGTCATCGTCCAAGAAGGGCAGGAGCTTCGTTTACGTCGCTTGAAAGACTCTGCCGAGGAGTTCGAGCGTAAGATGAAGATCGCGCGCGAACGAATGAAGAAGTACGAAGTTGCCTATCGCGCTCTCGCCAAATGACTGAACATCATTCGCGAGAGTTCGTGGAGGCAATGCATGCCGAGCAGTTGCGCCTTCATGGCGGTGCATCGGGCATTCGCGACGAAGGTATGCTGGAATCAGCCCTCGCCAGACCTCAGCAGAAAGAGGCCTATGGCGAGCCCGATCTTTGTGAACTTGCGGCAGCCTATCTTTTCGGCGTTGCGAAGAACCATCCGTTCGTTGATGGCAATAAGCGCACGGCTTTTGCCACAGCTGACTTGTTTCTCTATTTCAACGGATTAAGCGTCGAAGCGGACCAGGAGGACATCATCCAGATGGTGTTGATGGTTGCCGCGGGTGAGATCGACGAGGCCGGCGCCGCGGCGTTCTTCCGCGACCATGTCGTCAAGCTCGAAGGCTAGCTGTCCGAGAGCTTGACGATTTCCCATTCCTTGCCGTTTACAGCAGCCACGTCGCCAACCTTCTTGCCGAACAGGGCGATCGCCATCGGCGAAACATGCGAAATGCTGCCCTTCGACGGATCCGCTTCGTCTTCGCCGACGATCTTCCAGTGCACCTTCTTGCCGTCATCGCCTTCCAGCGTGACACCCATGCCGAAGCGAACGACGTCGCTGCCGGGCTCCGGTGTGGAAAGCTCGGCGCTCTCCCGCCGCGCGGTCCAATAGCGCAGGTCGCGTGACACCACCGCGATGCGCTCGCGGTCGCCCCGCCTCTCGGCCTTCGCCAGCACATCGCGCAAGTCGGCCAGATTGTCCTCGATCTGCGCAAGGCCACGCTCGGTCACCAGATTGCGGTGCGGGCTGATCGGTCGCTCACCGACACCAGCAATGGCATTCTCGCTGTCTTCTTCGCGGGTAAAAGCTCTGCTCATTTGCTGAACTTAGGCGCCGAATGCCTGCGCGACAAGCCATTGCTGCTGAGAACAGGCACCTGGGCGTCTGGCACGATTCCTGCGGTGTCAGGACTGAACACTGGGATTCTGTGCCGATGTTGAACAGACGAACGCTGCTGACGCAGACCGCCGGCTTTGCCGTCATCGGCCTCTCGCTCGGCAAGGCCGCAGCCGCGAGCCTTACCGGTTCCATCAATGCCACCGAACTGGGCGTACAAGCCGGCACCTTCGATGATCAGAGCAAGGCCTTTGCCAAGCTGCTTCGCGACGCGAACGGCCGCGACATGCCGGTGTTCCTGCCGCCCGGCACCTATGTTGTTTCCAACCTCTCGCTGCCCGGCCGCGTGCGCCTTTCCGGCGTGCCGGGTGCCACGCGGATCGTCTATGGCGGCGACGGCCACCTCTTCATGGCCGAGCAGGCCGACCATATCGAACTGAGCGGGCTGGTTTTCGACGGCGCGAACCGGTCGATGGGCGACTACGCGCAAGGGCTGCTCGATCTGCGCCGGGTCGGCCATCTCGTCGTCGACAATTGCCAGATAACCGGGAGCGGCAAGAATGGACTGGCGCTGGAACACGCAGCGGGCCGCATCGAACGGTCGGACGTATCGGGCGCCGCCGATGCCGGCATCTATTCGGTCGAGGCCAGCGGCCTAGCGATTACCGGCAACACCGTATCGGACTGCGGCAATGGCGGCATCCTCGTGCACCGCTGGCAGGCGGCGGAAGACGGCACCATGGTCACCGGCAACCGCGTCGAACGCATTGGCGCTCGCAGCGGCGGGACCGGCCAGAACGGAAACGGCATCAACGCCTTTCGCGCCGGCAATGTCGTCATCTCGGGCAATGTGGTTTCGGATTGCGCCTTTTCGGCTATCAGGGCCAACAGCTCGAGCAACCTGCAGATATCGGACAACACCTGCTCGCGCTCGGGCGAGACAGCGGTCTATTCCGAATTCTCATTCGAGGGCGCCGTCATCAGCAACAATATCGTCGACGGCGCGGCCAACGGCATCTCGATCGTCAACTTCAACGAAGGCGGCCGCATGGGCGTCTGCTCGGGCAACATCGTGCGCAATCTGTCGACCACCGGCCCCTACCCGGCCGATCCGCCCGGCTTCGGCGTCGGTATAGCCGTCGAGGCCGACACTGTCGCTTCCAACAACGTCATCGAGAACGCACCGCTCTACGGCATGTCGATCGGCTGGGGCCCATACCTGCGCAATGTCGTGGCCACCGGCAACATCATCCGCAAGGCAGGCACCGGCATTGCCGTAAGCGTGGTCGAAGGTGCGGGCACGGCCGTCATCTCCGACAACGTCATTGACGGCACGTTGAACGGCGCCGTCGTCGGGCAGCGCTGGGCGGAACCGGTGACGGCCGACCTCACCCAGTTGAGCAACAGCGGCTTCGCGCATCTGACCGTCGAGCGCAACCGGGTCAGTTGATCGCTGCTTTCAATTCAAGGCTTGTGTCGGCCGCAGTGCCCCGACCTTGGCCCCGACCCGACTTTCGATAGGCGCGTTTGCCATTCCGTCTAGCTTTGCCGCCAAGGCCTCGTCCGTACGCAACAATCGGGCAAGGACGGCGGCAGCCATGGCTTCGCCGGCGCGGCCGGCGCCATCATCGCATTTGATTGCTATGCCGAGGCCAAGTTCGGGTATCGCGCTGCAGTGGACCCCTTCGGCGCCGCCTTTCGCAAAGATCCGGCCCGGTGCGGCTTCCATGAGCGCCAGATCCGCGCGGCCGGTGCCTGCAACGAAGAAGGGCTCCGCCATGCAGGCGCCCAGCAGCCGCTTTGCCGCCTTGGCCCGCTCGGGACCAAAACCATTTGTGGTGGCCATGCGGGCAAAGCCGAGCGCGAAACTCCTGAGCGGTACGGCATAGGTCGGGATCGAGCAGCCATCGGTCGCCCGCTCATCCGGATCGTGGACTGCGCCGGTGACCGATTGCATCGCGTCGCGCACCATCTCCTGCAAGGCGTGCCCCGCCTTGACGTAGCCGCGGTGGGCGATGCCTGAGTGGACGCAGGTGCAGAGGAAGCCGGAATGCTTGCCCGAACAGTTGTTGTGCAGCGCGTTCGGTATATCGCCGGTACGGGCAAGAGCGATCTCCGCGTCATGGTTCGACGGCCAATGCGCGCCGCATTCGAGCGCTGATTTGTCCAACCCGGCCTTGGCCAGCATGGCCCGCGCCAGTTCGACATGCGCTGGCTCGCCCGAATGCGAGGCACAGGCCAGCGCCAGTTCGCGGTTGCCGAAACCATAAGCATCGGCAGCACCGGTTTCGACCAGCGGCAAGGCTTGGATGGCTTTGACCGCCGAGCGTGGAAACACCGGCTTCGAGGTGTCGCCGATTTCCCAGACCGACTTGCCGTCGGCATCGAAGACCGCGACGGCACCACGATGGGCGCTCTCGACGATCGAGCCGCGCAGAACCTCGATCAGAACCGGATTTGCCAATGTAACCTCCCGCGAATGCAGGGGCGGTTTACCTGATCCGGTCGAGAATGGAAACGTAGTTGGCGACCGCCGCGCCACCCATGTTGAAGATGCCGCCAAGCTTTGCGCCCGGCACCTGGATGCCGCCGGCTTCACCGACAAGCTGCATGGCGGTCAAGACATGCATGGACACACCGGTGGCGCCGATCGGATGACCCTTGGCCTTCAGCCCGCCGGAGGGATTGACCGGCAAGCGGCCGTCCTTTGCCGTCGTACCGTCAAGCGCCAGTTTGGCGCCCTCACCGGGCTTCGCCAGGCCCATCGCCTCATACTCGATCAGTTCGGCGATCGTGAAACAGTCATGCGTCTCGACGAAGGACAGATCGTCAAGCGTCACGCCGGCGTTCTTCAGCGCGCGGGTCCAGGCCTGCTCACAACCTTCGAAGGCCAGGATGTCGCGCTTCGACATCGGCAGGAAATCCTGCACATGTTCGTTGGCGCGGAAGGCAACCGCACGGCGCATCTTCAAAGCCGTTGCCGTGTCGGCCAGGACAAGGGCGGCGGCGCCGTCGGAGACCAGCGAGCAGTCGGTGCGCTTCAGCGGGCCTGCGACAAAGGGGTTTTTCTCGCTTTCCTGCCGGCAGAAATCATAGCCGAAATCCTTGCGCATCTGGGCATAGGGGTTGTCGACACCGTTCTTGTGGTTCTTGGCGGCAATCATGGCGAGCGCGTCCGACTGGTCGCCATAGCGCTGGAAATAGGCCTGCGCGATCTTGCCGAAGACGCCGGCGAACCCGGCCGGCGTTTCGCCGTCCTCGGGCAGATAGGAAGCTTTCAGCAGGTTCTTGCCGATTTCGGGCCCGGGCGTCGTCGTCATCTGCTCGGCGCCAACCACCAGCACGATGCGGGCCGCGTTGGCATCGATGGCACGAATACCTTGCCGGACCGCCGCCGATCCCGTCGCGCAGGCATTCTCGACGCGCGTCGCCGGCTTGAAGCGCAGCCGGTCATCGGCCTGCAGCACCAGGCTTGCGGTGAAGTCCTGCGCTGAAAAGCCGGCGTTGAAATGGCCAAGCACGATCTCGTCGACATCGTCCGGGCCGATTCCGGCATGGTCGAGCGCGTCCGTCGCGACCTTGACGATGAGGTTTTCGAGCGTTTCGCCCTCAAGCTTGCCGAAACGCGAGTGCGCCCAGCCGACGATGCATGCGGTCATGGCGGTCTCCATCCTTGGCGCCAGCCTAGCATGTGGGCCTATGGCGCACTTCGCCTTTATTGTTCAAATATAAACATTCCGGCCTCCGCCGTGAAGGGCCGGAACCAGACAATCGCTTGGTGCAGGTTGAGCCTGCGACGATTTTTTTGTTGATTGATCCGTCAATAAAAAATAATCCTGCTTCAGAGGAACCTAGCGAGATGCCGAAAGTCGGAATGGAGCCACTGCGCCGCAAGGCGCTCATCGATGCGACGATCTCGGCGATCGGCGAGCGCGGCTCGCTTGATGTGACCATGTCCGAGATTGCCGGACGCGCGGGCGTTTCCTCGGCCCTTGCCCATCACTATTTCGGTGCCAAGGACGAGCTGCTGTTCGCGACGATGCGGCACATCCTGGCCGAACTGACCATCGATATGCGTGGCGCGCTGCAATCCGCAGCATCCCCGCGCGAACGCGTCTCGGCCGTGGTCGCCGTCAACTTTTCCGACATCCAGTTCCAGCCGGAAACCATCGCCGCATGGCTCGCCTTCTACGTCGAGGCACAGAAATCGTCCTCGCTGCGGCGGTTGCTCAGGGTCTATGCGCGACGGCTGCATTCGAATCTCATGAGCGGGCTAACCGGCATCCTGCCCAGGGCCGAGGCCGACCGTGCCGCCGAAGCGACAGCGGCGATGATCGACGGGCTGTACATCAGGCGTGCGCTGAAGGACGGCGTGCCCGACGCCGCGACCGCGATCGCGCTGGTCGAGGACTATCTTGAAACCAAACTCGGCGAGCGACGAAAACAGTGACAGCGAAGCGACCCAATTTCCTGATCGTCATGGTCGATCAACTCAACGGGACCTTGTTTCCCGATGGCCCGGCGGACTTCCTGCATGCACCGCATCTGAGAGCGCTGGCCGCACGCGCGGCGCGCTTTGCGAATAACTACACGGCCTCGCCGCTCTGTGCGCCGGGCCGGGCCTCGTTCATGAGCGGCCAGTTGCCGTCGCGCACCGAGGTCTATGACAATGCTGCCGAGTTCGCCTCGTCCATCCCGACCTTCGCGCATCACCTGCGCTCCGACGGCTATCACACGGTGCTGTCGGGCAAAATGCATTTTGTCGGCCCCGACCAGTTGCACGGCTTCGAGGAGCGGCTGACGACCGATATCTACCCGGCTGATTTTGGCTGGACGCCGGATTATCGCAAGCCCGGCGAGCGCATCGACTGGTGGTACCACAATCTGGGCTCGGTGACCGGTGCCGGCGTCGCCGAGATCTCGAACCAGATGGAGTATGACGACGAGGTCGCTTTCCACGCTGTGCAGAAGCTCTATGATTTCGCCCGCGTCTCCGACGGCGCCGCGCACCGGCCCTGGTGCCTGACGGTTTCCTTCACGCATCCGCACGATCCCTATGTAGCGCGGCGGCAATATTGGGATCTTTATGAGGATTGCGCGGCGCTCGAGCCCGAAGTGGCCTTCATTCCCTATGACAGCCAGGACCCGCATTCGAAGCGGCTGTACAAGGCCTGCGACTACGACAGTTTCGACATCACTGCCGAGCAGATCCGCCGCTCCCGTCGCGGCTATTTCGCCAACATCTCCTATCTCGACGACAAGGTCGGCGAGTTGCTGTCGGTGCTGGAGCGCACGCGCATGCTCGACGACACAATCATCCTGTTCTGCTCGGACCACGGCGATATGCTTGGGGAGCGCGGGCTTTGGTTCAAGATGTGCTTCTTCGAGGGCTCGGCGCGGGTGCCGCTGATGATCGCTGGCAAGGGCGTGCCGGCCGGCCGGATCGACACGCCGGTCTCCAATCTCGATGTGACGCCGACGCTCTGCGACCTCGCCGGCATCGACATGAGCGCGATCGCGCCATGGACCGATGGCCAGTCGCTGCTGCCGCTGCTGGATGGCAAGCAGCGCACCGCACCAGTGCTGATGGAATACGCCGCCGAAGGCTCCAACGCGCCGTTGGTGGCGATCCGCGATGGCCGTTACAAGTTCGTCCATTGCGAGATCGATCCGCCCCAACTCTATGATATCGAATCCGATCCACATGAATTGACCAATCTCGCCGCCGATCCGGCGCATGCCGATCTGTCGGCAGCGTTCATGGAAAAAGTCCGCGCGCGCTGGGACATGGTGGCGTTCGATGCCGCCGTGCGCGCCAGCCAGGCGCGGCGCTGGATGGTCTATCCGGCGCTGCGCAACGGCACGCACTACCCCTGGGAATTCCAGCCGCTGCAAAAGGCATCGGAACGTTACATGCGAAACCACATGGATCTCAACGTGCTCGAAGAGCAGAAACGGTTTCCGCGAGGCGAATGATGGCAGACCTTCTCGTTCCTACCCTCGACCATCTCAAACAGGCCTATGCCGTCACGTCCCGGGCGACGCAGATCACGCCGCTGCTGGAATCGGTGGCACTGGCGCGCGAGACAGGTGCGGCCCGTGTCTTCGTCAAACCGGAATCGCTGCAATGGGCCGGATCCTTCAAGATACGCGGCGCCTATTGGCGGCTGAAGCGGCTGTCGGCCGACGAGGCGAAGAGGGGCGTCGTCGCCTATTCTTCCGGCAATTTCGCGCAGGGGCTGGCCGCCGCTGGCCAGGCGCTCGGCATTCCCGTCACCATCGTCATGCCGATCGACGCGCCGGCCGCCAAGCGTGACGCCACGGCGGGTTACGGCGCGCGAGTCGTGCTCACCGACCATGGCGAGCGCGCCCGTGAGGAGGTCGCCGCCGCCAAGGCGCGCGAAATTGCCGAGACCGAAGGCGTGGCTCTCCTGCATCCGTTCGACGATCCCGAGATCGTCGCCGGCCAGGCGGGCGCTGGCCTCGAGGCGCTCGACCAGCTTGCCGCCAAGGATGCCAGCGCCGATCTGTTGTTCTGCTCGGTCGGCGGTGGCGGGCTGATCGGCGGCGTTTCGCTTGCCTTCCACTATTTGTCGCCGGCTACCGAGATCATCGGCGTCGAGCCGGAAGGTTTCAACGGCATGGGTGCCTCCCTGGCGCATGGCAGCATCGAGACGATGCCGATCGGCCCGAAATCGATCTGCGACGGGCTTATGTCGCGACGTCCAGGCGACGCGCCCTTCGCGGCGGTCAAGACCGCGGGCGTGCGGGGCATCACGGTGGACGATCAATCGGTGCGGCAGGCAATGCGGATCGCCTTCGAGCGGATGAAGCTGGTGCTGGAGCCGTCAGGCGCGGCATCGCTGGCCGCACTGCTCGGCGGCAAGGTGGATGTGAAGGGCAAGACCGTTCTTGTGGTCGCAACCGGCGGCAACGTCTCGCTCGCCGATTTCATCACGCATATGAATAATGGGCTGACATGAACGATGCTTGAAGCGGATTTCGTCATCATCGGCTCCGGCTCCGCCGGCTCGGCCATGGCCTATCGCCTGTCGGAAGACGGCAAGCATTCGGTCATCGTCATCGAATTCGGCGGCAGCGATATCGGGCCGCTGATCCAGATGCCGTCGGCGCTGTCGATCCCGCTCAACATGAGCCTCTATGACTGGGGCTTCGCCAGCGAACCTGAATCCCATCTCGGCGGCCGTGTGCTGGCGACGCCGCGCGGCAAGGTGATCGGCGGTTCGTCCTCTATTAACGGGATGGTCTATGTGCGCGGCCATGCCCGCGACTTCGATCATTGGGCCGAACAGGGGGCGGCCGGCTGGGGCTTTGCCGACGTGCTTCCCTATTTCAAGCGCATGGAAGATTCCGACGGAGGCGAGGACGGCTGGCGCGGACATGGTGGGCCGCTGCATGTGCAGCGCGGCTCGCGGCGCAATCCGCTCTATGGTGCCTTCGTCGAGGCGGGCCGTCAGGCCGGGTTCGAACTGACCGACGACTACAATGGTGCCAAGCAGGAAGGCTTCGGCGCGATGGAGCAGACCATTCTGGGCGGTCGGCGCTGGTCGGCGGCATCAGCCTATCTGAAGCCGGCGCTCAGGCGTAAAAACGTGAGTCTGGTCAAAGGTTTTGCCCGGCGGGTGATCATCGAGAATCAACGCGCCATCGGCGTCGAGATCGAGGCTCACAAGCAGATTCAGGTCGTTAAGGCGCGACGTGAGGTGATCGTCGCCGCCTCGTCGATCAACTCGCCCAAGATCCTGATGCTGTCCGGCATCGGCCCGGCCGACCATTTACGCGAAAACGGCATTGCCGTCGTGGCCGACCGGCCCGGCGTCGGCCGCAACCTGCAGGATCATCTGGAGCTGTACATCCAGCAGGAATCGACCAAGCCGATCACGCTGAATTCGGTGCTCAACCCGTTCTCCAAGGCGATGATCGGGGCGCAGTGGCTGTTCTTCAAATCAGGCCTCGGGGCCACCAACCATTTCGAGGCGGCGGCATTCGTGCGCTCGCGCGCCGGCGTCGACTACCCCGATATCCAGTACCACTTCATCCCGGCGGCGGTTCGGTATGACGGCAAGGCGGCGGCGAAGTCGCATGGCTTCCAGGCCCATGTCGGACCGATGCGGTCGAAATCACGCGGCTCGGTGACGCTGCGCTCGCCGGATCCAAAATCGAAGCCGCTGATCCACTTCAACTACATGTCGCATCCGGACGACTGGGCCGAGTTCCGCCACTGCATCCGGCTGACGCGACAGATCTTCGGCCAGAAGGCGTTCGACGCCTATCGCGGCGAAGAAATCTCGCCGGGCAGCCATGTGCAGTCGGACGACGATCTCGACGTGTTCATCCGCGACCATGCCGAGAGCGCCTACCACCCCTGCGGCACCTGCAAGATGGGGCGAGCCGACGACGCAATGAGTGTCGTCGATCCGGAATGCCGGGTCATCGGTGTCGAGGGCTTGCGCGTCGCCGATTCCTCGATCTTCCCGCGTGTCACCAACGGCAACCTCAACGCGCCGTCGATCATGACCGGCGAGAAGGCCTCCGACCACATTCTCGGCCGCACGCCGCTGGCGCCCTCCAACCAGGAGCCATGGATCAATCCGCGCTGGCAGGTGTCGGACAGATAGAGCATGATCCCGGGACATTCCTCCGGCGCATGATCCCGAAATCGGATACGATTTCTGGAAAGTTCATGCCCAGAAATAAGGTGCTGCAGCGTCCTTTGCGCGTCCAGGAGGACGCGCGGCGCTGCGGCGAAGACAATGTGGAGACTCCCATGCGCGCCCAGCCCACGGCATCGCACTATGTCAACGGACGCTATATCGACGACGAGCAGGGCGCGCCGTTGCCGGTCATCTATCCGGCAACGGGCGAGACCATCGCGATGCTGCGTTCGGCGACGCCGAACGTGCTGGAACTCGCGATCGAGGCCGCACGGGCCGCACAGCCGGCCTGGGCGCGGCTGAAGCCGGTCGAGCGCGGCCGCATCCTGCGCCGCGCCGCCGACATTTTGCGCGCCCGCAACGCAGATCTCGCCCGCATCGAAACGTTGGACACCGGGAAGGCGATCCAGGAGACGCTTGTGGCGGACGCGCCTTCGGCGGCGGACTGCCTTGAATATTTCGGCGGCGCGGTCGCCGCCTATAATGGTGAGGCCGTCGATCTTGGCGGTCCCTTTGCCTATACGCGGCGCGAGGCGCTCGGCGTCTGCGTCGGCATCGGCGCCTGGAACTACCCGATCCAGATCGCCGGCTGGAAATCGGCGCCGGCGCTGGCCATGGGCAACGCCATGGTGTTCAAGCCGTCGGAGAACACCCCTCTTTCGGCGTTGGCGCTGGCCGAGATCTACAGCGAGGCCGGCCTGCCCGATGGGCTGTTCAATGTGGTGCAGGGCTATGGCGACGTCGGCGCCGGGCTCGTCGGCCACGATGTCGTCGCCAAGGTCTCGGTGACGGGCTCGGTGCCGACCGGCCGAAAGGTGTTGTCATCAGCCGGTTCGAAGATGAAGCACGCAACGATGGAGCTTGGGGGCAAGTCGCCGCTGATCGTCTTCGACGACGCCGACATCGAGAACGCCATCGGCGGCGCCATGCTCGGCAATTTCTATTCGACCGGCCAGATCTGCTCCAACGGCACGCGCGTCTTCGTGCAAAGCGGCATTCACGACCGCTTCGTCGAGCGATTGGTCGAGCGGACGAAGAAAATCCGCATCGGCGACCCGCTCGACCCGGAGACCCAGATGGGTCCGCTGGTATCCAGGGCGCAGCATGAGAAGGTGGTTGGCTATATCGAGGCCGGCAAGCAGGACGGCGCTGCACTCGCCTGCGGTGGCAACGTGCCTTCCTTGCAAGGCTTCCAGGGCGGCTTCTTTGTCGAGCCGACGGTATTTACGGGTGTCACCGACACGATGCGCATCGCGCGCGAGGAAATCTTCGGGCCTGTGATGAGCGTGCTGAAATTCGATGGCGAGGACGAGGTGATCGACCGCGCCAACGACACCGAATTCGGATTGGCCGCAGGCGTGTTCACGCGCGACCTGCCGCGCGCCCATCGCGTCATCGCCGAGCTTCAGGCCGGCACCTGCTGGATCAATGCCTACAATCTGACGCCGGTGGAAATCCCTTTCGGTGGCTTCAAGCAGTCCGGCATCGGCCGCGAGAACTCGCTGGCGGCACTGGCGCTTTATTCGCAGCTGAAGGCTGTCTATGTCGAGATGGGGGATGTGGCGAGCCCGTATTGAGCGGTGCTACGCCTTGTCCGTCTCGCAAAACCCGAGGCCGGGTGGGCGGCGAAGCGAGTCCTCTTAGCCCTTGTTTTCGCCAGGGAAATAAGGTGGGCGCCACAGCCGGGATGCCTAAGTGCTTGTTCTTTCTGGTCGGAGTGGCAGGATTTGAACCTGCGACCCCCTCGTCCCGAACGAGGTGCGCTACCAGACTGCGCTACACTCCGTGACCAGACCGCGGGCTTATAGCCGCCACACTTCATTCCTGCAAGCGGCAATGGCAGCGCTTCTGTCGCATTTCGCCAGCTTTCGTCGCCCTCGGGTGCGGAGCTGTGCCTGGACGGTCAGCCGAGGACTATGCCAATCACCATGGCGGTGATGGCCATTGCGAAGACCGGTGCGAGCAACCAACGCGCCAACACTTTTCTGGTCAGCTTCCTCCGACGATTCTGCAGCGGACAACGAGGGCAACCGGTGGCTGTTCCGGGCGGTGCGCCTGACGGGGCCATAGGGTTTTGCGGTCAGACTTAGGTCCTGCTACCAACCGACCGAAGCCCAGCCCCAGGAACATTTGCACTCCGTCCCAGTTCGTTGGTGGGCGCGGACACGATCACACGATCAGAAGAGCGGAATTGGATGAACATGTCGAACCGTGAGACTGCAAGATCCCATGCCTTGGGAATGCGCGTGGCCGGGCTCAGAAACAGGATGCGGGAGGCCCGGATTACCGAAGGTGAAATGAGGACCTTTCAGAAGGTCGCAGCCGTGATCGAGGACGGCCACGGCCGGATCGATGGCGACGATCTGATCGCGGCTTCTTTCGTTACCGACACGCTGGCCGACAAGGGAACGCCCTGAGACCATGCGGACAATCAGCAGGCTTTTTGATTCCCATGCCGAAGCGGCACGGGTCGCCGGCGATCTGGTGGCGGCGGGCATTCCTTGCGTACGCATTGCCATTATCGGCCCCTACCACGACGAGATCGGGATCCTAAGGACGCCGGCCGTCATCCTTGGCGCTGTCGCCGGGGTGCTGGCTTGCCTGAGTGCTGTCGCCGTCTACGGCGTCAGTTCGCTTCCGGCCGGATTATCTGCAACTGCAATGATTGGCGCGCTCTGCGGCGGTGGCGCTGGCGCGCTGCTTGGAGCATTCGTCCCGACTGCCAAAAAACCGGATGATCGGAGCGCAGCCGAGGGGATTGTTTTGGTGACGGCGCATGTCGATGAAACCGAGACCGACATCGCCCAGGCCGTGCTCGGCGGTTGCGCGCCCTTGGACAGCTTCGTCGCCGAGGCGGCATAAAAATCTCAAAAGATTGATGCACTGGCCAGCCGCCGTGGGCGGGTCGACGGTTCACGCATCACGGACCGGAGCAGGCGGCGACCATGCCCGGCGGGGCGCAAGGCTTTGACGAAATGGGCATCGGCCCTAGGTAGTTCGATGGATATGAGGGGCCGGTAAGACGGCGAGCCGGATGCGGACATGAACTTGGCTTCAACGGCAGCATCGGCACCGACTGTTTTGGTTGCGGTGCTTCTTGCTACTGGCTGCTCGTCGATCGGCGGGACCGGCAACCCAGCGAAATACGACAGCATGAGCTGCACCGAACTCAACAGCGCGCTGGGAAGCACCGCCAGCGCGATCTCGCAAACCGCGATCACGCGCGGCAAGGTCGCCAACAGCAGTGTCCCACGCTGGCTTTTGGGTGGCTCGCGCGTGAAGACGGCGATCGCTAACCGCGAGACGGCCAGGATCGAACGGCTGAAGCAGCAACATGATGCCATTGTCGCTGCGCGGGCGCGCAGGTGCCATAGGTCAGCTGGCTGAGCGCACAGCCGTGATGATTGCCTTTACCTGGCGCGAAGTCTCACGCACTCAACCGGAACCGTGTGACATCAATCGCGGCGTTCATCAGCGTCTGCGTGTAGGGCGCTTGCGGATTGCCGAAGATCGCCTCGGTCGGCCCTTCTTCGACGATCTTGCCTTGCTTCATGACGATGATGTAGTCGGCCATGGCGCGCACCACGGCGAGATCGTGGCTGATGAACAGGTAGGACAGTTCATGGTCCGCCTGCAGCTTGCGCAATAGTTCGACGATCTGTTTCTGCACCGAGCGATCGAGCGCCGAGGTCGGTTCATCCAGTACGACCATTTTGGGCTTCAGGATCATGGCGCGGGCAATGGCGATGCGTTGCCGCTGCCCGCCAGAGAATTCATGCGGGTAGCGGTTGCGGGCGTTCGGATCGAGGCCGACCTCGCGCAAGGCCTCGACCGCGCGCTGGTCGCGCTGTTTGCCCGAAAGGTTCGGCTCATGCACCAGCAGGCCTTCGGTAATGACCTGGCCGACTGTCATGCGCGGCGATAGCGAGCCGAATGGATCCTGGAAAACGAGTTGCATCTGACGCCGCAGCGGCCGCATCGCCTGCCGGTCGGCGGTGGAAATGTCGCGATCGCCAAAACGGATCAAACCATCGCTCGGCAGCAGCCGCAGCAAGGCGCGGCCGAGCGTCGACTTGCCCGAGCCGGATTCTCCGACGATGCCGATGGTCTGGTTGCGCTGCAGCCGGATCGAAATGTGATCGACCGCACGCAGCATCAGCGGTTCACCAGCCAGAAACCCGCCGCCGATCTTGAATGTGACTTCGACATTCCTGCCTTCAAGGACCACCGGCGCATTGGCGGGCGGAGGCGCCTTGGTGCCTGTCGGTTCGGCCGCCAGCAGCATCTTGGTATAGGCATGCTGCGGGTTGACGAAGATCGCCTCCGCCTCGCCTTCCTCGACAACCTCGCCCTGGCGCATGACATAGACCCGGTCGGCGAAGCGCCGGACGATGCCAAGGTCATGGGTGATGAAGACGATCGCCATGCCAAGCTTGCGCTGCAACTCGGCCAGAAGCATCAGTATCTGTGCCTGGATGGTCACGTCGAGGGCCGTCGTCGGCTCGTCGGCGATCAATATGTCGGGGTCGTTGGCGAGCGCCATGGCGATCATCACGCGCTGGCGCTGACCACCGGACATTTCGTGCGGATAGGATTTCATCCGCCGCTCGGGATCCGGAATATGCACCAGCCGCAGCAGCTTCAGCGCCTCCTCATGCGCCTCGGCGGCATTCAGGCCCCGATGCCGCCGGATCGGCTCGATCAACTGGTTGCCGATCGAATAGAGCGGATCGAGCGAGGTCATCGGCTCCTGGAAGATCATGCTGATCTTGCGGCCCCTGACCTTATTCAGCTCGGATTTGCTCAGTGTCAGCAGGTTGCGGCCGCGATAGTCGACACTGCCTGACGCCTCGCCATTGGAGGCCAGCAAGCTCATCGCCGCCATCATGGTCTGACTTTTCCCGGAGCCGGATTCGCCGACCACGGCAACGGTCTCACCCGCGTTGACATGAATGTTGATGCCCTTCACCGCCTCGACGGCGCCATCCAGCGTGCGAAAGCGGACGCGCAGGTCCTTGACGCTGAGGATCGTTTCAGGAGCGGTCATCTCAGCGATCCCCATCTTTATCGATCCCTTGGGTCGAGCGCATCGCGCAGACCGTCGCCGACGAAATTCAGGGCGAACAGCGTCGAGACGAGGAAGAAGGCGGGGAACAGGAGCAGCCAGTTGGCGGTGCCGATGTTCTTGGCACCGACCGAGATCAGCACGCCCCAGCTGGTCATCGGCTCCTGGATGCCAAGGCCGAGGAATGACAGGAAGCTTTCCAGGATAATGACCTGTGGCACCAGCAGCGTCATGTAGATCACCACCGGACCAAGCAGATTGGGGATGACATGGCGTAGCAGGATGCCGCGGTGGCCGACGCCCATCGCCTCCGCCGCCTGGACATATTCCTGACGTCGGATCGACAATGCCTGGCCACGCACGATGCGTGCCATATCGAGCCACAGCACCGCACCGACCGCCAGGAACATCAGCACGAAATTGCGGCCGAAGAACACCACCAGCATGATGACGAAGAAAATGAACGGCAAGGAATAGAGCACGTCGACGATGCGCATCATGACCTCGTCGACCTTGCCCCCTGCAAAGCCGGCCGTGGCGCCGTAGACCACCCCGATCACCACCGCCACGACACCAGCAAGCAGGCCGATGGCCAGCGATATGCGGCCGGCCATCAGTGTGCGCGAGAGAAGATCGCGGCCGGTATTGTCGGTGCCGAACAGAAAATATTGCTGCTTCACCGACGTGCTCATCACCACTTCGAGGCCGTCGGGCGACTTGCTCTCGATCTTGGTGTCGTCGAAGGCATCGGAGCGGTCGAGGTAGCGGATGTTGCGATCATCGATGGGTTTGGTGGAGGTGACGGTGACCGTGACGCGCTCCCCATCCTGCTTCCATTCCTTGATGTCGACCCGCATGCGCTTGATCGCGTCGTTGAGGGCCGTCTCGATCATATCGGCCTTCGGGTAGGCCGTAAGACTCGGCGGCGTGCGCACATAGTCGGCATAGATGGTCGTATACTGGTGCGGCACGAACCAGGGGCCGAACACGCTGATGGCGGCGATAAAAACGAGGTAGTAGAGGCTGAACATGGCGGCGCGATTGGCCTTCAGGCGCGCCCAGGCATCGCCCCAGAGCGAGCGGCCGACCACGACGGGAGCTGTGGCTGCGATGTCAGTCATAGCGCACCCTTGGGTCGACGACCGCGTACATGACATCGACGATCAGGTTGAAGACGATGGTGAAGATGGCGATCACCACCACCGTCCCCATCACCAGCGTGTAGTCGCGGTTGAGCGCGGCATCGACGAAATAACGGCCGACGCCGGGAATGGAGAAGATGGTCTCGACAATGACCGAGCCGGTCAGCAGCGCTGCCGCCGCCGGCCCGGTGAAGGAGACGATCGGCAGGATGGCACCGCGCAGCGCGTGCTTGACCACCACCGACCAGTCGGAAAGGCCGAGCGCGCGGGCGGTTCGGATATGGTGGGACCGCAGCGATTCAATCATCGAACCCCGCATGAGGCGGGCAACGATGGCAATCTGCGGCAAGGCAAGCGTCAGCACCGGGCCGACCTTGTTGATGAAGGCGCCATCGCCCCAACCGCCGATCGGCAACAGCTTCCAGGTCAGCCCGAACAGGAGCTGGATCACCGGCGCGATGACGAAGGTCGGAATGGTGCTGCCGGCTGTCGCCAACGCAATCACCGCATAGTCGCCAAGCTTGTTCTGGTTGAGCGCGGCAATGGTGCCGAGCAGGCTGCCGAGCAGCAGCGCCAGGATCAGCGCCGAGGCACCGAGCTGGACGGAAATGGGCAGGCCCTTGGCAAACAATTCGGTGACGGTGAAGTCCGGCATGTTGTAGCTCGGGCCGAAATTACCGCGCAGCAGATTGCCGAGATAATGCGCATATTGCAGCCAGAGCGGGTCGTTGAGACCATACTGGGCTTCAAGGTTAGCCCTGATCTCGGGGCTCAGTCCCCGCTCCTGGTTGAATGGCCCGCCCGGCGCAACCCGCATCAGAAAGAACGCCATCGTCACGATAACGAACAGCGTCGGAATGGCGGTCAAGAGCCGCCGGAATACATATCGCAGCATCGGTGCCCCGCTTGATCCGGAACACATCCGTCCAACGGGATGATTGTACTCCGGCTTTCAAATCTACGCACCGAACTTTCCGAAAAGCGATTCCGGTTCCCGGGCCGATGCGATGGCAAACCAGCACCGCCGCGCCACTCAAGGGCGCGGCGGGTTTGGCCTGGGAGGTCAGTCCTTGCTGATGAAGCGGGACGGGTGAACGTCCATCACATTGTCGACAAAGCCGTGCAGCTTCGTGGAAACGATGTCGTGGTAGCTATAGTAGAGCAGCGGAATCTGGCCGACGTCGTCGACGAGGATGCGCTCGGCTTCAGCGAGATCCTTCATGCGTTCTTCAGGCTTGCCGCCGGCAGCGGCTGCCTTGTCCATGGCAGCCTCGTATTGCGGGCTGTTGTAGCTCGAATAGTTGTTGCCGCTCGCCTTGCGCGAGATGCCGAGGAAGGTTTCCGGATCCTTGTAGTCGGCGATCCAGGCGGCGCGCGCCACGTCATAGTCGCCCTTCTGCTCCAGGAAGGAATAGTGGGTCTTGGTGTCGGTGTTGAGCAAGGTGACGTCGACGCCGAGGGGCTTCAACTGCTCCTGAATGGCGACGGCAGTGTTCTTGTGGTTCTCCGAGGTGTTGTAGCGGATCTCCATCTTCAGCGGATGTTCGGGCGTATAGCCGAGCTTCTCGAGGATTTTCTTGGCCGCGTCCTCACGATCGATCTGCGGCATGTCGGCATATTTGGCCATTGCCGGCGTGTAGCCCTCAATGCCGGGAGGCACCATCGAATAGCCGGGCAGCATCGAATTCTGCCAGACCTTTTCGGCGATGAAGTCACGGTCGATCGCCATCGAGATGGCGTTGCGCAGCTCGGGGTTGTTCCACGGCGCCTTGTCGGTCTTGATCGCATAATAGTAGGTGCCGAGATACGGCCCGACATGGATCTGGTCGCCGAACTTGGTTTTCAGGTCGGCGAGCTGTTCGGTCGGCAGATCGTCGTAGCTGTCGAGTTCGCCAGCCTCGAAGCGCTTCATCGCCGAAGAACGGTCTTCGGTCGGAATGTAGTTGACGACGTCGATCTTGACGCTGCCCGCGTCCCAGAATTTCGGATTCTTGACCAGCTTCATGTGGTCGTTAGGGACCCATTCCGCCAGCGTGTAGGCGCCGTTCGACACCAGCTTGCCCGGCTTGATCCAGTCGGCGCCGAGCTTTTCGATGGAGGCCTTGCTGACCGGATAGGTCGCCTGGTGGGTCAGCATCTCCAGGAAGTAGGGCGTCGGCGCCTTCAGCGTCACTTCCAGCGTATTTGCGTCAATCGCCTTGGCGCCCATATCCTCAGGCTTGCCCTTCTTGGTGTTGACCTCCTCGGCATTCTTGATGGGATAGAGCATGGAAGCATATTCGGCGCCGGTGGCCGGATCCTCCAGCCTGCGGAAGGCATAGACGAAGTCCTCGGCAGTCACCGGGCTGCCATCCGACCACATGCCGTCCTTGCGCAGCTTGAAGGTGTAGACGGTGCCGTCATCCGATACCGTCCAGCTCTCGGCGGCGCCTGGGATGACATTGGCCTTCTCATCCTGCATGACGAGGCCCTGGAACAGGTCGCGCAAGACATTGGCTTCGTAGACCGTCGAGGTCTTGTGCGGGTCGACGGATTCGGATTCGGCAGCGGTGCCTCGGTTGTAGACAATTTCGGCGAATGCCGGCGTGTAGAACGTGCCGGCGGTCACTGCCATGGTCGTGGCGAAAACTGTCGCCTTCAGCATGTTTTTCAGCATGAAGTTCTCCCTATCGGCGCTGCCGTCGCGCGCCTTTTCGTGTGTTGACGCCCCGGAACCGATGCCTGGCTCCTTTGAGCGTGCCGCCGGTTCCCTCCGGCAGCTGGTGGCAGGAGACTAGACAGGAGGTAAGCTCTTTTCAACCGAGTACTGATTGACCCTAAGTCAATCCCCGCAATCACAGAAGCAACCTCTAAATTAGAAATGGCTTTTTCAATCGTGCGCAGCCGCCGGTTGTACCCTGAGTTTTCGCTTTCTGCATGCGAAATTTGGCATGCTCGGCACCATGGTTGAGAAGCTTATTTCCAAGGTCAGATGGCGCGAGTTCCGAACAGATGCTTCGGGGACCTCGGCAGTCGAGTTCGCTGTGCTATCACCGCTCTTTATCCTTCTCCTGCTCGGGATGGTTGCATACGGCATCTATTTCGGGGCCGCCAACTCAATCCAGCAGATCGCGGCCGACGCCGCCCGGACGGCCATCGCCGGGTTGAACCAGACCGAGCGGCAGACGCTCGTGGCCAGCTTCCTGACAAACAACGCCGGCGGCTATCCCTTCGTCGATGCCAGCAAGCTGACCTACCAGGCCAATGACAGCACCGCCGACGGGAGCCAGTTCGTGGTGTCCATCCAGTACGATGCACGCAACCTGCCGATCTGGAATCTCTTCCCGGGCATAGCCATGCCGGGGACCACGATCACGCGCCAGTCAACGATCAGAGTTGGGGGTATCTGAATGCCGTTGCGTCGGCGCACGAAGGTGGTGCGGCTTTCCCAGCATATGCTTGCCGACAAGAAGGCGAACTTCGCCGTCATGACGGCATTGAGCGCACCGGTCGCGCTGGCGCTGGCCGCGGTGGCCATCGATGAGGCCTCAATCTACACCGAGCGCCGGCAAGCCCAGGCGATGGTCGACCTGGCGGCGATCACCGCCGCCTCGAACATCAACAATGTCAACACGGCGGTCGTCACCACGCTCACCGACAACGGCATGCCAGGTATCGTCGTTCAAGCTTCGGGCCAGACCATTCCCCCGGCTGTCGATAAGACAGTGGTGACGGTCACGCAAGGCCGATATGCCTCGTCAACCGCCAATGTCGGCCAGCGCTTCCAGGCCGGCGTGACACCCTATAATGCAGTGCGCGTCACGTTGACGAAAATCCCCGCCCGCTACTTCGCCAGCTCGCTTTTGCCCACTCCGGTCATCGGCACCCAAGCCACCGCCAGCATGACGCCGCAGGCGACATTCTCGGTCGGATCCCGACTGCTCAGCGTCAACGGCGGCATCCTCAACGCTCTTTTGAGCGGACTTCTCGGCGGCAACATCTCGCTCAGCGTCATGGACTATAATGGGCTGATTTCGGCCGATGTCAGCGTGCTTTCCTTCGTCAGTGCGCTCGCCACACAACTGAACATCACGGCCGGCACCTACTCCGACGTCCTGGCCTCGAAAGCGACCGTCGGCCAGATCGCCACCGCCATGGCCAGTGTTCCTGGCCTCGGCAATACCGCCAAGGTCGCGTTGCAGATCATCGCCTCCAAATCGACTGGTACCGTCAAGATCCCGCTCAGCAGCCTTGTCGACCTTGGTTCCGTCGGCAGCCTCGGCCTCGGGCAACAGCCGTCCGGCCTTGGGATCGACGCAAGCGCCATGGGAATGCTGACCGCCGCGGCCGTACTCGCGAACGGCACCAACCAGGCCGCGGTCGATCTCGGCGCCACCATACCGGGGCTGCTCTCCACCAAGCTCAGCATTGCCATTGGAGAGCCGGCGCAATCCTCGCCCTGGCTCGCGGTCGGCGGCATCGGCACTATCGTGCGGACCGCCCAGACGCGCATCAAACTCACGGCCTCCGTCGGCATCGGCACGCCCGGCCTCGCCGGCGGCATCAACCTGGTCGCCGTCAATCTGCCGCTCAATGTGGAAGTCGCCTATGCCGAAGCCAAGCTGACCGATATCACCTGTCCGACAGGGCCTTCCAGCATCAACGTCTCCATCGCCGCACACCCTGGCATTGCCCAGTTGAACCTGGCCAACAGCAACAACCCCTCTGGTTTTGCCGACTTCAGCCATCCGCAGACCTTCACGGATGCGGACATCGCCGATGTGAAGCTGCTGTTGATACCGCCGATCCAGGTGATGGGGTCGGCCGCGACCGCGATCACCAACAACAGCCCGCAGACCCTGACCTTCAACGCGACCGACATCGCCAACAAGACGATCAAGACCGTTTCGACGCGCAACATCTCGCAGTCGCTCACCACGTCACTGGTCAACAACCTGTCGCTTTCGGCCAATCTGCTTGGTCTCGGGATCGATGCGACCGCCCTGCTCGGAACGGTCAAGCCGGCGGTGGCGGCTTTGCTTAACATCGTGACAGCGCCCGTCGACGACTTGCTTTACAATGTGCTTTCGGCACTGGGTGTCGGTGTCGGCCAGGCCGACGTGCGCGTCACCGGAGCGACCTGCGGGCGGGCGGTGCTCGTTCAGTAGAGCTTTTCGGCCAAGCGGGTCGCTTGAAAGACGGTCGAACCGCGATCAGTCAAGCCGACCGAGGAAACAGCCGAGCGCCGGCAGCGCGAGCGCGTTGTGCTCAACGTTTGTGGCGCCGCCCAAGACAGCGGTAACAATTCCGATATCCGATGGCACCGGCCAATTCGCTGGCTCCCCGGCGAAATTGAAGACACCGAGCAATTTCTCACCACCGCCTTCGCGGATGAAGGCGAGCACGTCGCCCTCTGCGTCAAGAAAACGGATCGAACCGCCGACCAGCGCCGGATGCCGTTTGCGCAAAGCGAGCGCTGACCGGTAGGCGGACAGCACCGATTGCTCCTCGCGGTTCTGCACATCGACCGCACGGGCACGATGGCTTGCCGGCACCGGCAACCAGGGCTTGCCAGTGGAGAAACCAGCATTGCCGGCGCCAGCCTCCCAGACCATCGGCGTGCGACAACCATCCCTGCCCTTCGCACCGGGCCAGAAGCGGATTCCAACGGGATCGCGCAGATCCTCATAGGCAAGCTCCGCCTCTTCGAGGCCAAGTTCCTCGCCCTGGTAGAGGCAGATCGAGCCGCGCAGGCTGCACAGCAACAGGATCGAGAACCTGGCCACCATGTCGGGATCGCCGCCCGCCCGTGTCCAGCGGCTGACATGGCGCACCACATCATGATTGGAGAACGCCCAGCAGACCCAGCCATCGGCAACCGCGCTTTCAAAAGCCTCGACACAGCCGCGCACATGCGCGACCGAAAACTGCGGACCGAGCAGGTCGAAAGTGTAGCACATCTGCAGCTTGTCGCCGCCGGATGTGTAGGCGGCGAGCGTCTGCAGCGAGCGTCCTTCATCGCCGATTTCACCGACAGCGGCGCGGCCCTGATACTCGTCGAGCAGCGCCCTGAAGCGCCTGAGGAAGGCAAGGTTTTCCGGCTGCGACTTGTCGAACAGATGCTCCTGATAGAGATAGGTGTTGGTCTCGCCATTGGTGCCGGCGACGCTCGACGCCAGAGGCGGGTTGCTGCGCAGCCAGCGGTCATGGACGTAATAATTGACCGTATCGAGCCGGAAACCGTCGACGCCACGCTCCAGCCAGAAGCGCACCGTGTCCAAAAGCGCATCCTGGACATCCGGATTGTGGAAATTCAGGTCGGGCTGCGAGGCGAGGAAATTGTGCATGTAATATTGCCGGCGGGTCGAATCCCACTCCCAGGCCGGCCCGCCGAAGACGGACAGCCAGTTGTTGGGCGCGTTGCCATCGGGTTTCGTATCGGCCCAGACGTACCAGTCTGCCTTGGGATTGTTGCGGCTGGCTCGGCTTTCGACAAACCATTCGTGCCTGTCGGATGAGTGCGACAGCACCTGATCGATGATGATCTTCAGGCCCAGACGGTGCGCTTCGGCGACCAACCCGTCAAAATCCTCCAGCGTGCCGAACATCGGATCGACGTCGCGATAGTCCGATACGTCATAGCCCATGTCGGCCATCGGCGACTTGAAGAAGGGTGATAGCCAGACGGCATCGACACCGAGCGAGGCGATATGGGCAAGCCTCGCCGTGGTGCCCCTGAGATCGCCGCTGCCGTCACCGGTCGTGTCCTGGAAGGAGCGCGGATAAACCTGATAGATGACGCAGCCCCGCCACCATTCGGCCCCCTGCCCGGCACTATCATCGACCATCACGAAACCTCCCCGGCGCGGCCCATTGCGGTCCGACGCTCAATCATGAAACCGACGCCGCGGCCCGGCAGCGGCCGCGCGAGGTCGATTGTCTGCGTTTCCATCGCCGGCAGCCATTGGAACCCGTCGCGCGCAGGCAAGGTGAAGACGCATTGGCGGCGATCGCCGTTGATCATGACGGCAAAGCGGCCGTCCTCGGGACTGCCCAGCAGCATGACGAGGCGGTGTCGGGCGGGATCGCTCCAATCCGCCTCGGAAAGCGCCACGCCGGTTTCGGTCAGCCAGGCGACATCGGGAACGCCTGAACCACCGGCCGGCTCTCCTGTCAGGAAATGCGTGTCCGACAACGCCGGGACAGTACGGCGCAGCGCCGCGAGCGCCGAGATGTATTGTTCCAACGCCTGGTCGCGGCCTGCCCAGTCGAGCCAGGTGATGGCGTTGTCCTGCGCGTAGGCGTTGTTGTTGCCCTTCTGGGTGCGGCCGAATTCGTCGCCGGCGGTGAGCATGATGGTGCCGCGCGAGGCAAAAAGCGTGGCAAGCAGCGCGCACTGGTCGTCGAAGCGCGCCCTGGTGATCGCCGCATTGTCGGTCTCGCCCTCGACGCCATTGTTCCAGGACAGGTTGTCGTTGTGGCCGTCGCGGTTCTGCTCGCCATTGGCTGCGTTGTGCTTGCGCTCATAGGCGACGATGTCGGCCAGTGTCATGCCGTCATGGGCGGCGATGAAATTGACCGCGCGGCCGGTTGGCTGGCCGGTCCTGCCAAAAATATCGGACGAGCCGGCAAGCCGCGTCGCCAGCGGTCCAACCGCACCGGCATCGCCACGCCAAAAGTGCCTGACATCGTCGCGATAACGATCGTTCCATTCCAGATAGCGCGCCGGAAAATTGCCGAGCTGGTAGCCGTCGGGACCGATGTCCCAGGGTTCGGCGACCAGCACGCGATCGGCCAGGACGGGATCTCCGGCGATCGCCCCGAGCAACGGCGATGCGGGATCGAACGCGCCGTCGACGCGCCCCAGCACCGGCGCCAGGTCGAAGCGAAAACCATCGACGCCGGCCTGGCGGACGAAATGGCGAAGCGTGTCGAGCACCATCTGCCGCACCACCGGACGGTCGCACGCAACCGTGTTGCCGGTGCCGGTGTCGTTGACCAGCCTGCCATCCGGCTGGTGCCGGTAGTAGGCCTGATTGTCGAGCCCGCGCAGCGACAGCGTCGGACCCAGCCGGTCGCTTTCACCCGTATGGTTGAAGACAAGATCGAGAATGGTGCCGATGCCGGCCTGACGCAGCGCCGCGACGGTGTCGCGCAATTCCGCCAGGCCGCCGGGCGCCAGGCGCGGGTCGAGCGCCATGAAGGTCACGGGGTTGTAGCCCCAGGCGTTGCTGAGCCCAAGCGGCGGCAGATGCCGCTCGTCGATCGACGCCGTCACCGGCATCAGTTCGACCGCGGAGACGCCGAGCCTTTGCAGGTGCTCGATGACAGCCGGGTGGGCGAGCGCCGCGACGGTGCCGCGCTGCGCCTCCGGCACCTCCGGGTGCAGCTTGGTGAAGGCGCGCACCGGCACTTCGTAGATCAGGCCACCCGGACGAAACAGCGGCGGCAGGATGGGCATAGCCGTGGGCAAGGCTTTCGCCACGGTCTTGGGCATCAGCGGCGCGGTGTCGGCGCCTTCGTTGCGCCGCGCTGCAAGCCGCCAGTGATAGGCATAGGGTCGGTCGGTCTCGACAGCATAGGGATCGGTCAGCAGCTTGTCAGGGTCGAACCAAAGCCCCCGCTCTGGCGCATAGTCGCCATCGGCACGGAAGCCGTAGCGCGTGCCCGCGGCAACGCCAGAGACAAAAAGCGCATGCACCCCCTCGTCTTCCGGCTTCAGCTCCAGCCTGTCGAGTTCACGGTTTCCCTGCTCGTCGAAGATCGAAACCCAGAGGCGGCGGGCCGATGAGGACCATGCGGCGAAGCGGATGCCGTCGCGGGTGACGGTTGCGCCAAGCTGGGTCACTGGAAAATATAGCTCAGGTTAGCGCGAGACACCCCCCTCTGCCCTGCCGGACATCTCCCCCTCAAGGGGGGAGATCGCACTGCCGCACTGCTTTCAACAACGGCCAACGCAGCAGGAGGAACGAGACACTGAAACCGCCAATCTCCCCCCTTGAGGGGGAGATGGCCGGCAGGCCAGAGGGGGGTATAGCGCCCTACGCCCGTCATTGTCTCACCTGGCGCTTTGCGAGAGCTATGGGCGCGTAGCGGCACCCTCAAGTAATCACGCTCGGCTTGTTGCGGCCGGTGTGGCTCTTGATCCCGGCGATGTCGTCGGCGGCGGCGATGAGGTCGGCGAGCGCGACCTGCGTGTCAAGGTCGTGCCTCGCCTTGTCCGGCTCGTAGCGCTCGACGTAGACGCGGATCGTCGCGCCCGAGGTACCGGTGCCGGAAAGCCGGAAGACGACGCGGGAGCCGCTTTCGAACAGCACCCTGATGCCCTGGTGCTCGCTGGTCGAGCCATCGACCGGGTCGTGATAGGCGAAGTCGTCGGCATTGGCGATCTTCAGGCCACGCACGCTGGTGCCGGGCAGCGAAGCGAGCTTGGCGCGCAGTTCGTCGACCAGCGCGTTGGCCCGGTCGCTCTCGACCTCCTCATAATCGTGGCGCGAATAGTAGTTGCGCCCATAAGTCGCCCAGTGCTCGGTGACGATCTGCTTGCAGCTCTCGCCGCGCGCGGCAAGGATGTTGAGCCACAACAGCACCGCCCATAGGCCGTCCTTTTCACGGACATGGTTGGAGCCGGTCCCGGCACTCTCCTCGCCGCAGATCGTCGCCATGCCGGCATCGAGCAGATTGCCAAAGAACTTCCAACCGGTCGGCGTCTCATAGATGCCGATGCCGAGCTTGTGGGCGACGCGATCGGCCGCGCCACTGGTCGGCATCGAACGGGCGATGCCCTTCAGCCCGTCCTTATAGCCCGGCGCCAGGCGGGCGTTGGCGGCCAGCATCGCCACCGAATCGGACGGGGTGACGAAAATGCCCTTCCCGATGATCAGGTTACGGTCGCCGTCGCCATCGGAAGCGGCACCGAAATCGGGCGCGTCCGGTCCCATCATCTCATCATAGAGATGCTTGGCATGGACGAGGTTCGGGTCCGGGTGGTGGCCGCCGAAATCCGGAAGCGGCTTGAAGTTGCGGCAGGTGCCGTTGGGCGCGCCGAGCCTGTGTTCGAGGATCTCCTTGGCATAGGGGCCCGTCACCGCATGCATGGCGTCGAAACGCATGCGGAAGCCCGACTTGAACAGTTTGCGCAGCGCGTCGAAGTCGAAGAGGCTTTCCATCAACTCGGCATAGTCGGTGACAGGATCGATGATCTCGACCGTCATGCCGGCGGCCGTGACCGTGCCGATCGTGTCGATGTCGATCGTATCGATGTCGGCGATCTTGAAGCTCGATATCGCCTTGGTCTTTTCGAAGATGGCGTCGGTCAGCTTTTCCGGCGCCGGACCGCCATTGCCGGCATTGTACTTGATGCCGAAATCCTCATGCGGGCCGCCGGGATTGTGGCTGGCCGACAGGATGATGCCGCCGAAGGTCTTGTATTTGCGGATGACATGCGAGGCGGCCGGCGTCGACAATATGCCGCCCTGCCCGACCATCACCTTGCCGAAGCCGTTGGCGGCGGCCATGGCGATGGCCTTCTGAATGACCTCGCGGTTGTAATAGCGGCCATCGCCGCCGATCACCAGGGTCTTGCCCTTGAAGCCGTCGAGCGCGTCGAAGATCGACTGGATGAAGTTCTCGGCATAGTGCTCCTGCTGGAAGACAGGCACCTTCTTGCGCAGGCCCGACGTGCCGGGTTTCTGGTCGGAATAGGGTTTGGTGGGGACGGTACGTATCATGCTTCAAGCAACCCTTTTCGAAAGCAGAAGGCGATAGAGTTCAACGTATTTTTCCGCGCTTCGATCCCATGACACATCGCTCTTCATGCCTTGGCGCTGGATGGTTTCGAAAGCCGCGGGATTGGCGTGGGCGTCCGCCAGGCGGCGGATGGCGTGCAGCATCGCGCCGCCATTGTTGGGAGCAAACTGGAACCCGGTCGCCACGCCGGCAGCCATCGCAGCTTCATTGGCATCGATGATGGTGTCGGCGAGACCGCCGGTGCGGGCGACCACGGGCACACAGCCATAGCGCAGGCCGTAGAGCTGCGTCAGTCCGCAGGGCTCGAAGCGCGATGGAATGATGATGGCATCGCAGCCGCCCTGCATGGTGTGCGACAGCCCTTCGTCATAGCCGACGACCACGCCGATACGGCCGCGGTGGCGCGCCGCGGCGGCAAGCAGAGCGCCTTCGAGACCGGCATCGCCTGAGCCCAGTACGGCCAGCCGCGCGCCGGTCGCGACGATGCCGTCGACCACCGTCGCCAATATGTCCATGCCCTTCTGCCAGGTCAGTCGGCTGACGACGCAGACGATCGGGCTGTCGTCGCGATCGAGGCCAAACCGCTCCTCGACGGCGGCTCTGTTGGGCGCGCGCGCCTCGAGCGTTCCAGCCGTATAATCCGATACCAGATGCTTGTCGGTTTCCGGGTTCCAGATCGCGGTGTCGATGCCGTTGACGATGCCGTAGAGATCGCTGGAGCGCATGTTGATCAGACCGTCGAGGCCCATGCCGAACTCCGGCGAGCGGATCTCCTGCGCATAGGTCGGGCTCACCGTGGTGATCGCCCAGGCGGCCTGCAGGCCGGCCTTGAGGAAGCCGACGCCGCCATAATATTCGACGCCGTCAAGTGCCATCGCCGCTGCCGGCAAGCCAAGTTCCCCGAAAATGCCGGCGCCGAACTGCCCCTGGAAGGCGAGATTGTGCACGGTTATCATCGACGGCGTGCCGACCGCCTTGCCGTAGCGCATATAGGCAAGCGTCATCGCCGACTGCCAGTCATGGGCATGGACGATGTCGGGCAGGTAACCGGAGATGGCGCCACCGGCGATATCGGCGCCGGCTTGGCTCAGCGCCGCGAAGCGCCGCCAATTGTCCGGCCAGTCCGCGCCCGAGGCGTTGCCGTAGGGACCGCCGGGACGGTCGAACAGGTGCGGCGCGTCGAGCACGAAAAGATCGAGCCCTGCGAGTTGGACGGCATGCACCGAAGCCTTGCCGCCCTGCAGCAGCGGATATTGGTAAACGGCCTTACGTTTCTTGAAGGCTTCCATCACCGCGGGAAAGCCTGGAATGAGCGTGCGCATGGTCACGCCCTTGGCCGCCAGCGCGATGGGCAGCGCGCCGGTCACGTCGGCAAGCCCGCCGGTCTTGATCAGCGGAAAGATCTCGGGCGTGACCGACAGAACCTGCATGCGTCTTTCCGATCCTGTCCAACTCTTCGTTTCCAAGCAAAATTCCGGGTTTCCAAGCAATCAGGGCGGAAAACCGTTTCACACTTTTCCTGGAATTTCTCTAGAGCCCCAGTTTGTTGATCATGTCCTGCGTGATCAGGCAGATGCCCTTTTCCGAGACGCGGAAGCGCTTGGCGTCGAGCACGGGATCCTCGCCGACCACCAGCCCCTCCGGTATCCTTACACCGTGGTCGATGACGACGCGCTTCAACTTTGCGTTCCGGCCGACATGAACGTCGGGCAGCATGACGACCTCTTCCAACGTCGAATAGGAGTTGATGCGCGCGCCGGTGAAGATCAGGCTTTTCTTCAGCGACGCGCCGGAGACGATGCAATCGCCCGAGACCAGCGACGACACGGCCGAACCGCGCCTGCCGTCCTCGTCATGGACGAATTTTGCCGGCGGCTTCAACTCGGCATAGGTCCAGATCGGCCAGTCGCGATCGTAGAGGTCGAGCTCCGGCGTCACGTCGGTCAGGTCGATATTGGCTTCCCAATAGGCGTCGACCGTTCCCACATCGCGCCAGTAGGCTTCGTTCTCGGCGGTCGAGCGCACGCACGACTTGGTGAAGCGGTGCGCGATCGCCTTACCGTGCTCAACGATATAGGGGATGATGTCCTTGCCGAAGTCGCGGCTCGAACCCGGCTCGGCGGCGTCGCGGCGCAGCTGCTCCATCAGGAACTTGGTGTTGAAGACGTAGATGCCCATCGAGGCCAGGGCGAATTCAGGGTTACCGGGAATGCCCGGCGGATCAGCGGGCTTTTCTACGAAGGCGATGATGTTGTCCTTGGCGTCGACATGCATGACGCCGAAACCGGTCGCTTCCATACGCGGCACTTCGAGGCAGCCGACGGTGACGTCGGCATTGGCGTCGACGTGCTGGCGCAGCATCATCTCATAGTCCATCTTGTAGATGTGGTCGCCGGCGAGAATGACCATGTATTCGGGCCCGTAGGCCTCGATGATGTCGATGTTCTGGTAGACGGCGTCAGCCGTGCCCTCATACCATTGCGTTTCCGACACGCGCTGGCTCGCCGGCAGGATGTCGAAACTCTCGTTTCGTTCGGGCCGCAGGAAGTTCCAGCCCCGCTGCAGGTGGCGGATCAGCGAATGGGCCTTGTACTGCGTGGCCACGCCGAGGCGGCGAATGCCGGAGTTGAGCGCGTTGGAGAGCGCGAAGTCGATGATGCGCGTCTTGCCGCCGAAATAGACCGCCGGCTTGGCGCGCCGGTCGGTCAGTTCCTTGAGACGGCTGCCACGTCCGCCAGCCAACACGTAGGCCATCGCGTCGCGAGCCAGCGGCTGGGTCCGTTTCGTTTCTGCCATGTTTTACCCTCCCCGTTTACTCAGTCTGGAACATGTTCGAGCATGATCGTCGACAGCGGCGGCAAAAGCATCGTCGCCGACACGCCAGCCCCCTCCCCGCCGGCGACGACCATGCCGCCATTGCCCATGCCGGAGCCGCCATATTCGGAAGCGTCGGTGTTGATGATCTCGCGCCACTTGCCGGCCTTCGGCAGCGGCACGCGATAATTGTCACGCGGCACCGGCGTGAAGTTGGAGATGACAGCCACCGGGTTGCCGTCAGGCGCGTTGCGTGCCCAGGCAAAAACCGAATTCTGGCTGTCGTCGACGATCAGCCAGGAAAAGCCCTCCGGCTCGCAGTCCCGGCCATGCAGCGCCGGTCGTGAACGGTAGAGATAGTTGAGATCGCGCACCGTCTGCCAGACGCCGCGATGCGGGCGGAAATCCAGCAGGTTCCAGTCGAGCGCGCGCGCCTCGCTCCATTCGCGGCGCTGCGCGAATTCCTGACCCATGAACAAGAGCTTCTTGCCGGGATAGCCCCACATGAAACCATAGTAGGCGCGCAAGGTCGCGAATTTCTGCCAGTCGTCGCCGGCCATCTTGCCCAAGAGCGTGCCTTTGCCATGCACGACCTCGTCATGCGAGAGCGGCAGCACGAAATTTTCCGAGAAGGCATAGACCAGGCCGAAGGTCAGGTCGTTGTGGTGGTGCTTGCGGAAAATCGGCTCCTTGGAAAAATACTCCAGCGTGTCGTGCATGAAGCCCATGTTCCACTTGAAGCCGAAGCCCAGCCCGCCCTCATGGACCGGCGCCGAGACCTTCGGCCATGAGGTCGATTCCTCGGCGATGGTCATGACGCCGGGATGGTGGCCGTAGAGCTCCTTGTTCATCTTCTGCAGGAAGCTGACCGCCTCCAGGTTCTCGCGGCCGCCCTTCTCGTTGGGGATCCATTCGCCCTGCTTGCGCGAATAGTCGAGGTAGAGCATCGAGGCGACCGCATCGACGCGCAGGCCGTCGACATGATATTTTTCGGCCCAGAACAGCGCGTTGTTGACCAGGAACGATATCACCTCGCGACGGCCGAAATTGTAGATCGCGGTGTTCCAGTCGGGATGAAAGCCCTTGCGCGGGTCGGCATGCTCATAGAGCGCGGTGCCGTCGAAATGGACCAGGCCGTGCTCGTCGACAGGGAAATGCGCCGGCACCCAGTCGAGGATCACGCCGACGCCGGCGCGGTGGGCGCCATCGACGAAGCGGGCAAAGCCGTCCGGATCGCCAAAACGCGCCGACGGCGCGTAGAGGCCAGTCGTCTGATAGCCCCAGGACGGATCATAGGGATGTTCGGAGATCGGCATGAACTCGATATGGGTGAAGCCGGTCTCGACCACATAGGGGATCAGCCGGTCGGCCAATTCATCCCATGACAGGAACGTGCCGTCGTCGCGACGCTGCCAGGAGCCGGCATGGACCTCATAGATCGAGATCGCTTCACGGCGCGGATCGGCATTGCGCCAGAAAGTGCGGTGCGCCTCGTCACCCCATGAATGCGACGGCGCCACCGCGGTCACCGACGCCGTCGCCGGGCGCAGTTCGGACTTGAAGGCGAACGGGTCGGCCTTGAGCGGCAACCGCACGCCATCGGGCCCGATGATCTCGTATTTGTAGGGTCGCCCGGCGCCGATATCGGGAATGAACACCTCCCAGATGCCGGTGTCGCGACGGTCGCGCATCGAATGCCGGCGGCCGTCCCAGTCGTTGAAATCGCCGACCACCGACACGCGCCGAGCGTTTGGAGCCCAGACGGCGAAGTGCACCCCGGTGGCGCCCTCGTGCTCGATGATATGCGCGCCAAGCTTGTCGAACAGCCTGAGATGCGACCCCTCGGCGATATAATAGTCGTCCATCGGCCCCAGCACCGGGCCGAACGAATAGGGATCGGTCAGCCACCAGTCGCCGCCGGCGTTCCTGGCGTGATAGCGCAGCGGCTGCCGCTTCTTGATCGACAGCTTGCCCTCGAAGAAGCCGGCATCGTCTCGCCTGGACAGTTCGCCTGCCTTGATGCCGGTCAGCGTGTAGGCGGTGACGAGTTCTGCATGCGGGACGAAGCAGCGGGCAAACAGGCCCTTGCCGATCTCATGGACACCAAGCACCGCAAACGGATCGCCATGCGTGCCGGCGACAATCGCCGCAACATCGCCGGCTGGCGCCAGTCCGTCCGGCCCGCTTGTCGCAGCGGTCGCGCTCGGCTTCCTCATCAGGCAGTGTCCCTCCCAGGGCACCATGTTTTTGTCTTCCGGTGACGTGAGTTCGGCACTCAACTCACATCCCGGACCACATTGTTCGTAGTCTCATGCAATCACATCAGACAGGCACGTTCCAGATTTCTTTCGCGTATTGGCGGATGGTGCGATCGGATGAGAACCAGCCCATGCGCGCGACGTTACGGATTGCCCGGGCGTTCCAATCGGGGCTGTTGCGCCAGACCGCATCGACGTCGCGCTGGCAAGCGGCATAGGCGTCGAAATCCGCCGCGACCATGAACCAGTCGCTGTCGTAGAGACCGTTGATGAGATCGCGGTAGCGATTGGGATCATCGGGCGAGAAGACGCCCGACGAGACGGCCGCGACCGCCTGCGCCAGTTCGGAGGAAGCCTCGATGATGCCGCGCGGGTTGTAGCCATTGTTACGTCGCTCGGCGACCTCTGCCGTGGTGAGGCCGAAGATGAAGATGTTGTCGTCGCCGACGCACTCCTTGATCTCGACATTGGCGCCATCGAGCGTACCGATGGTCAGCGCGCCGTTGAGCGCGAACTTCATGTTGCCAGTGCCCGACGCTTCCATGCCCGCGGTCGAAATCTGCTCGGACAGGTCGGCCGCCGGCATCATGATCTCGGCCAGGCTGACATTGTAGTTCGGCACGAACACCACCTTCAGCAAACCACGAACGGCCGGATCGCGATTGATGACCCTGGCGACGTCGTTGGCGAGTTTGATGATCAGCTTGGCGTTGTGATAGCTGGGCGCGGCCTTGCCGCCGAAGAATTTCACGCGTGGCATCCAGTCGCGCTCGGGATGCGAGCGGATCTGGTCGAAGAGCGCGATCGCCTCGAGGATGTTCAGAAGCTGGCGCTTGTATTCGTGGATGCGCTTGACCTGGATGTCGAACAGTGCCGAGGGATCGACCTTGATGCCGAGCCGATCGGCGACGAGATTGGCCAGCCGCACCTTGTTCTGCCGCTTGACGGCGGCGAATTTGTCGCGAAACGCGCTGTCGTCGGCAAAGGCCTCGAGCCCTTTGATGGCATCTATGTCGTCGAGAAAACGGTCACCGATCGTTTCGCGGGCGAGCGATGTCAGCCCGGGATTGCACTGGATCAACCAGCGCCGCGGCGTGATGCCGTTGGTCTTGTTGTTGATGCGATCAGGGTAGAGCCTGTGGAGATCGGCGAAGACCGTTTCCTTCATCAACTCGGTATGCAGCGCCGAGACGCCGTTGATCGAGTGCGAGCCGACAAAGGCCAGGTTGCCCATGCGCACGCGGCGGTCGCCATTCTCCTGGATCAGCGAGATGCGGCTGATCTGCTCGCCCGAAAATTGGTTGGTCGCGCGGGCTTCGAGCAACATCTCGGCGTTGATGGCATAAACGATCTGCATGTGGCGCGGCAAAAGCCGCTCGAACAGCGGCACCGGCCAGCTCTCCAGCGCCTCCGGCAGCAGCGTGTGGTTGGTGTAGCCGAAGGTGCGCTTGGTGATGTCCCAGGCAAGGTCGAAGTCCATGCCGTGGACATCCATCAGGAGCCGCATCAGCTCAGGCACCGCGATCGCCGGGTGGGTGTCGTTGAGGTGGATCGCCGCCTTGTCGGGCAGTGACTTCAGGTCGCCATACTGGCTCAGATGCCGCTGCACGATGTCCTGCAGCGAGGCGGTCGAGAAGAAATACTCCTGCCGCAGCCTGAGCTCCTGCCCGGCCTTGTGGGAATCGGCGGGATAGAGCACGCGCGACAAAGCGTCGGCCTTGTTGCTTTCGGCGAGCGCGCCGATGTGATCGCCGGCATTGAACTTGTCGAGCAGGATCGGATCGACCGGCATGCCCGACCACAGCCGCAACGTGTTGACGCGGTTTCCCCGCCAGCCGACCACGGGCGTGTCGTAGGCGACGGCGAGCACGTGCTCGGTCGGCTTCCAGACATGGCGTTCGAGCCGACCGTCCTTGGTGGTGATGGATTCCACCGAACCGCCGAAGCCGACCTCGAAGGAGCGTTCGCGCCGCTCGAATTCCCAGGGGTTGCCGTGGTCGAGCCAGGTCTCGGGCAGCTCGACCTGCCAGCCATCGTGTATCTCCTGGCGGAACATGCCGTTGGCGTAGCGGATGCCGTAGCCATGCGCGGGAATGTCGACCGTGGCCATGCTTTCCATGAAGCAGGCGGCGAGCCGGCCAAGGCCGCCATTGCCGAGCGCCGCATCCGGCTCCAACGCCGCAATCACGTCGAGGTCGACGCCGAGCGAGGTCAGTGCCTCGCGCATGTTCTCCATCAGGCCGAGATTGGAAAAGGCGTCGCGCATCAGGCGGCCGATAAGGAACTCCAGCGACAGGTAGTAGACGCGCTTTTCCCGCTGGTCGTAGGCCTCTTTCGTCGCCTGCATCCAGTGGTCGACGATGCGGTCGCGCACGACCTTGATCGAGGCGGTCAGCCAGTCGTACTGGGTCGCGACTGTGGTGTCCTTGCCGACCCTGTATTTGAGGGACATCAAGACTTCTTCGGCGAGCGTTCTGGGATCGGGATTGTCGAGAGCGGGGGCTTCGATCGTCATGGCGGATGTCATATCGCCTCTCGTTCAGTTGGCCTGATCATACCGGCTTTCACAGTTTCTCCCAGCCTATCTTAGTGCATTGCAGCATGTCTTCAATCGATTTAAACCATTGCCGGGTTGAATGCCCCTGCGGCAATTGGCAAGATCAGGCCGCCAGGACCTCCGGCGGTGCCTTGGCCCCGGTCATGAAGGCTACCGCATCGGACATCGTGTATTGTTTGGGGTCGATGACGGCCAGGCGACGGCCCAGCCGATGGATGTGGATACGGTCGGCGACCTCGAAGACATGCGGCATATTGTGTGAAATGAGCACGATCGGAAGGCCGCGTTTCTTGACGTCGAGGATCAGTTCGAGCACGCGGCGGCTCTCCTTGACACCGAGCGCCGCGGTCGGCTCGTCCATGATGACCATCTTCGAGCCGAAGGCGGCGGCGCGTGCCACGGCAACGCCCTGACGTTGGCCACCAGACAGCGTCTCCACCGCCTGGCTGATGTTCTGGATCGTCATCAGACCGAGTTCGGTCAGTTTGTCGCGCGCGCGCTTTTCCATCACCGGACGGTCGAGCATGCGAAGCCATCGGCCAAGGAAACCCGGCTTGCGGATTTCGCGGCCAAGAAACATGTTGTCGGCGATGGACAGTGCCGGCGACAGAGCCAGGTTCTGGTAGACGGTTTCGATACCCGCTTCGCGGGCTTCCATCGGCGACTTGAAGGCAATCGGTTTGCCCTCGAGCCGGATCTCTCCCTCATCCGGCGTCACCGCACCGGAAATGGCCTTGATGAGAGACGACTTCCCGGCGCCGTTGTCGCCGATCACGGCGAGGATTTCTCCGGGGTAGAGATCGAAGTCGGCGCTGTCGAGGGCAGTGACGCGACCGTAACGCTTGGTCAGGCCGCGCGCGGTGAGGATGGGTTCCTGAGCCTGGGTCATGCCGAGATCTTCCTGATCCATTGGTCGATGCCGACCGCGACGATGATAAGGGCGCCGACCGACAATTGCGTCCATTGGGGATCCGTTCCCCACAACCGCAATCCCAGTGCGAACACGCCGACGATCAGAGCACCGAAGATGGTGCCGAGGATGGAGCCGCGTCCGCCAAACAGCGAGGTACCGCCGATCACCACCGCCGTGATCGAATTGATGTTCTCGAACTGGCCGGCCTGAGGCGAGACCGAGCCGATGCGCCCGATCAGCGCCCAGCCGGCAATGGCGCAAATGATGCCCGTCAGCGTGTAGACCACGAGCAGCATCCGGTCGACACGGACACCCGACAGTTCGGCTGCCTCCGGGTCGTCACCCACCGCGTAGACATGCCGGCCCCAGGCAGTCTGGTTGAGCACGTACCAGGCGATCGCCGCCATGATCAGCATCAGAAGCACGCCGTAGGTGAAGACGGCGCCGCCGACCTTGAACGAGTTGCCGAAGAATTGCAGCAATGGCGCCGTTGCCTCGAGGTCCTGGCTGCGGATGGTCTCGTTGCCCGAATAGATGAAGTTGATGGCAGCGTAGATCGACCAGGTGCCGAGCGTCACGATGAAGGGCGGCAGTTTCACCCTGGCAATGAGGACGCCATTGACCAGGCCGCAAAGCGCGCCGACAAGCAGCCCGACGGCGACGGCCACGGGTGCCGGGACACCGTAGTGCATGGCAAACTGGCCCATGACGACAGAACTCAGGACCATGATGGCACCAACCGACAGGTCGATGCCGGCGGTCAGCACCACCAACGTCTGGGCGATGCCGACCATACCGGTTATCGCCACCTGCTGCAGGATCAGCGTCAGCGTGAAGGGGGAGAAGAAGCGGCCACCGACAACGACGCCGAACAGGATCACCGAAAGCACGAGGATGATCAGGGGCACCATTGCCGGGCTTTTGTGGAGCCTGTGCTGGATGCTTTCCAGCGGGGTGCGCGAATGCGTGTCGAAGGAAGCGACGCTGCCGTCGCTTGCGGCCAACGCCTTTTCGAACTCCTGTGGTCCGCTGACTTTGGTTGTCTCGATGCTCAACTCGGCCTCCCCGCCTTATGTGTGGAGCGGCAGGAGCCGCCCCACACTATTTTTTCTTATGGTCTTTTCGAAAATGAGCCGATCAGGCGATCAAATCAACCCCAGCACTTGGCGAGACCTGCCTTGGTGTCGATGGAATCGACGCCGGCAGCGGGCTTGTCGGTGATCAGCGTCACACCGGTATTGTAGAAGTTCAAGCCGGGCGACGGTTCAGGCTTCTTGCCGGTGTCGGCGAAAGCCTTGATCGCCTCGATGCCAAGCGAGGCCATCAGCAAGGGATATTGCTGGGAGGTGGCGCCGATAATACCTTCCGCCACATTCTTGACGCCCGGGCAGCCGCCGTCGATCGAAACGATCAACACGTCCTTCTCCTTGCCAACCGCCTTCAACGCCTGGTAGGCGCCCGCGGCGGCGGGTTCATTGATGGTATAGACGACGTTGATGTTCGGGTCTTTCTGCAGGCAGTTCTCCATGGCGGTATGGCCGCCATCCTCATTGCCGCCAGATAGATCGTGGCAGACATTGCGCGGATCCTTTTCGTCACCGATCTTCTTGGGATCGTTGACGTCGATACCGAAGCCCTTCATGAAGCCCTGGTCACGCTGCACGTCGACCGATGGCTGGCTGGCAATCAGGTCCATATAGGCGATATGGGCATCCTTGGCCTTATCGCCCAAAGTCGCTTTTGCCCATGAGCCGATGAGTTCGCCGGCTTTGAAATTGTCGGTTGCAAACGTCGCATCCGCGGCATCGGCGGGCTCAAGCTGCGTGTCCAGCGCGATCACGAGAAGTCCGGCGTCTCGCGCCTTCTTGACCGCCGGCACGATAGCGGCCGTGTCGGTGGCGGTGATCAGAATACCCTTGGCGCCATCGGCGATGCAGGATTCGATCGCCGCGACCTGGCCTTCATTGTCGCCTTCGGCCTTGCCGGCATAGGCTTTGAGATCGACGCCGATTTCCTTGGCCTTCGCCGTGGCGCCTTCCTTCATCTTGACAAAGAAGGGATTGGTGTCGGTCTTGGTGATCAGGCAAGCGCTGACATTGGCAGCGAACGCGGCCGGTGCAAACGCCATCACGCCGAGCGCGGCGGCGGCAAAAACTGTTGCTTTCAATACTCTTTTGTCGGTCACGATTGTCCTCCCAGTGGAACCATTTCGGGTGCCGGCCAACCGGCATCCATACAAGCATCCAAACAAACCATCCCAGCGTGGATGCCGGCTTTAGCAGACACCAGACCGCGCTGGCTGTCAATAATTAAATCACTCTTATTTATTATTGACACACTTGCCTTGACCGCTCATTCTGGCCCAAAGCCCCGAGGGGAATTAACGGGAGGACCAGGGTGGAGACCGGCAGTGCGAGGCACGGTTCGCCCGAGGCAGCCGAGAGTCGGCTTCACCGAGGCACCAATCAGAGCGGGATGCGGGACCACAATGAGCGGCTCGTGCTTTCGCTGGTGCGCCAGCATGGCAGCCTCGCCAAATCCGACATCGCCCGTATGACCGGACTTTCGGCTCAGACCGTTTCAGTCATCATGCGGGAACTTGAAGACGACAATCTTCTCGTGCGTCAGGCGCCGTTGCGCGGCAAGATCGGCCAACCGTCCATTCCGATGGCGCTCAATCCGGAAGGTGCGTATTTCATAGGCCTGAAGATCGGCCGGCGCAGCGCCGAACTCGTGCTGATTGATTTCCTCGGCAATGTCCGTTCGATGTTGCAGCACTCCTACCGCTACCCGGCGCCGCGCGAGACAGTGGAATTCGTCACCTCGGGCATGGAAAAGATGCGCGCAGAACTCAGCCCGGCTCAGAACAAGCGCATTGCCGGGCTCGGCATCGCCATGCCGTTCGAATTGTGGAACTGGGCCGATAGGGCCAACGCGCCCCGGGACGTGATGGATGAATGGCGCCACCGCGACATCAGGGCCGAGATCCAGTTGCAGTGCGAATTTCCCGTCTACCTTCAAAACGACGCCACCTCGGCTTGTGGCGCCGAACTCGTCTTCGGCCAGGCAGGAGCCGCCCGCGACTTCGTCTATTTCTATATCGGCGCCTTTGCCGGCGGCGGCATCGTGCTGAATGGACGCCTCTATGGTGGCCCTACCGGCAATGCCGGCGCGCTGGGCTCCATGCCGGTGCCAGGCCCCGAGGGCAAGCCAACCCAGTTGATCGACATCGCATCGATCACCATGCTGGAAAAGGCGCTCAACGCCCGCGGTGTCGAAGCTTCACATCTGTGGACGTCTCCGGAAGACTGGGGCGAGATCGGCGTCGAGCTCGACGATTGGATCGCCAGCGCCTCGCGGGCGCTGGCCTACGCCATCGTGGCGGCCTCTTCCGTCATCGATTTCGAGGCGGCGGTGATCGACGGCTGGATGCCGCTCACCGTACGGCGGCGGCTGGTCGATGCCGTCATCGAAGCCATCGGCACTGTTGACGGCGAAGGATTGAGGCTTCCAGCCGTCCGCGAGGGAACAGTCGGCATCCACGCTCGGGCCCTTGGTGGTGCCAGCCTGCCGCTTTCGGAGCGTTTCCTCGTCGGTTCGACCACGATTTCCAGGAGCGCCTGAATGCTGATCGGAATACCGGCGCTACTCGGTCCGGAACTCCTGGCGACCCTGCGCGCCATGGGGCATGGCGACGAGATCGCCCTGGTCGATGGAAACTATCCGGCCGAGGAGCAGGCAAGACGCCTCGTCCGGGCCGACGGTCATCCCCTCATTCCGATGCTCGACGCGATCCTGAGCATCCTGCCGGTCGACGACGTCGTCCCGGAGGCGTTGTTTCGCGCCTCGGTGAAGGGCGATCCGTCACTCGCCGACCCCGTCCATCATGAGATGGAGGCGATCTGTGCCAAACGCGTGCCGGGCCGCAAGGTGGTTGCGCTGGCCGGCGCCGACTTCTATGCACGGGTCAAATCGGCGCACGCTATCGTCGCGACAAGCGAGCCGCGACTTTACGCCAACATCATCATCCGTAAGGGCGTGATCTATCCGCCGGAGACCAAGAAGCCATGATCCTCTGCTGCGGCGAAGCCCTGATCGACATGCTGCCGCGCACCACGACGGAAGGGGAGCCGGCCTTTGCTCCCTATGTCGGCGGTGCGGTGTTCAACACTGCGATCGCGCTTGGCCGGCTCGGTGCGCCGGCCGGCTTCTTCTCTGGCCTGTCATCGGATCTTTTCGGCGGCCAATTCCGGGACGCGCTGGGAGCGAGCAAGGTCAGTTCCACCTATGCCCACACGTCGCCGAGACCGACGACGCTGGCCTTCGTAAAACTGAACAATGGCCAGGCGACCTACACCTTCTATGACGAGAACACCGCCGGGCGCATGCTGACCATCGACGACCTGCCGCAGCTCGGGTCCGAGATCGAGGCGATGCTGTTCGGCGCCATCAGCCTGATCTCGGAGCCTGCTGGATCCGCCTATGAGGAATTCATGAAGCGCGAGCATGGCCATCGCGTCATGATGCTCGACCCCAACATCCGGCCTAATTTCATCCCGGACAAGGCCAAGCACCTCAGACGTATCCGCGCCATGATGGCGATGGCCGACATCGTAAAGCTCTCGGACGAAGACCTCCATTGGTTCGGCGAAGCCGGTTCGCATGAAGACGTCGTGCGCAACTGGCTCGATCGCGGACCGAAGCTCATCGTCGTCACGCATGGCAGCGAAGGCGCCGTCGGCTACAGCAGGGATCATGCCGTCACCGTGATGCCGGAGAGGGTCACGGTGGTCGATACGGTCGGCGCCGGCGACACATTCAACGCCGGCATTCTCGCCTCCCTACACGAGCAGGGATTGCTGTCAAAGGCGGCCATAGGCGAGCTTCCACAAGACGCCATCCGCAAGGCACTGTCGCTCGGCGCCAAGGCGGCGGCGGTGACAGTGTCGCGCGCCGGCGCCAATCCACCCTGGCGGCACGAGATCGGCTGATACGCCCCCAGCCGATCACTTTATGTTTCCATAGGCTGGAAAAGCGCGACAGAGAACGCTCCAAATGCGCCATGAAGGCCGGATTTCCGGCTTTTGGGCGTTATGCGCCGGCAAAAGGCGGTAACGAGCTGCGACACTGGCGCAATTCGCCTTGCCCTCGGCCGGCTTTTTCAGCCGTGCCAAGTCTGTTACCAGCAGGCCGGTTTATTGGCAGCTTTGAGGCCGACATGCAGTTCATCGATCTTGGCGCGCAGCGCGAACGAATCCGCGACCGGCTGAAAGCCGCGATCGACCATGTCGTCGAGGACGGCCGCTACATTCTCGGCCCCCAGGTCGCGGAGTTCGAGAAGAAGCTTGCCGCCTATATTGGCACCAAGCATGTCGTGGCCTGCGCCAACGGCACCGACGCGCTGCTGCTGCCGCTGTTTGCCGCTGGCATCGGTCCGGGCGATGCCGTATTCGTGCCGAGCTTCACTTTCGCCGCCACGGCTGAAGTGGTGGCGCTGGCCAAGGCGGAGCCTGTGTTCGTCGACGTTGACGCCAAGACCTACAACATCGACATCGCCAGCCTCGAAGCCGCGATCGCGATGATCAAGAAGGAAGGCCGGCTGAAGCCGAAGGCGATCATCCCTGTCGACCTGTTCGGCCTAGCCGCCGACTACGAAGCCATAATGGCTATCGCCAACCGCGAAGGCTTGATGGTGATCGAGGACGCCGCCCAGTCGATGGGCGGGTCGCTTGACGGCAAGATGTGTGGTGCCTTCGGCCATGTCGGCTCGACCAGCTTCTATCCAGCCAAGCCGCTCGGCTGCTTTGGCGACGGCGGCGCGATGTTCACCGACGATGACGCACTGGCCGACAAGCTGCGTTCCTTTGCCTTCCACGGCAAGGGCGAGACGCAGTATGACAATGTCCGTGTCGGCATCAATTCTCGCCTCGACACGCTGCAGGCGGCGATCCTTATCGAGAAGCTGGCCATTCTGGAAGATGAAATGGTCGCGCGCCAAATTGTGGCAAATCGCTATGCCGAAGGCCTCGGCGACATTGTCACCGCCGCCCGCAATCTCGACGGCAGCCGCTCGGCGTGGGCGCAGTACGCCATCGAAACCCCGAAGCGCGACGGGCTGAAGGCGCATCTGAGCGAAAAGGGCATCCCGTCGGTCATCTACTACGTCAAGCCGCTGCATGAGCAGGTCGCCTATCGCGACTATCCGCGCACGCCGACGGGTCTTGCCGTTTCGGAGGAATTGCCGAAGCGTATCCTGTGCCTGCCGATGCACCCCTATTTGAGCGAAGCCGACCAGGACCGAATCATAGAGACGATCCGCAACTATATCGGTTCGAACTCGGCGCAGGCCGCGGCCGAGTAACCGTTAGTCACAGGCGGGGCTGCTCCCTGCCCTGCCGCTGGCGATGAAATGCGGATTGGCGAAATCCTCGTCGTCGACCTGATCGCGTTTGCCATAGGCCAGAGGCTTGCCGTCCAGTGTGCACGTCGTGCCGCCCGCCGCGCGAAGCACCGCGTCGCCTGCAGCGGTGTCCCATTCCATGGTGCGGCCGAAACGCGGATAGACATCCGCCTCGGCGCTCGCGAGAAGGCAGAATTTCAAGGAAGATCCGACCGAAACGATCTCGGCGGCACCAAGGTCGCGAATATAGGCTTCGGTTTCCGGCGTGTTGTGGGAGCGGCTGGCAACCACGGCCAGCGGCGTCGCGGCCGTTCTCACCGAAATCGGCCGTCGAGCGACGATCTGGAAGTCGCCATCGATTTCGAGAGCTTCCGCCCTGCCCGGCCGGCCGGAAAAGAAACGGCCGCTGCAGGGGGCGAAGACGACGCCGACTTCCGGCACGCCACGACGGACAAGCGCGATGTTGACGGTGAAGTCGGTGCGGCGATTGACGAATTCCTTGGTGCCGTCGAGCGGATCGATGAGGAAGAAGGCCTTGCCAAGATCGGCAGGCATGACGCCGGCGGCCGCTTCCTCTTCAGCCACGCACGGAATGTCGGGGAATGCGGCGCGCAGCCCGGCGAGAATGATCTTCTCGCTTTCGCGATCGGCCTCCGTCACCGGCGAGGAGTCCGATTTCCGGTCCACCGCGCAACCGGCGTGAAACACACGCATGACCTCGCGTCCAGCCGCCAGCGCCAGATGCTCGAAGATTTCGAGCATCGACCTGTCGTCAGATGCCGCCGCCGTTGTCGTATTGATCTTCGGCAATGTCACGCTCATTCAGCCAGTGTTCCAGGGCATCTACCATCTCTTCCGCCGATTTGCCGAGCGTCTTCAGATGGATTTCCGGTTTTTCCGGCGCCTCGTATGGCGAATCGACACCGGTGAAATTCTTGATCTCGCCATTCAGCGCACGGGCGTAGAGGCCCTTTGGATCCCGCCTGGCGCATTCCTCGAAGGGTGTGTCGACAAACACTTCGATGAACTCGCCATCGGCCATCAGCTCGCGCGCCATTCGCCGCTCGGCGCTGAACGGCGAAATGAAGGAGACAATGACGATCAATCCGGCATCAGCCATCAGCCTGGCCACTTCGGCGACGCGGCGGATGTTCTCGACGCGGTCGGCATCGGTAAAGCCGAGATCGCGGTTGAGACCGTGACGGACATTGTCGCCATCCAGGATATAGGTGTGCCGGCCGGTGGCGAACAGCTTCTTCTCGAACAGGTTGGCGATGGTCGACTTGCCGGAGCCCGAAAGCCCGGTGAACCAGAACACAGCAGGCCGCTGGTTCTTCATGTCGGCACGCACACGCTTGCCGACATCGAGCGATTGCCAGTGGATGTTTTCAGCACGGCGCAGCGAGTGCACGATCATGCCGGCACCGACGGTGGCGTTGCTGATGCGATCGATCAGGATGAAGGCGCCGGTGGTGCGGTTCTCGGCGAAAGGATCGAAGGCGATCGGCGCCCGCGCCGAGATGTTGCAGATGCCGACTTCATTCATCTCAAGCGACTTGGCCGCCTCATGGGCGAAGTCGTTGACGTTGATGCGGTATTTCAGGTCGGTGACAGTGGCGCTGGTCTGGTCGGTTTCGGTGCGCAGGATGTAGGAGCGGCCCGGCAACAGCGCATGCTCGTCAAACCAGACGATGTTGGCGGCGAACTGATCGGCGACCTGTGGCCGGGCTGCCGGCGAAACCAGCATGTTGCCTCTGGAAACCTCGACCTCGTCGTCAAGAACAAGCGTGATGGCCTGACCGGCGACTGCGTGTTTGAGATCGCCGCCATGAGCGACGATGCGCTTGACATGCGAGGATTTGCCGGATTTAGCGACGACGATCTCATCGCCCTGCGAGACCGAACCTGAAGCAATCGTGCCGGCAAAGCCACGGAAGTCGAGATTCGGGCGATTGACGTACTGGACCGGGAAACGGAACGGCAACTCGACGGTCGCCTCCTCGACCGAGACGGTCTCGAGGTGCTCGATCAGCGTCGGGCCGGAATACCATTTCATGTTTTCAGAGCGGCTGCTGACATTGTCCCCGTAGCGAGCCGACATCGGGATCGGCACGATGGTCTGGAAGCCGAGATCGCGTGAGAACTGCCGGTAGTCTTCGACGATCCGGTCGAAGACCAACTGGTCGAAATCGACGAGATCGATCTTGTTGACGGCAAGCACGATGTGGCGGATGCCGAGCAACGAGGCGATGATCGAATGGCGCCTGGTCTGGCGCAACACCCCTTGTCGCGCATCGATCAGCACGATCGCCAGGTCGGCGGTCGAAGCGCCTGTCGCCATGTTGCGCGTATATTGTTCGTGGCCGGGCGTGTCTGCGACGATGAACTTGCGCCTGGGCGTGGCAAAGAAACGATAGGCGACGTCGATGGTGATGCCTTGCTCGCGTTCAGCCTCGAGACCATCGACCAGCAGCGCGAAGTCGATGTCGTCGCCGGTGGTGCCATGCTTGCGCGAATCGCGCTCGAGCGCGGCGAGCTGATCCTCGAAAATCTGCTTGGTATCAGACAAAAGGCGACCGATCAGCGTCGACTTGCCGTCATCGACCGAACCGCAGGTGAGGAAGCGCAGCAGCGACTTCTTTTCTTGCGCCGCAAGGTAATCGCGAACGCTGTCGGTGGGGGCGAGGCTCTTGGCCATGATGTGGCGCATGGTCAGAAATACCCCTCGCGCTTCTTCTTTTCCATGGAACCCGCCTCATCACGGTCGATCAGGCGACCCTGGCGTTCGGAAGTGCGTGCGGTCAGCATCTCACCAACGATGGCTTCGAGCGTGTCGGCATCGGATTCGATGGCGCCGGTCAACGGATAGCAGCCCAAAGTGCGGAAACGCACGAGCCGGTCCTCCACGATCTCGCCGGGACGCAGTTTCATGCGCTCGTCGTCCTTGAGGATCAGCATGCCGTCGCGTTCCACCACCGGCCGTTGCTTGGCGAAATAGAGCGGCACGATCGGGATGTTCTCCTGCAGGATGTACTGCCAGATATCGAGCTCGGTCCAGTTCGACAGCGGAAAGACGCGGATCGATTCACCCGAGGCGATGCGGGTGTTGAATATCTTCCACATTTCGGGCCGCTGGTTCTTCGGATCCCAGACATGCTGGGCATTGCGGAACGAGAAGATGCGCTCCTTGGCGCGCGACTTTTCCTCGTCGCGGCGGGCACCGCCGAAGGCGGCATCGAAACCGTATTTGTCGAGCGCCTGGCGCAGCGCCACCGTCTTCATGACATGGGTATGGGTGTTCGAACCATGATCGAACGGATTTATGTTGTCGCGCACGCCGTCTTCGTTGACATGGACCAGCAGGTCGAAGCCCAGCTTCTGCGCCATCTGATCGCGAAAGGCGATCATTTCGCGGAATTTCCAGGTGGTATCGACGTGAAGAAAGGGGAATGGTGGCTTGGCGGGATAAAACGCCTTCATCGCCAGATGCATCAGCACGGATGAATCCTTGCCGACCGAATAAAGCATGACCGGCTTGGCGAAGGCGGCCGCAACCTCGCGGAATATATGGATGGACTCAGCTTCAAGCCGCTGCAGATGCGTAAGCGCTATGGTCATAGACTGTGAGCGTTCTCTCATGCCTTGCGACAGAAGACCTTGCGCCGAACCATCGAGCCTTTTTGCGCCCGGTTCAAGCTTCGCTTCTGAACAAAGTGTTTCGTGCGGGCGTTCTAGCAGATCGGCGCGCGGCAGAACAATGCAAGACGAGCCCGGCAACGGTCAGTTCGAGAATGAATTTTCCACGCTTTCGCCGGAACCCGGAAATTTCCGTTCGCAATGCCTCCATCCGGGGAAATGCAGGAAAAATATTACTTGGGAGAGCGTGGCAACGACGGTCCTGGAAGGCCTTTCCCGATCGAGGAGCGAAGGCCGCCGATTTTCGATGACAACCAGCCGCAACGCCCTATCGAAAAGACGGTTCAGCCGCTATACAACCTCCGCAAGCGGGCAAGATGCGTCACGATGCACGGGCAATTTCGAGGAGTACGCTCGATTCACTAAACGGGATGTACCGCATGAATCTACTCGAGAATAGCGAGCCCAAGACTTGAACCGGCTTTCGTCTGTGAGACAGCACCTCACGCCTTCGCGGATCAATATTTACTTTTCCAGCCTCTGTTTCTTTTTTCCACCGGTTCTGGGATTGGTAGTGAGCTTTGTGTTCAATGGCGGCGGCCTATGGTCCGTCCTGTTGATCGCCTTGAAGAAAAGACGCTTCAATGTCGACCGAGCGATGATGGCGCTGATGGTCTTCCTGTTGTCGGGAACCTACCTTGCTTGCGGACGCCAGGCCCCATTGGCGGAAGAGCAGACACGCCCGCCCCTGACTGAAAACCAAATCCCTCCGCCGGCGATGGAAAAGCAGGCGCCTCCATCCGCCGCCCAATGGCCGTTCCGGGCAAGTCGATGAAAGTCCTGGTCACGGGCGCGACAGGCTTCATCGGCCGCCAGGTGGTCCATCGGCTTCGTGAGGCCGGCGTCGAGCTTCGCCTCGCCTCGCGCGACCCGCAGGGACTTGATCCAGGGTCCGGCGCGATGCTGATGCCGGGTTTCGATGCCCCGGCCGCGGCCTTCCTGGCGCTGACCCGGGATGTTACGGATGTCGTCCACTGCGCGGGCCTGAACAATGATGAAGGCAATACCACCGAAGCCGATTTCAAGGCAGCCAATGCGGAATTGAGCGCACGGTTGGCGCATGCCGCCGCCACGCAGGCAAGCGGACGCTTCATCCTTCTCTCCTCGATCCGGGCCGTGATTGGCGCACGCGTCGGCGCAACGATCAACGAGGACACGATGCCCGATCCGCAATGCGCCTACGGGCGCTCGAAGCGCGAAGCGGAGATCAACGTTCTGGACGCCTATACCTCGCACGGCCGTTCCGATGCCGCCGTGTTGCGGCTGCCTCCGGTCTACGGAGCCGGCATGAGAGGAAATCTGGCGACGCTGATGCGCCTGGCCGATACGGCCCTGCCGCTGCCGACAGGCGCGCTGACCGGGAAACGCTCACTGCTGTCATCGCTGTCGGCGGCAGGAGCCGTATGGCATCTGCTGAACCGTCCGGAGCCGCTTCGCCCGATCTACATCGCCAGCGATGTGCCGCCTGTTTCGGTCGCGGCCATCGTCGGCGCCTTTCGCAGCGGCTTCGGAAGGCCGACGCGCCTGATGGCCGTGCCGGCCGGACTGCTCCGGGCAGCCGCGATCCTCGCACGCAAGCGCCCGTTATGGGATAGCATGACCGCGACGCAGATATGCGACCCTTCCCTGCTCGTATCAGAAGGCTGGCTGCCGGAAACCCACACGCTGGAGCGGTTGGCCGCAATAGCGCGGTTGGAAAAATCCCGACTTCTTTAATCTTTAATCCCTGATCCAAACCGGCGCCCACTTTTTGGGATCGTGGTCTTTTTGCCTGACCACGATCTTTCCAAAAACCGGCGTCCACTTTTTTGGGATCGTGGTCTTTTGTCTGACCACGATCTTTTCCAAAAACCGGCGTCCACTTTTTGGGATCGTGGTCTGTTCAACCGCGATAGAGCGTTCCAAGCAGGATTCGCAGATCGAGCCAGAGCGACGCCGTCCGGAGATAGGTTGCGTCGGTTTCGGCCAGGAGCTGCGGGGTGGACATGTCGATGCCCCTGATCTGTGCCAGACCGGTTATGCCTGGACGTGCCGCAAGAACGCCCAAGCGCCGGCGGCACTCGATCAATTCCGTCTGGGTCGGCAGGCAGGGACGCGGCCCGACCAGGCTCATCTCGCCCTTCAGAACGTTCCAGAACTGCGGCAACTCATCGAGCTTGAACTTCCGAAGGACCTTTCCGACCGATGTTACGGCGCTCACAGGCGCCTCATGCGAAGGCAAGGACAGCGTGCCGAGATACATCGTCCTCAACTTGTGACAGCGAAAAGGCGCACCGTCGCGGCCTACCCGCGTTTGGGAAAAAATCACCGGCCCCGGTGACGATGCCCGAACGGCAACGACAGCAAGCAATAGAACAGGAGATGTGGCCACCAGCAGCAACGCCGCACCGGCAAGATCGAAGATTTTCTTGGCTGTCTTCATGAACGACCGATCATGCTCCCTGACAAAGCTCCGTCCGACAACACCGCGGACGAAGCCTGTCAATTCGGCCGACGTAGCACGGGCTCGCTTCTCGACCAAGCGCGCCGTGAACTGTTGGATGTTCAGATGCGCCCCAGGACGAAAGCGGAATAGAGCCGGCAACCTCACCCTTGAGCAGGCGGCCAAGCCGCGAGACCCTGGCCTGCCACGATGCGTCGGCGCCGACCAGATTTTCAAACACTCACTATCCGCAATGGGTTAAGTCTCATGCCCAGCCGCTTTCGGAATAACCTGCGCGAAGACTTTGACACTAAAGCGGAGCCAGATCGAATACCATCCGTCATCAGCCACCTGTTCTTAGCCAAGTCTTCGGCCCCCCGCCGCCCGATCGCATAGCGTGGACTTGAGGTCATCGCCAGAGATTTTTTTATAGGTCATTCGATTGGGCCCGGTTCGCCGATCAAGACGTCGTTCAACAGCATTCGCAAAAGTAGCTCTCGCTTGTAAACATTTGACGGGCGATCCAAGGTAATTCTGCAGACTGGCCGCAAGACTGGAGGCCACCATCGCCATAGGCAATTGTGGCTTGTCTATGCACATTCGTTCGGCTTAATGCAGCCTCCAGCCAATATTCGAACCGTTGCGGATGCACTATTTTGAAGGTGCCCAGAATCCACTACGCGCTGGCCAAGCGATTTGTGGTTGACAGAGGAGCCTACTGCAATATGACGGCCTTCCCTCTCACCAGCCAAAGCGAAGTGATGAAATTTGGATCGAGTGGCCTTCGAGGCTTGGCTTCGGAACTGGTCGGCAAACCGAGCGGACTTTATACCGAGGCTTTCGCATGGCGCCTGGCCGCCGGCGGAATACAGCCGAAGGCCAGGGTGCTGGTAGGTCGCGACCTGCGCGACAGCAGCCCCACTATCGCCACCAACTGCATGGCGGCCCTGGCGGCAAGCGGACTGCAACCCATCGATTGCGGCGCCATTCCAACACCAGCTTTGGCACTGTGTGGCCGGCAACATGGGCTGGCGGCGTTGATGGTGACGGGTTCGCACATTCCAGCGGATCGCAACGGCATCAAATTCTACAGTCCGCATGGCGAGATCAGCAAGGCCGACGAGGCCGCCATGGCACATTATGCTGCTGAACGGTCGGATTCCTATTGCCCGCCGCCTCCAATGGGAACGGCTTTTCCGGCACACCACGATCAGGCGATCGCCGCCTATCGCAGGCGCGCCGAAGACATATTGGAGGCTGGCTCCCTTTCAGGCATGAGGGTTGGTGTTTATCAGCACAGTTCGGTCGCGGCGGATCTGCTGGTCGAGATTCTCCAATCCCTGGGCGCCAGTGTGACGCCCGTCGGGAAATCCGATACGTTCGTTCCTGTCGACACCGAAGCCGTGAGCGCCGCCACACTGGCAAAATTCAAAGGCTGGGCTCGAGAATTCAAACTCGACGCCATCGTTTCGACGGATGCCGATGCCGATCGTCCGCTCATCACCGACGAGAACGGCGATCTCTTTCGCGGCGACCTGATCGGCCTCGCCACTGCTTTGTTCTTGCGGGCAGACATTGTCGTGACGCCGGTGACCTCCAATTCGGGCATTTCGAACGCCTTCGGTTTCGAGGTCGTGAGAACCAGGGTCGGATCCCCCTTCGTCATCGAAGCCATGGAAGCGTCACACCGTGCCGGCCGTATCGTCATCGGCTTCGAGGCCAATGGCGGCGTTCTCCTGGGGTCGGATTGTATCCTGCATGGAAAAACTTTGACTGCGTTGCCGACACGCGATTCGTTGCTCCCTATCCTCGCCGTCCTCGGCCTGGTCGCATCGACAGGAAATATGCTGTCGCATCAGCGCGAGTTCTGGAAGCTTCCGGCATGCGCCAGCGAACGCCTCGAGAACTTCCCCGTGGACAGTTCGCGCGGCTTGATGCGTCGGCTCGCCGATCGGGATGCACTGCAGCAATTTCTCGCGCCCTTCGGGACTGTTGCCGAGGTCGACAAGACTGACGGCCTCAGAGCACGAATGCAGACCGGCGAGATCATCCATCTGCGGCCGTCCGGCAACGCGCCGGAGTTCCGCTGCTATTCGGAGGCTGAAAATCATGAAAGGGCAACAGCGATCGTGGCGCTGACGCTTGAGAGGGCGCGGGCAATCACATCGAAAAACGAAACAGAGGCCGTGTCATGAAAGTGGTTCCCGTCATCATCAGTGGTGGAGCCGGATCGCGGCTATGGCCCGCATCGAGGCAATCGCACCCCAAGCCTTTCCTCAAAGTGGCAGACGGGCATTCTCTTATTCAGCACACCGTGTTGCGCGCCGCTTCGATGAAAGGTGTCGTGGAACTCGTTGTGGTCACGTCCGGGGAACACCTCTTTCTGACGAAGGACGGTTTCGACGAACTGGATGCGGTGATACTGCCACGCACATTTCTGCTTGAGCCCGAAGGCCGGGATACGGCCGCCGCCGTGGCGGCCGCTGTCATCCATGCCAAGGCAACGCACGGTCCTGACGCTATTCTATGCGTCTTCCCAGCGGATCATATGATTGGCAACCTGCCTGCCTTTCTGAGCGTCATGAGCCGGGCCATCGAGCATGCAAAGCTCGGGCGGATCGCCACATTGGGCATCAACCCAACCAGGCCGGACACGGCATTCGGCTACATCGAAGCGGATGGCGAGAAAGTCGTCCGTTTCGTTGAAAAACCGGATCTCGAGACGGCCAAGGCCTATGTCGCATCCAAACGCTTCTTCTGGAATGGCGGCATCTTCTGCTTCAGCGCGCAGACCATGCTCGACGAAATGACTTTGCATTGCCCCGCCGTGATCCAGGCTGTTTCCGACAGCTATGAGAACGGCCGCTTCAGCGAAGGCGAAGGCTTTGCCAAAATCGAACTCGCGCCGGAGTATTTTGGCTCCGCCCCGCGGATCTCGATCGATCGCGCGGTCATGGAGAAAACGAGCAATCTTGCCGTGATTCCCTGCGACATGGATTGGAACGACATCGGATCCTGGAACGCAATGGCCGATTTGATCGCTCCCGACGAAAGCGGGAACAGGATACGCGGCGACGTCCACATGGTCGACACGACCGGCAGCTATGTGAGTTCGGACAAGCGCGTCATCGGCACGGTCGGCGTCAGCGATCTGGTGATCGTGGATTCCCCTGACGCGCTGCTTGTGGCGTCCCGCGACCGCGTCCAGGACGTCAAGAAGCTGTTCGAGGGCCTCAAGGCTTCTGGTCACCAAGCGCATTTGCTTCACAGCACGGTTCACCGCCCGTGGGGTACCTATACGGTTCTGGAGGAAGGCGAGCGCTTCAAGATCAAGCGGATCGAGGTGAAGCCTGGCCGGCGTCTGAGCCTGCAGATGCACTATCATCGCTCGGAGCACTGGGTGGTGGTCAGCGGCTCCGCGAAAATAGTCAACGGCGATCAGGAATTGTTCCTGGCCACCAACGAGTCGACCTACATTCCCTCCGGCCACAAACATCGGCTGGAAAATCCGGGCAGAATTGACCTGGTGATCATTGAGGTGCAAAGCGGCGACTATCTCGGCGAGGACGATATCGTCAGGTTCGACGACGCTTACGGACGGATGTAGTTTTTCCTGCATCACGAGAACGCGAATGTGTCGCTGGCTGACCACCAGCAGGAATGGCGCTCCTCCACAACTGCCTTGGATTCATTTTTCGTTCAAACCAGAGGTCGGAAGCCTACGGCCTATCGCTGGCCGAGGCAGCCATGTGCGGCAAGCCGATGATTTCGTGCGAAGTCGGGACGGGAACAAGTTATGTGAACAAGGCTGGCGAGACCGGGCTGGTCGTTCCGCCTTCCGATCCAGAACGACTGGCGAAGCGATGGAGCGGTTCGTCGATTCGCCGGCTGAAGCAGCGAAATGGGGGCGAGCCGCCCGAGATCGCTATATCAGCCTTTTTACGGCGGACAGGATGGGAAGGGCGTATGCCGATCTCTATCACCAACTCGACAGCCGTCGACGCTGAGTGTCACGATAAAGCTCGGCTTCGAATTGTGGGCTCAGCGGATGTGGGCGGTACTCAAAGATGCCCGGTCATCCGGCCGAGCCTTCCCGCTTAGGAGCTGACCGACCACGGCTTCCGTCGACTGTCGCCAGTCAGGTGCGTTCCACCCGAAGGTGGAAGCGAACTTCGCGCTCGACAGCCGCGAATTGGCGGGGCGGCGTGCCTTGGTCGGATAGTCCTTGGCGGCAATGTCGCGCACCCGTGCATGGGGTCCACCAAGCATTCGGCTTGTGTCCAGGATATGACGGGCAAAACCGCTCCAGCTGGTCTCGCCCGAGCCGGCCAGATGGTAGATGCCGAACGCGGTGAAGCTCTTGTCGCGCCGCAGCGTGGCCGCCGCATGCAGGATCGCGTCGGCGATATCGAGGGCGCAGGTGGGATTTCCCCATTGATCGGCCACCACGGAAATCTCGTCGCGCTCGGCGGCCAGCCGCAGCATGGTTTTCACGAAATTCCTGCCGAACGGGCTGTAGACCCAGGCGGTGCGCAGGATCACATGGCGCGGACCGGCGGCGGCCACCGCCTGCTCGCCGGCGAGCTTGGAAGCACCATAGACACCGAGCGGCGCCGTCGCGTCGGCCTCGACATAGGCGTCGGGAGCACTGCCGTCGAAGACATAATCGGTCGAAAGATGGATGACGGGAACGCCGAGCCGCGCTGCCGCTTCAGCCACCTTACCGGCACCGGTCGCGTTGACCGCAAAGGCCAGATCTGGCTCGTCCTCGGCCTGATCCACGGCCGTGTACGCAGCGGCCGACACGACGATATCCGGCTTCGCAACCGCGATGGCGTCGATGACGGTGTGGGGTCTTGTCAGGTCGAGTTCGGGACGGCCGATGGCGACGACCTCAACGCCGGCATTTCCATGGCCGGCCTCCAGAAGGCTTGCCGCGACCTGGCCGTCGCGTCCGGTGACAACGAGCCTCACGCGCCCACCTTGCGGGCTTCGCCCAATCTTTCGCCGGCATAGCGCTGCTCGCGGATCGGTCCCCACCACCATTTGTTGTCGAGGAACCAGTCCACGGTTCGAGCCAGGCCGCTGTCGAAGTTTTCCCTAGGCGCCCAGCCGAGCTCGCGGCCGATCTTGGAGGCATCGATGGCGTAGCGGCGGTCATGGCCAGGACGGTCGGTGACGAAGGAGATCAGCTCGCGATAGCGCCGGCCCCCGGCCCTGGGACGCCTGATGTCGAGCAGATCGCAGATCGTCTGGACGACGGAGAGGTTCGTGCGTTCCGAATTGCCGCCGACATTGTAGCTCTCGCCGGCAAGCCCTTTCGTAGCGATGAGTTCCAGGGCCCGCGCGTGATCCTCGACGAACAGCCAGTCGCGCACATTGGCTCCGGCGCCATAGACCGGCAGCGGCTTCTCGTCGAGCCCGTTGAGGATGACGAGCGGAATAAGCTTCTCGGGAAAATGGTAGGGGCCGTAATTGTTAGAACAGTTGGAGAGCACGACCGGCAGGCCGTAGGTCTCGTGCCATGCCCGCACCAGATGGTCGGAGGCCGCCTTCGAGGCGGAATAGGGCGAGGACGGCGCATAAGGCGTCTCCTCGACGAACATGCCGCCATCGAAAGGTAGGTCGCCGAACACCTCGTCGGTCGAGACATGATGGAAGCGGAAGCGGCTTTTCCTGTCGTCGGAAAGGCCGCGCCAATATTCGAGCGCGGCATTGAGCATCTTGTAGGTGCCGACGATATTGGTCTCGATGAAGGCGCCAGGCCCGTCGATCGAGCGGTCGACATGGCTTTCGGCCGCCAGGTTCATGACGATATCGACGTCATCACGGCGCATTATGTCGAGCACCGCCCTCTCGTCGCAGATATCGGCATGAGCGAAGCTGTAATTATGGGCATTCTCGATCGGCCGCAGCGAGGCCAGGTTACCGGCGTAGGTGAGCTTGTCGAGATTGGTCACCCGGTAGGCCGGATTGGCGCACAGATGCCGGCATACCGCCGAGCCGATGAAACCGGCGCCGCCTGTCACCAGAAAGTTCATACAACTATCCCCATGCAGCACCCTCTTTGGGCCACACTCTTTCTGGCTGCATTCCCTTTGGCAACGCTCATCAGTCGAACACCTCCGCCGCGGCCAGCGGCGGCGCCTTGAGGTCCTTGTCCGACAGCTGGAAACCGCCAGGTAACGAGGGCCATTCGATGCCGATGGCGGGATCGTCGAAACGGATCGACCGGTCATGCTCCGGCGAGTAGGTGTCGGTCACCTTATACAGAACCTCGGTGTCGGGCACGAGCGTCACAAAGCCATGCGCGAAGCCCTTGGGCACCAGGATCTGGTTGCCCCTTTCGGCCGACACTTCCAGAGCGATCCATTCGCCAAAGGTCTTCGAACTTCGGCGAATGTCGACACAAATGTCCAGAATCCGACCGCGTATGACACGCAGCAACTTGTCCTGGGTCCGGGGCGCGAGCTGATAATGGAGCCCGCGCAAGACGCCCGCCGCGGCGGAGTAGGAATGGTTGTCCTGCACGAAATGCAGTTTTAGTCCAGCCTGCGCAAATCGGTCGGCATTATAGGTTTCCATAAAGAAACCGCGCGCATCGCCATGCCGCTTTGGAATGATCTCCAGCACGCCTTCGATGCCGAGGGAGCTGATCTCCAACGCTCAGCCCTCCGACAGTTCGACGACACGCCGGCGCAGATAGGCGGCATATTCATTCTTTCCCAACCGGGTGGCGCGTTGCAGCACCTGCTCGGCCGTCAGCCAGCCCTGCTCGAAGGCGATCTCCTCCGGGCATGCGACCTTGATGCCTTGGCGATGCTCGATCGTGCGTACGAAGGAAGAAGCGTCGTTCAGACTGTCATGGGTCCCGGTGTCGAGCCAGGCATAGCCGCGCCCCAGTCGATGCACATGCAGCAAGCCGCGATCGAGATAGGCGTTGTTGACCGCCGTGATCTCAAGCTCGCCGCGGGCCGAAGGCCGAATGGCCGAAGCGATGTCGACGACAGTGTTGTCGTAAAAATAAAGCCCGGTGACGGCCCAGTTGGATTTCGGCTTTTGCGGCTTTTCCTCGATCGTGCGCGCCGTTCCGGTGGCCTTGTCGAAGGAGACGACACCATACCGTTCAGGATCATCCACACGGTAGGCGAACACCGAAGCGCCCGTGTCGCGAGAAGCGGCGGCGCGGCAAAGCTGCGACAGCCCGTCGCCAAAATAGATGTTGTCGCCCAGGATCATCGACACACTGTCCTTGCCGATGAACTCGCGGCCAATGATGAACGCTTCCGCTAGTCCATTGGGATGCGGCTGCTCAGCATAGGAGATATCCAGGCCAAACTCCGATCCGTCACCGAGTAAATCTCGGAAAACGGGCAAATCCCGCGGCGTCGAGATGACCAGAATTTCACGAATTTCCGCGAGCATCAGCACGCTCAGCGGATAGTAGATCATCGGCTTGTCGTATACTGGAAGGATTTGTTTCGAGACAGCTAACGTCAGCGGATAAAGGCGTGTTCCACTGCCTCCCGCAAGGATAATTCCTTTCAAGAAGCCCTCCTTGACATGCCAAGATCCCCCGGCAGCGACGGTAGCCATACAACCCCGAAAAGCAGCTGCCAGTGCTCGCTTATATCGTAGAGTCGTTACCAAAATACGCCTGGTATCACTCCTTGGATGCTCCTCGTGAACAGGAACGGCACCATGTCGGGACGCCCCAAGGGCCATACGCGGTGAAGAAGCCGGATCCGACAGCCTCGTCGCCGAGTTCCAGGAGCAGCCTGGCGATGTGATAGTCTATGAAGCCCGCAACCCTATGACCAGAACCTTCTTCCGAACCGCCCGTCCCCGGGACTTGACTCCCGACGTCTATGCACACCGAGCTTCTTGCTAAACTCAGGAGCGCTTGAGCAGCGACCAGGCGGCCGGCACCAGGCTTGCCGCAAGGGCAACCTTGATCAGGTCGCCGACGATGAACGGCACGACGCCGAACTGCCAGGATTTTTCCGGACCGATGAGCAGCGCCAGCCAGGCAAAGCCCATCGCCATCATCACCACCTCGGCAACCAGCATCGCGTTGAAAAGCTTGATCGGGTGACGGTCCCAGCCGCGGCCGGCGGCCCAGCCGACAATCGCCGCCATGACCACGAAGCCAGCGAGATAGCCGCCGGTGGAGCCGAGCATGTAGGCAATGCCGATGCCTTTCTCCGGCGTGCTCTGGAAGACCGGGAAGCCCATCGCGCCTTCCGCCATGTAGAGCAGGAGAGTGGCGACGCCGAGGCGCATGCCGAAGGCGGCGGCGATCAGGAAGACGGCGAGTGTCTGCATCGACATATCGACAGGCCCCAGCATGACCTTGGTCTTGGCCGACAGGGTCAGCAGCAGCGTTCCGGCGATCGCCAGGAAAAACTGCGTTGCCAGCCGCGCCGCGCCTTCCTGCGGCAAGGCCAGAGAAACAAGCGGGCGCATCGTCGTTGCAGTTGCCATGGTCACTTCCCCAATCCGATTTGCCGCGATCCAACAATCGCGCTCTTGCGTTTTCCTATATTGGCTTGCGTGCTATGCGGCAATCGCTTTTGCCATTCCAGGAACAATGTGGCGACATGGCCCTCAAATTCGATACCAGCTTCGATCCCAACTACGGCCAGGGCGCGAACGTGGCGCCTGACGTGCAGCGCGTCACGGCCCGAAACCCGAGCCCCTTCACCTTTTATGGCACCAACAGCTATATCGTGGGGCGCGAGACGCTGGCGGTGATCGATCCTGGTCCCGATGACGATGCGCATCTTCAGACCCTGCTCGACGTGATCGCCGGTAGGCCGGTCAGCCATATCTTCGTCAGCCACACGCATCGCGACCATTCTCCGCTGGCGGCCCGGCTGAAAGAGCGCACCGGCGCCACGGTGCTCGCTGAGGGACCGCACCGGCCAGCAAGGCCATTGCACATTGGCGAGACCAATGCGCTCGATGCCAGCGCCGACATGGCCTTTCTTCCCGACATCGCGCTGCCGGACGATGCGATCGTCGCCGGCGACGGCTGGGCGATCCGGACGGTTCTCACCCCCGGCCACACCGCCAATCACGCGGCGTTCTCGCTGGAAGGAACCGGAATCCTGTTTTCGGCCGATCATGTCATGGGATGGGCGACGTCCATCGTCGCGCCACCGGACGGGGCAATGGCAGACTACATGGCATCGCTGGACAAGCTGATCAGGCGCGACGACCACCTGCTGCTGCCCGGCCATGGCGGGCCGGTGACGGCGCCGCGCAGTTTCATGCGCGGACTGAAGACGCATCGCAAGATGCGCGAGCGGGCCATACTGGAGCGGGTCAGGGCCGGCGACCGGACGGTTCCCGACATGGTCAAGGCGATCTACCGGGACACCGATCCCCGGCTGCACGGTGCGGCCGGCCTGTCCGTGCTTGCCCATCTCGAGGATCTGGTGGCGCGCGGCATGATCTCGACAGACGCCGCCCCCGCCATTGACGGCATTTTCACGCCAGCTCGATAGGTGCACCTAGCCCGGCCTCTCCTCACCGGTTTCTCGCTGGCCAGTTCAGCTGGGAAATGACTATTCGGCTGGCGCCGCCCCGACCTGTCCGGCGACTTCCTGATCCAGTTCCGCCAGGAACTCGGTGATGCGCGCGGCATTGTCGCCAAGGTCATGGCGGCCATAGCGCGAAGCCGACCGCATGTCGACGATGATCATATCGCCGTTATCGGTCACGCGGATCGCCACATCAGCCGGGAGGCCGAGCGCGAAGCTCGAGGCGACGGCGGTAATGGTCACTTCTCTCTGCCCAGCGAGGTCGGGATAGGGTTGCGAAAGGTCCCAGCCGCGCCGGTCGAGCACGGTTTCGACGGCATTGACGACGGTCTCGAACGGAAGGTCATAGCTGCGTGCGCTGACCAGCGGATAGCTGTCGGTCTGCAACGTCTGCTCGCCCGGCGTGGACGGAGACAGCACATTCATGTCCTTCGTGCGGTCACTCACATCGAGCGCGGGCGGATCGTCGAAATCGGTCGAGATGTCCCTCAGCGGCGGATAGATCGTCACCCAGTAGGCAGCGACGCCATACGGGGTAAGCACCAGCAGGGCCAGCAAGGCGCCAACGGTCAGATCGCGGCCGCCACGGTCGCCGAAATTCCATAGCCTGGAAAAGGCCAGCCCGGCAAAAAGCAGCGCCAGCGCCGCCAGCAGCGCGACAATGCCCAGCACCCACAGGAATACGGGCGTCTCGACGAGACCGAAGCGATGGCCGACGAAGTCGGTCAGCAAAAGCACCGCTGAAAATGCGCCCGTGCGCCGCGACCAGCCGGCAGCCTTCGACGTTTGCCGTTCCAGAATGCTAACCATTGTTCTCTGCGCTGTCCCTACCCGGACGGAGGTTTAGTGCCTTTTTGCGACGGCTTGAAGCCGAAACACGCAACATCCCCTCAATCCGTCGGCAAGCGGTAATCCCTGAACTGCTGGCGCAAGGTGATCTTCTGGATCTTGCCGGTGGCGGTATGCGGTATTTCGCCGACGAAAGCGACATCATCGGGCATCCACCATTTGGCCAGCTTGCCATCCATGAAGCCGAGAATGTCAGCCTTGGTCGGTTCCTTGCCCGGCTTGGCGACGACGACCAGCAGGGGCCGCTCGCCCCATTTCGAATGATGAACACCGATGGCTGCCGCTTCCGCCACGTCCGGATGGCCGACGGCCAGATTCTCGAGCTCGATGGTCGAGATCCATTCGCCGCCGGATTTGATGACGTCCTTGGCGCGATCGGTGATCTGCATATAGCCGCCGGCATCGATATGAGCGACATCTCCCGTATCGAACCAGCCGTCCTCGTCGAATTGCTCCGTGCCCGCGCCGCCATAATAGGCGCGGGCAACAGCCGGACCGCGCACCTTCAGCCGGCCAAAGGTCTTGCCATCCCAGGGTTGCGGGTTGTTCTCGTCGTCGGTCACCTTCATTTCGACGCCAAAGGGCGGATAGCCCTGCTTGCCCTGGATGTCGAGCCGCGCTTCTCCCTCAAGGCCGACATATTCGGGCTTCAAGGTGCACAGCGTGCCGAGCGGCGACATCTCGGTCATGCCCCAGGCATGGATGACCTGGACACCGAAATTGTCCTGAAATTTCGTCATGATCGCGCGCGGGCAGGACGAGCCGCCGATGACGATCTTGTTCAGATGAGGCAGCTTCCTGCCGGTTTCTTCCAGATATTGCAGCAGCATCATCCAGACCGTCGGCACGGCAGCGCTGAAGGTCACTTTCTCGGTGTCGAGCAATTCGTAGATCGAGGCGCCGTCCATCTTGCAGCCAGGCATGACCAGCTTGGCGCCGATCATCGGCCCGCTCTGGCCGAGACCCCAGGCATTGGCGTGGAACATCGGCACCACCGGCAGAATCGTATCGCGTGCCGACAGGCCCATCGCATCGGGCATGGCCGCGATCATGGCGTGCAGCACGTTCGAACGGTGACTATAGACAACGCCCTTGGGATCGCCTGTCGTGCCAGATGTGTAGCACATGCCTGCGGCAGTACCTTCGTCGAAAGTTTTCCAGGCGAAATCGCCATCGACCTCGTTGAGCCACTCCTCGTAAGCGACGACATTGGGCAACGCGGTTTTCGGCATGTGCGCATTATCGGTGAGCACGATCACCTTTTTCAGCGATTTGACGGCGCCGACGATCTTCTCGAGCAACGGTATGAAGGTGAGGTCGACGAAGACAGCCTTGTCCTCGGCATGGTTCATGATCCAGACGATCTGCTCGGGAAACAGGCGCGGATTGAGCGTGTGATAGATCGCGCCGATGCCCATGATGCCGTACCAGGCCTCGATATGGCGAGCGGTGTTCCAGGCCAGCGTGGCGATGCGGTCGCCCAACCGATAACCGTCGCGTTCCAGCCGCTGGGCGACCTTAAGAGAACGACGATGGATGTCGGCATAGGTGGTGCGCACGATCGGCCCCTCGATCGAACGCGACACGATCTCGCGCACGCCATGCTGCCGTTCAGCATTATCGATCAGCTTGTGGCACAGCAGTGGCCATTCCTGCATCAGCCCCAGCATCTCGTTCCTCCCCTAGTTTTTTGCGTTGTAGCTTTGGTTCATTGTGAAGCGAACCGGAGGATTGTCCAGTCACTCGCTTGCATGGCGAACGACTTTCTGAGCCCGTGCAAAATCGGCAACCGGTTGAATTTTGACGGGTTTTTGGCCTTCGGCTCCTGAATGCTCATGCCGACAAGATGGCGGAAGGGTCAAAATCGTCGGGTTGGAAACGGCGTCGTATTGGACGAAATCACGAGTAAATCCGCCACAATCCGGCCATCGTCCGCGTTAAGGTTCGTTAACGGGCAAAGGGGTGCGATTGGCGGCTGAAAGAGGTTCGCATGGACGCGCAGCTCGACGACAAGGCCCTGGAGAGCACACTTGCGGAAAGCCTGGCCGATTTGGTGCCAGACGAAAAGACTGTTTCCGAAGAAGAATTTGTTGAAGTTGTCGGCGGCGCGCTCGAAGCGGTCGGCGGTACGCTGCTGTTCAAGATGTGCGTCCAGAACGAAGGGGAAGGCCAGCACGTGGCGGCGGCATCCGTCGGCGACGGCGGCAATCGCCAGTTCCTGCTGCTCACCTTGCCGACCGGCGGCGGCGCGCTGAAAGTCGAGACCGTTTCGAGAAGCAGCAATCCGGTGGCGGGCATCGCGGCCGCCTATGCCGGCCTGCTGGATGCCTTCAAAACCGCCGCCTGAGCCTCAGCGGACACGAAAACGCTGGTGCCGCGCCTAGGCTGCTGGCGGCTGCCATGTTCGATGCCAAGGGGCCTTGCGCAACAGCTGTGTCCGCCACACCTTAAGGCCAGGCAAGAAGGAACCAGCATGGACAAGATCGCCAACCCGGCACCCGGCTTCCAGCGCAATCCCGACAAGATCATCACCATCGAGCCCTATGTCGGCACTGTCACGGTGCGCGTCGGCGATACGGTTATCGCTTCATCATCGAAGGCCAAGGTGCTGACCGAGGCGCCTTATCCGGCCGCCTTCTACATTCCGTTCGCCGACATCGATTTCGACAAATTGGGCGGCACGGAACACTCGACCCATTGCCCCTACAAGGGCGATGCCAGCTATTGGAGTGTGCTGCCGGCTGGCGAGGCGGGCAAGGACGCGATGTGGGCCTATCGGAAACCTTTCGACGAAATGACCGATATCCGCGACCACGGCGCGTTCTACGCCAGCAAGGTCAGCATCGAAGCCAAGCCGGGCTGAGTACTTCGCGTCAGCCATTTGCAGGCCGGCATCACCTTCAACGCGCAATCAGTCGGTGGTGCCGTGATTGCCTGTGCCATCGGCATCGTCGAGGCGCACGAAGGTCATGCCCCTGTCCTTGAGGGCCAGGAGGCCCTGCACCACGCCCTCGCCGGCGGCGTGGGTCGGCTGGTTGATGTGGGCGATGATGACGTCGCCGTCCTTGGCCGCGGCGATGCGCTTGGCGGCTTCCTTGGCGCCGAGCAGCGAGCCGCCATCGCCATTGATCGAGAAGCCGGCAATCTTGAAGCCGAGCTTGCGGATCATCGCGATGGCCGAGGGGCTGTATTCGGCGGTTGCGCCACGGAACCATTTCGGCGCCGGCTCACCCGTCCTGACAAGAGCAGCGGCACCCGATTCGACCTCGGCGAGCACCGCGTCAGGGCTGCCGGCGCTGCGTATGCCATAGATTTTCTGCGGCGTGTCGACCGCCGGAATATGGCGCCCGCCGTGATTTTCCAATTCGAAAAGGTCCGGATGTGCCCGCATGATGGCGACGGCCGCAGCGTTGCGCTTCAGCCAGATACCGGTGACAAAAATGGTGGCTGGTATCTTGTTTTCCACCAGCGCCGAGAGAATCCGCGTGTCGGTCTGTCCGCCGCAGGCATCGAGCGTGAGCGCGACGTGGCCCGCTCCGCTAACCGCGGGCTTGATGTGCAGCGTGGGCTCGACCAGCGGCGTTGCATGGCCGCTGGATATGACCGCCAACGACATGGCGATCGTGCAGAGATGTCCTTGCAGCTGACGCATCACACCGAATTCCTGACTGGCGATTTCAAGCCGGTATCCCAAGACCCGCATGAAGGCGGAAATCGGGACGATGGGTAGCAGAAAAATGCCTGGCGCGGCAATTTGACCGCCAGCCTGGTGAACGAACCCACCGAAAACAGCCGCTCAGACAGCGCCTTCGCGCTTCATCTCGGTGCGCGCGAGAACCTCGCGGGCCGCTTCGACGACAGGCTTGACCTCCAGGCGCCAGACACAACACGCTTTGCTGGGGTCGGTCCGGCGGCACAAGTCCTTGGCCACGCAGTCGCATGGCATCGGCGGCCGAAGCGCTATGCTGGGCACACCGACAGGTCCCCAGCGCGAAGGATGCGTCAGGCCGAACAGCCCGACAACCGGCGTGCCCGCGGCAGCAGCCATATGCATCGGGCCGCTCTCATTGCCGAGAAACAGCCGGGCCTGTTTCAGGACCGCCATCAGGCTCTCGAGCGACAATGTGCCGACAAGATCGACGACCGGCGTCGCTGTCTTGGCCAGGACCTGCGCGGCGGTCTCGCGTTCATCCGGCCCTCCCACCAGGACGACGCCCAATCCGGTGTCGGTTGCAATTTCGTCGATCGCCTCGGCAAACCGTTCCGGCTGCCATTGCCGGCCCTTGAAACTGGCGCCGGCATGGACGGCGACAAAGGCGTTCGGGTGAAGATGATGCTTGCCCAGAAGCGTCAGGGCTTTCACGGTCTCGAACGGCAGCGGCTGGATGCTTGGCACGGTCACGCGCAGATCGACCCCAAGTGCTTCAAGCGGCGAAAGATAGCGATAGACAAAATGCTGGCCGCCAAACCCGTACGGTTTGGCAAGCACATTGGCAGGCTGCCTCTCCAGCAGCCGCAGCGGCCTTTCGGATGGATTATAGCCGACGCGCGTCTTTGCGGTGACGAGCCCACTGATGATGCGTGAGGTTTTTGAATCGGTCAGGTCGATCGTCAGGTCGAAGCGGAAGCCACGCAGCGCCCGCACCGTGGCGTAAAGCTCCTTTACGCGCTCCAGAGTGGTGCCGCGCATGCGGGACCGCCTGAATGCGACCACCTCGGAGGCGATGCCATGCGCAACCACGAAGTTCTCGAATTGCGCTTCACAGAGGAAGACGATCCTTGCATCCGGGAATTCGAGTTGCAGGTTCCTTGCCAGCGCCGAGGCAAGAACGATGTCACCTATGAACTTCGTTTGAATGATCAGGATCGAGCGGAACGGCACGGGCGAGATCTGCAACATCTGATTCCGAAGACAATTGGCGGGCCGCCTGCAAATTGGGCAGGAACAATGTCGAGATTACGCGATGCCGTCAGCACGTTCGCGTGAGTTTTAATACAAAACCGTAAGCTTTGATAGAGCCTGACCGGCTTAGCCACGCCCCTTCTTCGCCACCTGCACCGCAGCCTGCGCGGCCGCCAGCCTGGCGATCGGCACGCGATAGGGCGAGCACGACACGTAGTCGAGCCCAACCTCCTCGCAGAAACGGATCGACGCTGGATCGCCGCCATGTTCGCCGCAGATGCCGAGCTTGATCTGAGGCCGGGTCGCCCTGCCCTTTTGCGCGGCCATGCGCACCAGTTCGCCGACGCCGTCGATATCGAGCGAGACGAACGGATCCTGCTCGATAATGCCCTTCTGGCGGTAGGTCTCCAGGAATGAAGCCGCATCGTCGCGCGAGATGCCGAAGGTGGTCTGGGTGAGGTCGTTGGTGCCGAAGGAGAAGAACTCGGCCGATTCGGCGATGACATGGGCACGGATCGCGGCGCGCGGCAGTTCGATCATCGTGCCCGTGAGATAATCGATCTTGACGCCGCTCTCGTCCATGACGCTTTTGGCGACCGCATCGATGCGCGCCTTCACGTAATCGAGTTCCTTCACAAGGCCGACCAGCGGCACCATGATCTCAGGCACCACCAGCGCGCCGGCCTTCTTGCCGGCCTCGACGGCCGCCTCGAAAATGGCGCGCGCCTGCATCTCGGCGATCTCGGGATAGGAGACGGCCAGCCGGCAGCCGCGATGGCCGAGCATCGGGTTGAATTCGTGCAGGGCCTCGGTGCGCTGCCGGAGCTTGTCTGGCGATACGTTCATGACGGACGCGACCTCGGCGATTTCGGCCTCGGTCTTGGGCAGGAATTCATGCAGCGGCGGGTCAAGCAAGCGGATCGTCACCGGCAGGCCGGCCATGATCTCGAACAACTCCAGGAAATCCGAGCGCTGCATGGGCAGAAGCTTGGCAAGGGCCGCGCGCCGGTCCTTCTCCGTGTCGGCGAGGATCATCTCGCGCATGGCGACGATGCGGGCGCCGTCGAAGAACATGTGTTCGGTGCGGCAAAGCCCGATGCCCTCGGCGCCGAAGGAGCGCGCCATGCGGGCATCGAGCGGCGTTTCGGCGTTGGTGCGCACCTTCATGCGCCGTGCCGCGTCCGCCCATTCCATGATGGCGGCGAAATCACCGGACAATTCCGGCTGCAGCATCGCCACCGCGCCCTTGAGCACCTGCCCATTGCCGCCGTCGATGGTGATGACATCGCCCTTGCGGAAGGTCTGCCCCATCGAGAGCAGCGTGCCGGCCTTGTAGTCGACGCGGAGCGAGCCGGCTCCGGAGACGCAGGGCTTGCCCATGCCGCGCGCCACGACCGCCGCATGGCTGGTCATGCCGCCACGCGTGGTCAGGATGCCCTCGGCGGCATGCATGCCGTGGATATCTTCGGGACTGGTCTCGATGCGCACCAGGATCGCCTTGCGCCCTTGTGTCTTGAGGTCCTCGGCATCGCCGGAGGAAAAGACGATCTCGCCGGTGGCGGCTCCGGGCGACGCCGGCAGGCCAACGCCGATCACATCGCGCGCGGCCTTCGGGTCAATGGTCGGGTGCAGCAACTGGTCGAGCGAGGCAGGATCGATGCGCGCGACGGCCTCCTCCTTCGTGATCAGACCGTCCCTCGCCATCTCGACAGCGATCCGGAGCGCCGCCTTGGCGGTACGCTTGCCGGAGCGGGTCTGCAGCATCCACAACTTGCCGCGCTCGATGGTGAATTCGAGGTCCTGCATGTCGCGGTAGTGCTTTTCCAGACTGTCGGAGATGGTGACGAAGGACTGGAAGGCGTCCGGCATCAGCTTCTGCAGCGACGGCTTGTCGGAGCCTGCGGCAATGCGGGCCGCCTCGGTGATATTCTGCGGCGTGCGGATGCCGGCGACGACATCCTCGCCCTGCGCGTTCACCAGGAACTCGCCATAGAGCTGCTTCTCGCCGGTCGAGGGGTTGCGGGTGAAGGCGACACCGGTGGCGGAGGTTTCGCCCATATTGCCAAACACCATGGCCTGGACGTTGACCGCCGTGCCCCAGCTTTCGGGGATGTCGTGCAGGCGCCGGTAGGTGATGGCGCGGTTGTTCATCCAGCTTGAAAACACCGCACCAATGGCGCCCCAGAGCTGTTCGTGCGGGTCCTGCGGGAACGGCCTGCCGAGTTCTTCCTCGACCTTAGCCTTGTAGAGCGCGATCACGCCTTGCCATTCGATGGCCGTCAGTTCGGTGTCGAGCTCGTGGCCGAGGCTAGCCTTCTGGTCTTCCAGTATCTCCTCGAACACCTCGTGATCGAGGCCCATGACGACATCGGAATACATCTGGATGAAGCGGCGGTAGCTGTCATAGGCGAAGCGCGCATCGCCGGAATCGGTGGCCAGCGCCTCGACCGTCTCGTCGTTCAGGCCGAGATTGAGAACGGTGTCCATCATGCCTGGCATCGAGGCGCGGGCCCCGGAGCGCACCGACACCAGCAACAGCTTTGACGGATCGCCGAAGCGGCGGCCGGTCAGCCGGCCGATATGATCGAGCGCGACCGCGACATTGGCTTCCAGTCCCGCGGGATAGGTGCGGCCGTTCGCATAATAAGCGTTGCAGACCTCGGTGGTGATGGTGAAGCCCGGCGGCACCGGCAGGCCCAGGCTGCACATCTCGGCCAGATTGGCGCCCTTGCCGCCCAGCAAATTCTTGTCGCCGGCACGGCCTTCCGCCGCACCATCGCCAAAGGTGAAAACCCATTTGGTCATGCTTTGCTCTCCGGTTGCAGGAGATTGGAAAGATTGGCGAAACGGAAAGTTCCGCCCGTGTCCGACTTTGGAGCGATATGATGCTGCAGTGCGAAAGGCAAGCGCCGGAAAAGCCGGCTGGCCGCTACAATCGATTAAGAAAAGCCCTTCCGAGGCATGCGGCAAAAAGACTTGCCACCTTACGGTTCGATGTCTAGAACATAAAGGGAACGAGAGGTACCTCATGAAACAGAATGGAAAACTCGACTATCTGGAAATGCCGGCGACCAGCGGCACGCTGGACCGGGTGAAGGCTTTCTACAGTGCCGCCTTTGCCTGGTCGTTCACCGACTCCGGGCCGACCTACTCAGCCTTTGCCGAAGGCCTCGACGGCGGTTTTCAGGCCGATGCCGCGGAAGCATCGGCAGAGCCGCTGCCCGTGCTCTACAGCGAGAATCTGGAGGAAACCCTCGGCGCTGTCGAAAGCGCTGGCGGCACGATCGTCAAGCCGATCTTCCCGTTTCCGGGTGGCCGACGTTTTCATTTCGTCGATCCGGCCGGCAATGAGTTGGCCGTGTGGTCCGAATAGTCCGTTTTGTGGATCACCCTAGCGCCAACCGCGCTGCTGGTCGATTGAGTGTTCCCGCGATTGCTCATAAGCATTGTGCTTTTCGGCTGCTCTGCTAATAACGCGCCGCACAAGCGACTCTGATGGCTATTGGGGCGTCGCCAAGTGGTAAGGCATCGGTTTTTGGTACCGACATTCCCAGGTTCGAATCCTGGCGCCCCAGCCAGACGATCAAGATCCGTTCCGGACGCAGGGGGACCCCAGAGCATCTTCACGATCTTCCCTTGAGCTGATTGGCTAACAATTCCACGACGCCATAAATCCAGTAGAACCAACGCAATCGCGGCAAATCGGGCGCTACTTTGCACATGGTCTGAGCAGTATCGCCTTGAACATCTCCCTCTTTCCATACAAGATCGGCCGAAATTTTAATGAACCTTCCTATCTTCGCCATCAACCTCGGTCGCGAGACCGGCCGCTGGCGCGAATTGCTCGCCAGCGCCGAAACGTCCGGCCTGACCTTGCAGCGCATTGCCGCCGTCGATGGCCGCGTCTTGGCTGAAAAGGATTGGACGGAGATCGATCTTCCAACCGCGCGCAAACTGAGCGGACGTGACATCCTGCCCGGCGAGTATGGCTGTTACCGCAGCCATATCCATGCGCTGGAAGCGCTCCTGGCAAGCGGCAGTGCCTACGGCCTGATCATCGAGGACGACGTGCTCTTCGGCGAAGACACCAGACGACGCATCGAGGCCGTCATCGCCGCGGTGCCGGATTTCGACGTCATCAAGCTGACTAACCATCGTATGAGCCTGTTCATGCGCGCCGTAGTGACGACGGAAGGCGATGAGATCGGCCGGGCACTGCATGGCCCGCAAGGTTCGGCCGCCGCCTATCTGGTGACCCGGGAGGGTGCCCAGGGCCTGTTGTCGGCGCTAGCGGTGATGAAAGTGCCGTGGGACGTCGCACTCGAACGGTTTTGGGATACTGGCCTGAAAGTCTATTCGGTCCGCCAAAACGTGCTTGGCTTCGGCGCCAGCAGCGCTATCTCAGGCATAGCCGGCCCTTCCGGCAGCTACAAATTCGCGCGGTTTCCCTGGCCGCACCGCTGGGGCGCTGCGGTGTTCCGGGCCAAGGACCAGCTGTGCCGCCTGCATCACACGCTGCTGCGACCGCCCCTGCCGCGCGAGACCCCGGACTACGCCAGGGACGACTGGCCGCGCAACAACCTCATTCTGGTACTTGCGGCACTCGCCATTCTCGCCTTGGTCTCCTCGGCCTGGCGCGAGGCCGATACCTATCGTTATGCGGGGCTGGCGCTCGTCGCTGTTGCAGCCGCCCGTTGGCTCAGGATGGACCTGTGGACCTACGGCAAACCGCTGATCGGATGGGTCGGCTGTCTATGTCTGGGCTGGTCGGCCTATGTCTTCATCCGGATGGCGATCGTCTATTTCGGCACCGGCCAGTTGGGCAGCGCCGAAGGCATCTACCTGTTTCCGGCGTTTTATGCGACGACCGGCTTCTCTCTCTTGCTGTTCGTCAGGCAGCCAGCGCGGCTCGTCCTCTGGTTCATGATCCTCAGTCTCGTCTCCCTGGCGGCGGGTACCGGCTATTCGGAGATCCTTCACGGCATCAGACCGGAACCGCGGCTTTTCAACAATTCCATTCACGCGTCTGTGGCGGCCGGTTTCCTCTTCCTCTGCACGCTGCAGTTCATGGCATACACGGCGCAAAGAACGGATCTGACCACCACTGCCAGGAGCCTGCACTGGGCGCTGTCGGCGGCTGTCCTGGTATTTGCCCTGGCCAACATCATTGCGTTGCGGTCGAAGGGCGTCTGGCTTGCGCTCGCGCCCGTCCTGCTCCTGCTGGCGCTTATGACCCTGGCACGAGGCCATCGCCGCGAGCTGATGATAGCGGGCGGAGTGCTGGCGATCGTGGCCGCCGGCGTTGTCGCCACATACGACATCTTCTGGTCCACCGCCGGCGATACCATGGTCTTCATCAGGACCCTGGTATCTGATGTTTTGAGCCATGGCATGCTATCGGCCTTCGACCACGCCATCGCGAGCGATACGGTGCCGGCCGCGGCCAAGGAACGGCTGATGCTGTGGGCCGACGCGATCGAGATCTTGAAACGCCACCCGATCTTCGGAGCCAGTTCCAGCTGGCTCACCGAATGGCAAAACAGGACCTATCATCCCGACATCTTCAACGTCTTCCACAACGGCTATCTGGAGATAGCGGTGCGCTATGGGTTGGTCGGGCTGGCGTTCTATGCCTTTCTCTACATGTGGTCGTCCAGGCAGGTCCTGCTGGCCATGCGGGCCAAGCTCATCGCTCCTGCCGCATGGTCGTGCTACATCTCGACGCTGGTCTTCTTCGCCATCACCATCCTCAGCAATTCGAACAATCGGCTGGCCATGGGCGAGGCCTTCATGTGGTTCGCCGCGGCATTCGGCTTCTATTGTTTCTACCTTCGCCAGATGAAGAATCTTGTCGAGCCGAAGACCTATGTCTGAACCAAGCCGCGCCCCCGACCGGCCAGCCGGCACGTCGCGCAAGACCTATGGCCGGCGGCTCAGCTCGCCTCGCGCATGGCTTCAGCGGCCTGCAGGTCCACCGAAACGAGCTGGCTGACACCCTGCTCGGCCATGGTCACACCAAACAGCCGGTCCATGCGTGCCATGGTGATCGGATTGTGGGTGATGATGACGAAGCGAGTCTCGGTGGTCTTGGCCATCTCATCCATGAGATTGCAGAAGCGTTCGACATTGTGGTCGTCGAGCGGCGCGTCGACTTCATCGAGCACGCAGATCGGCGCCGGGTTGGTCAGGAACACGGCGAAAATCAGCGACATCGCCGTCAGCGCCTGCTCGCCGCCCGACAGCAGCGTCATGGTCTGCGGCTTCTTGCCGGGCGGGCGGGCAAGGATTTCCAGCCCCGCCTCTAGCGGATCCTCGGATTCGATCAGCTGCAATTCCGCCGTGCCGCCGCCGAACAAATGCGAGAACAGCCGCTGGAAGTGGCTGTTGACCACATCGAAAGCGGCGAGAAGCCGCTCGCGGCCCTCGCGGTTGAGGCTCTGGATCGCTTGTCTGAGCTTGCGGATCGCCTCGATGATGTCCTCGCGCTCCGAAACTATGGTCTCCAGCCGGTCGGAAAGGTCCTTCTGCTCTTCCTCGGCGCGCAAATTGACGGCGCCGAGCCGTTCGCGCTCGATCTTCAACCGATCGAGCTGGCGTTCAATCTCGGCCATTTCCGGCATCGGATCGTCGACTTCCAGCCCGGTATGGCGAATGACGAGATGCGGCGGCGTGTTCAGCGTTTCCTGGATGCGCGCCTCGACCTCCAGCCGGCGCTCGTCGGCCGCCGTCAGCCTTTCCTCGGCGCGGGCTCGGGTCTCGCGCGCCTCGGCCAGCGACTGGATGGCTGATGTGGCCGCCTTGTCCAGCTCGGCCTGCCTGTTCTCGGCTTCCTGCAGCCGGTCGGCGGCCGCCTTGCGCAAGGTCTCGGCCTCGGTGAGTTGCGACAGCAAGGCGCGCCGCTTGGCATCGATCTCGTCTGGCGCATCGGCCAGCCGCTCGCGCTCGGCCTCGGCCTCGGCCTTGCGTTCGCCGAGTGAGGCGATCTGCGTCGAAGCGTTTTCGGCGCGCACCAGCCAGTTGCTGCGTTCGGCGCCGATGGCGTCCAGCCGGCGCGTGCGTGCCTCGGCTTCGCGCCGCAAGCCTTCATGGACGGCACGCGCGTCGGCAAGCGTGGCGCGGTCGCGGGAGACATTGGCCGACGACTGCTCGAGCTGCAATTGCAGGTCGCCGAGATCGGGTGCGTCCTGCAGCAGCATTTCGGCCTCGACGAACGCCGCCGAGGTCTCCTCATGGCTGTCGACGATGCGGGCACGCGCCTCGTCCAAAGCCGCGCGCCGGCTCGACAGCTCGCCGCCGGCCTTCTCGGCTTCGGCCAGCGCATTGCGGGCGGCGTCCAGCCGGTGCTGGGCGTCACGCCCGGCCTGACGCATGTTCCGCTCGGCCTCGCTTGCCTGGCGAAGCGCCTGTTCAGCCTGCGCCAGCGCCTCCTCGGCCTGGCGCAGGGTGAGCGTCGCCTGCACCGCCTCGGCATCGAGTTCGGCAAGCCGGTTCTTCTGCGCCAGCCGCTGAGCCGCGGCCGTCGGCGCATCGGCGCTGGCGGTCAGGCCGTCCCAGCGCCAGAGCGCGCCCTCGCGGCTGACCAGTCTCTGGCCAGGCGCGAGCAGCGCCTGGAGCCGGCGGCCATCGGCGGCCTCGACAATGCCGATCTGCGTCAGGCGGCGGGCAAGCTGCGCCGGGGCGCGAACCACGCTGGCAAGGCTTCTGGTCCCTTCCGGCAGGGCTGCGTCGCCGGGCTGAATCTGGCTTTCGCCCCAATGCGCGGGCGCGCTGCGGTCGAGCGGCACGTCCAGGTCTTCGCCAAGGGCCGCACCCAGCGCCGTCTCGAAGCCGCGCTCGACGCTGATCTGCTCCAGCACCGAAGGAAAGAGATCGCCGCTGGCCGCGTTCAGAATCTTGGCCAGCGTCCGGGCTTCGGTCTCGATCCGCGCCAGTTCCGCCCTTGCGTCCTGCAACGGTGGGCGAGCGGCACTTTCGGCGGCACGGGCATCGATGACCGACTGCTCGGCCTGCGCCACCGCGGCCTCGGATTCTTCAAGCAGCGCGACGGCCTGTTCGACCAGTATCCGCTTCTCGGCAGGATCCGGCAGGCCGGCTATCTTCGAGAGGATGTCCGACAATTCGCGGTCCACCTCGGCGAGTTGGCGGGCAAAGCGGTCGCGACGCTCGGCGGTTTCGCGCAGCGTCCGTTCGATCTGATGGCGCGAAGCGGCGGCCTCGGCCCGTTCAGCGGTCAGCGCGGCAAGCGTGGCTTCGCTTCGTGCAAGCGTCGATGCCGCCTGTTCGAATGCCGCGCGGGTGGTGGCCTCGCGCTCGGCGGCGCCGGCGTTTTCGGAATTCAGCGTGGCTTCTTCGGTGCGCAGGCGTTCGAGAACATCGGCATTGTCGCGCACCATCCGCTCCTCGCGGGCGATGTCGCCATCGAGCTGCTGCAACCGGCGCTCGATCTCCGTCTGGCGGGCGCGGATGCGGCCGGCTTCCTCCTCGATCTGCGACCTGGCGATCGACAAGCGCTGGAAGGCGGCGGCAGCGGCGGCCTCCGCGTCGCGCAGCTCAGGCAGACGATGTGCGCTGATGCCTTGTTCCTTGGCGGCGTTCATCTGCGCGGCGGCGCGGTCGCCGACAAGTGCCGTGGCGTTCGCCAGCGCCGAGCGCGCCTCGCCTTCCTGGGTCTTGGCCAATGTCCAGCGCAGATGCAGCAGCGTCGCTTCGGCCTTGCGGATATCGGCCGACAGGTTCTTGAAGCGGGAAGCCTGGCGCGCCTGGCGTTTCAGGCTCTCGATCTGGCTTTCCAGTTCGCCGACGACATCGTCCAGGCGTTCGAGATTCTGTTCCGCAGCCTTCAGCCGCAATTCCGCCTCGTGACGGCGGGTATGCAGGCCGGAAATGCCGGCGGCCTCTTCGAGAAGTGCGCGACGCGCCTGCGGCTTGGCCTGGATCAATTCGCCGATACGGCCCTGCCCGACCATTGACGGCGAGCGCGCGCCGGTCGACTGGTCGGCAAACAGAAGCTGCACGTCCTTGGCGCGCGCTTCCTTGCCGTTGATCCGGTAAAGGGAGCCTGCCTCGCGTTCGATGCGGCGTGACACCTGCAACTCGTCGGCATCGTTGAAGGCGGCCGGCGCCGAGCGATCGCTGTTGTCGAGGAACAGCGTGACTTCGGCGGTGTTGCGTGCGGGCCGCGTGCCCGAACCGGAAAAGATCACGTCGTCCATGCCGGACGCGCGCATGTTCTTGTAGGAGCTTTCGCCCATCACCCAGCGCAACGCCTCGACGAGGTTCGACTTGCCGCAACCGTTCGGCCCGACAATACCCGTCAGGCCGCGTTCGATCACGAACTCGCCGGGTTCGACGAAGGACTTGAAACCGAGCAGGCGAAGGCGCGAAAACTTCATTCACGCGCCTCATAAAGGCGGGCCGCGCCGAAACGCCGCCGCCTCAGCGCTGAGCCGATGTCAGAGCAGAGGGTCGATGATGGCCGACATTTCCTCAATCGACATCGCCCCCTTGTAGGTCTTACCGTTGATGAAGAAGGTCGGTGTCGAGTCGACCTTGAATTCATTGGCGCCACGCTTCTGGACCGATCTCACATCGTCCAGAAGTTTCTGGTCCGTCAAGCAGGCCTCGAAGGACTCCTGTGTAAAACCGGCAAGCTTCGAGATTTGCAGCAGCGCATCCTTTGTGTTCGACACGCCAACCCAGTTGGCCTGCTGCTTGAACAGCACGTCGACCATCGGGAAATAGTTGTCCTTGGCGCAGCGCGCCAGCATGAAACCGGCTTCCGCGCTCGGATCGAAGGGGAATTCGCGCAGGATATAGCGGGCCTTGCCGGTGTCGATATACTTCGTCTTCAGCTCCGGGAAGGTCGTTTCGGCGAAATGCGCGCAATGCGGGCAGGTCATCGAAGCGTATTCGACGATGGTGACCTTCGCATCGTCCTTGCCAAGCTGCTTGTCGGGCAGTGCGCCCGGCTTCAGCAATTCGGCCATGTCGACGGTGCCCTGTGCTTCCGGCACCTGAACCGCCGCCGGCGTGGCAGGCTTCGCGGGCGTGGCCGGATCGGCGGGCTTTACATCCGCGGCCTTGGCTTGTTCGCCGGAGTCGCTGCAAGCGGCGAGCAGGGCGACCGCCGGAATGGCGGCCAGCGAAGACAGGACGTTTCTGCGAGACAAGCTTGGGCCAAACGAGGAACGGCTCATACGAATCACCTGACAAGGGTTGGATTTTGCAATGCAAAGGCACGAAAAAGCGAGAGTTGGCGCGAATTAAGGCATCCCTGTCCCCAATCCAATCGCGAAACCTGACAAGGGTGATCACGAATGCGCGAGATTAACGACAAACCTGTGGCTCTTTCCAGTGGGAACTAGACTTTCCTCCCGCCAAGAATTGTCACACCCAGCCTTTCCAGGGAGGCGCGCAGCCCGTCATCTTCAATCAGCCCGACAGTATCGGACAGTTTCATTTTTTCGGCCTCGGTCAGCGGCCTGAGGGCAGGTTTTGACCGGACTTTGCCTGATATTACAGGCTTCTGTACGATCCTGATGCGGCCAATGGCATTGAAGCCGAGAAAAGCGTTGACCCTGTTGATGATCTCACCCGTCTCATGCTGCAGGTGGAGCGCCGCCATGCCCTCGCAGGCGATGACCAGCACGGCCGGCTCGAACGGATCATCTTCATGCAGGCGGCGCGGCCACTGGATTTTCTCGGGCCGCGAGCGGCTGGCAAGGCGCGGGCCGGCGATCTCTTCCCAGGACTGGACGAGACCAATCGAGATGCCTGCCCGCTTGCGCAGCACCGGATCGAGGATCTCGGTGGCAAGATCGCTCACCGGAACGGGATTGCCGAAGGGCCTTTTCCCTGCCATGTGCGTTCTCCAGCCACGACCTCACCCGATATCGGCCAGGCCAACACAAGATCAATGGCACCAGCAGATCAGACCCGCAAGGCCCAGACCGATGGGGCAACGCCAGGCGATACCGCGTCGCGCCTGCTCGCCTGGTACGACGTGCATCATCGCGAACTGCCTTGGCGGGTTTCGCCGCGCGACCATGCCCGAGGCGTGCGGCCCGACCCCTACCGCATCTGGCTGTCCGAAGTCATGCTGCAGCAGACCACCGTCGAGGCGGTGAAATCCTTTTTCCGCGCCTTTGTCGAGAAATGGCCTGACGTCGAGGCGCTGGCCGAGGCACCGATCGAGGACGTGATGAAGGCCTGGGCGGGGCTCGGCTACTACTCCCGCGCGCGCAACCTCAAGGCCTGCGCCGATCTGGTGGCGGCTCGTGGCGGCCGGTTCCCCGACACCGAGGCCGCTTTGAGAGACCTGCCCGGCATCGGCGCCTACACCTCGGCGGCCATCACGGCAATCGCCTTCGACCGCCCTGCGGCTGTCGTGGACGGCAATATCGAGCGTGTCATCTCCCGGCTGTTTTCGATCACAATGCCGCTCAGCGAGGCCAAGGCCGAGATACGCGCCCATGTCGAGCGAATGGCGCCGCCAGCAAGGCCGGGCGACTTCGCCCAGGCGATGATGGATCTCGGCGCCACGATCTGCACGCCGCGCCGGCCGCGCTGCATGCTGTGCCCACTGCGCGAGGATTGCACCGCGATCCTGTCGGGCGACCCTGAACATTTCCCGGTTCGCCTGCCGAAGGCAGACAAGCCGTTGCGGCGCGGCGCCGCTTTCGTCGCCGTGCGCGAGGACGGCGCCATTCTCCTGCGCAAACGGCCGGAGAAAGGTTTGCTCGGCGGCATGACCGAGGTGCCGACCACCGCCTGGACGGCACGGGTGGATGGAGCCACCACGCCGGCGGCGGCGCCCTTTCCCGGCGAATGGCGGCGGGCCGGAACAATTACACATGTCTTCACCCATTTCGCTCTCGAACTCGACGTCTTTCATGCCCACATCAAAGGTGATGCCCCGGAAGGGCATTTCTGGTCGCCTGGCCGAGAGATTTCCGGCGAGGCCCTGCCGACTGTCATGAAAAAGGCAATCGAGGCTGCGATACCCGGCGCGACGAAAAAGCCGTCACCATTGAGTGCAACGAGGCCCCATGACTGAAGTCCGCCACATCGTTTTCGACATCGGCAAAGTGTTGCTCCACTACGATCCCAGCATTCCGTTCAGCCGGCTGATCCCCGACGAGACGGAGCGGAAATGGTTCTTCGACAATGTCTGCACGCATGACTGGAACGTCGAGCAGGATCGCGGCCGGACCTGGGAAGAGGCCGAGGCGCTGCTGATCGCCGAGCATCCCGATCACGCGGAAAACATCCGCAATTTCCGAAGGCATTGGCACGACATGGTGCCGCATGCCTATGACGACAGCGTCGCCATCATGCTCGGCCTGATCGAGAGCGGCCATGACGTGACCATGCTGACCAACTTCGCCGCCGACACCTTGGCCGAAGCCCGCAAACGCTTCGATTTCCTCGATCGTCCACGTGGTGTGACGATCTCCGGCGAGATCGGCAAGATCAAGCCGGATCGTGATATTTACGACCATCACGTTGCTGCGTTCGGCCTCGAACCGTCCGCGACGCTGTTCATCGACGACAGCCAGAAGAATGTCGACGGCGCCAGGGCGGCCGGCTGGCAAGCCGTGCTGTTCACCGATGCCAAGACGCTTCAAGCAGATCTTGAACGCCACGGAATAAAGGCGTGATCTGAATCGCTTCCAGCGATCCGTTCCGATTTTGAATCATCGCGGAAGCGCGGCGGGGGTCAGCCCCCTGCCCGCTCCATGCCAAGACGGGCGATGCGGCGCAGTTCGTCGATCGGGGTGAGACCGCCGCTGCGCTCGTAGTGCCAGAAGGTCCAGCCGTTGCAGGCGTCCAGGCCCTGCACCTCGGCGCCGATCTTGTGGATCGAGCCGGCGCTGTCGCCGATCGCCACCGTGCCGTCGGCGCGCACCTTGGCCGCCCAGCGCTTCTTGGCGTCGTAGAGTGTTACGCCTGGCGCCATCAGCCCGGTGTCGATCAGGCTGACGAAGGCCACGCGCGGCTCGGCGCGCTTGCCGGTGAGAAGCGTGAGATCGGCTCCTTCCAGCGGTCGCACCGCGTCGATGCGTTCATTGGCGGCGTCGATATAGGCCTGTTCGCGCTCGATGCCGACGAAATGACGGCCGAGGCGCTTGGCCACGGCACCTGTCGTGCCGGAGCCGAAGAAGGGATCGAGCACGATGTCACCGGGCTTGGTCGAGGCCATCATGATGCGGGCGAGCAGGGCCTCCGGCTTCTGCGTCGGGTGCAGCTTGTCGCCATTGTCGTTCTTCAAGCGCTCGGCGCCGGTGCAGATCGGGAACAACCAGTCGGAGCGCATCTGGACATCGTCGTTGGACGCCTTCAGCGCCTCGTAGTTGAAGGTATAGCCCTTGCCCTTCTGGTCGCGCGAGGCCCAGATCATGGTCTCATGCGCGTTCTGGAAGCGGCGGCCACGGAAATTCGGCATCGGGTTGGTCTTGCGCCAGACCACGTCGTTGAGGATCCAGAAGCCCAGATCCTGCATCTTGGCGCCGACGCGGAAGATGTTGTGATAGGAGCCGATGACCCAGATGGTGCCGTTCGGCTTTAGCACGCGGCGCGCCGCCAGCAGCCAGGCGCGGGTGAAGGCGTCGTAGGCCTCGAAGCTCTCGAACTGGTCCCAGGCGTCGTCGACCGCATCGACTTTGGATTGGTCGGGCCGGTGCAGGTCGCCGTCGAGCTGCAGATTGTAGGGCGGATCGGCGAAGATGACGTCAACGGATTTTTCGGGCAGCCGGTCGAGGGCTGCGACGCAGTCGCCCTTGAGGATCGTGTCCAGCCATTCGGACTGCTGGGGAGCATGGGAAAGCTCGTCGAGAAGACGCACGGCAGACATTCTTACACCCAAGGCACGTGTTACTGTTTACTCCCCGTTATGGTTACCGATCAGCGTAAATATTCGGTGAAGGCCCGCCGGATGGCCGGTCAGGTTTGCGAAGGCCGGCCCATTGGTGTATGCCGCGCCGCTTGAGCCCTGAGCGGCCATTCCTCCTCCTCCTTGTTCCGGATCACCATGCCCCAGCCAGACCTTGTCATCTTCGATTGCGACGGCGTTCTCGTCGATTCCGAAATCATCGCCGCACGGGTCGAGGCTGAGCTGATAACCCTGGCCGGATACGAAATCTCGGCGGAAGAGATTGCCGAGACCTATGCGGGCCTGACGTTCAAGGACATCCTTATCCGGATAGAGGAGAAGTCCAAGATCCCGTTCCAGGTGTCGCTGATCGATCGTGCAGAGGACCTGGTCGACAGGAAACTGCGCAGCGACGTGCGTGCCATTGAAGGCGTGCGCGAAGCGGTCGCCTCCGTCACGGCGCAACGCTGCATCTGCTCCAACTCCCGCTCGGAGCGGATCGATTTCATGCTGGAGAAAGTGCATCTGCTGCCGTTTTTCGCCGGCCGTATCTTCTCGGCGCTGGAAACGCCTACCGGCAAAACCAAGCCGGCTCCGGACGTGTTCCTGTTCGCCGCTGAAAAACTCAACGCCAAGCCGGCCAACACCTTCGTCATCGAGGATTCCGTCCACGGCGTCACCGGTGCCAGGACGGCCGGCATGCGAGTGATCGGCTTCACCGGCGCCAGCCACAGCTATCCCGGCCATGCCGACGCGCTGACGGAGGCCGGCGCCGAGACGGTGATCCGTCGCTGGGCGGAACTGAAAAGCGTGATCGCGGCGCTGTCGGAATGGTCGGCCGACGCCTGAGCAACGTCTAGTTTGTCGTTGCGGCCTTTTTCTGCCTGTGGGTCTTCTTCGGCTTGTCCGCCGTCGCCTTCGGCGCGGTTTCGTCATAGCCGGCATAGGCCTGATAGTCCGGCGCCGTCGGTGCGGGCACGACGATGTTGGAATCGGTGAAGACGAACTGGGTGGCGACCGAGGGATCGGTCACCTGGACCTGATACTGATGAATCTGCGAATAAAGCACGTCGGTGCCGTGCATCACGGCGGTGCGGATCGGCATGGTGATGGTGCCGGGCGCGAATTTCGGTCCTGGAACGACCTTGCCGGCGACCGCGATCTTCATAGTCAGTTGCCCGTCGGCACGGCTGCAATCGCGGGTCACGTCGCTGATCGACGCCTGGTAAATGATCCTCGCCGAATCGTCGGGCGGTGTGGCGGCTGCTGCGTCAGCCGCGGCTTGGGCCGCGGCATCCTGCGCGGCATCACCGGTCTTCTTGAGCCTCGGCTTGGGCTTCTGCACATCCTTGACGTAGGTGTTGAAGAAGGCCGTTCCGTCACGCAGCGTGACCTTCGGGCAATAGGCGTTCAATTGGCTGGTCAGGATTTTGGGATCCTGCGGCGGCGGTGGCGCTGTCGGATCCTTCTTGCCGAAGCCAAGGTTCAGGATGCCGTTGTCGCTTGATTGGCAACCGGCGGCGGCGAGCATAAAGCCGGTGAACGCAAGACCCGCCACAAAGCGACCGCCGAATGTATGAAACGCCATGAAACTGCTCTTCCCTCTCGCAAAGCTGGTGACGTATATCAACCGCGCGGCAAAAATGCGACTGAGCCAGCACAGAAATTAACCACCTTGTGGTGAACGGAAAAGCCAAGCGGCAACGGATCTGTGACATGCAATATGTGAGTACCCGCGGGGAAGCGCCCGCGCTTGGATTTTCTGACGCGGTGCTGGCGGGACTGGCGCGCGATGGCGGGCTTTACGTACCGCGCGAGTGGCCCCAGTTTTCGCCATCCGAGATCCGCGCCATGCGCGGCCTTGCCTATCCAGACCTCGCCATCCGCGTGCTGTCGCCCTTCCTTGGCGGCGACATCCCGGCGCCGGTCTTCGAACGCCTGGTCCGCGAAGCCTACGCCACCTTCCGCCACGAGGCTGTCTGTCCGTTGGTCCAGACCGGGCCCAACACGTTTGTCCTCGAACTCTTCCATGGACCGACGCTGGCGTTCAAGGACGTGGCGATGCAGCTGCTCGCCCGGCTGATGGATCACGTGCTTGCCGAACGCGGCCAGCATGCCACCATCGTCGGCGCCACTTCGGGCGATACCGGCGGCGCGGCAATCGACGCCTTTGCCGGGCGCAGCCGCACCGACATCTTCATCCTTTTCCCGCATGGCCGGGTTTCGCCCGTGCAGCAGCGGCAGATGACAACGTCCAAGGCTGAAAACGTCCATGCGCTGGCGATCGAGGGCAATTTCGACGATTGCCAGGGCCTGCTCAAGGACATGTTCAACGATCACGCCTTCCGAGATCGGGTGGCGCTTTCGGGGGTCAATTCGATCAACTGGGCGCGCATCATGGCCCAGATCGTCTATTATTTCTCCTCGGCGCTGTCTCTCGGCGCACCGGATAGGCCGATATCGTTCACGGTACCGACCGGCAATTTCGGCGACATCTTCGCCGGCTACGCCGCCAAGAAGATGGGCCTGCCGATCGAACGGCTGGTCATCGCCACCAACGACAACGACATACTCGCCCGCACCTTCGCGACCGGCGAATACCGCACCAAAGGCGTCTTCGCCACCACCTCGCCGTCGATGGACATCCAGGTATCGTCGAATTTCGAACGCCTGTTGTTCGAGGCCTCCAACCGCGACGCGGCGACCGTGCGGCGCTATATGGCAGGCCTCAAGCAATCGGGCGCCTTCACCATCGAAGCGGCGGAAATCGCCAGGATGCGGTCCGAATTCGACGCCGGCCGCGCTGATATGGACGAGGTCGCCGCCACTATCCGCTCGACGCTGGCGGGCAGCGACTATCTGCTTGATCCACACACGGCGGCAGCGGTGCATGTGGCGTCGGGCAAGGTTGCAGGTGCCACGCCGATGGTGGTGCTGGGCACCGCTCACCCGGCAAAGTTCCCGGCTGCCGTCGAGGCCGCCAGCGGGGTCTCGCCCGCCCTGCCCGCTTGGCTTGGCGGATTGATGACATTTGAGGAAAAATACACGGTACTTCCATCCGACTTGAAAATGGTGGAAGATTACGTCGGCCGCCGTGCGCGAGCGGCGCGTTAGGGAGTAAGAGCCATATGGGTGTTGAGGTAAGCCGTCTGTCGAACGGCCTGACAGTCGCCACCGAAACCCTTCCAAGTATCGAATCGGTTGCCCTTGGTGCCTGGGTCAAGTCCGGCGCCCGCAATGAGCGTGATGAAGAGCATGGCATGGCCCATCTGCTCGAGCACATGGCGTTCAAGGGCACGAAGCGGCGAAGCGCCTTCGAAATCGCCTCGGAAATCGAGGATGTCGGCGGTGAGATCAACGCCGCCACCAGCGTCGAGACCACCTCCTACTACGCAAGGGTGCTGTCCGACGATGTGCCGCTGGCCGTCGACATTCTTGCCGACATCCTGCAGGAATCCGAATTCGACCCGCAGGAGCTCGAACGCGAGCAGCATGTCATCCTGCAGGAGATCGGCGCCGCACACGATACGCCCGACGATATCGTCTTCGACCGTTTCACCGAGACAGCCTTTCGCCACCAGACCATCGGCCGGTCGATCCTGGGCACGCCGGAAACGGTGAAATCCTTCACCTCAAAGCAGTTGCACGATTTCATCGAGCGCCAATATGGCGCCGAGCGGATGGTGATCGTGGCTGCCGGCGACATCAAGCACGACAAATTCGTGCGCGAGGTCGAAAAGCAGCTCAGCGGCTTCCGCAGCAAGGCCGACAGTACCATCCCGCAATACGCGCAGTATGTCGGCGGCGACTTCCGCGAGGACCGCGACCTGATGGACGCGCAGATCGTGCTGGGCTTCGAGGGCCGCGCCTATCATGTGCGCGACTTCTACGCCTCGCAGGTGCTGTCGATGATCCTCGGCGGCGGCATGTCATCGCGCCTGTTCCAGGAAGTTCGCGAGAAGCGCGGCCTGTGCTACTCCGTCTATGCCTTCCACTGGGGCTTTTCCGACACAGGCATTTTCGGCGTCCATGCCGCGACAGGCCAGAGCGACATCGCCGAACTCGTGCCTGTCGTCATCGACGAACTGCAGAAGGCCGGCGAAAGCATCCTGCAGGAAGAACTCGACCGGGCGCGCGCGCAATATCGCGCCGGACTGATCATGTCCGCCGAAAGCCCGGCCAGCCGCGCCTCGCAGATCGCGCGCCAACTGCTTTTGTTCGGCCGCCCGATCGCCAAGGAAGAACTGATGGAGCGGCTGTCGGCACTGACGGTCGAAAGGTTGACCGACCTGTCGGCGCGGATGTTCTCGACCAAGCCGACGCTTACCGCTGTCGGGCCCGTGGGTACGCTGGCACCATACGAGGCGATCCTCGATTCGCTTCCAGGTACGCAGACCACGGCCCGCAGGCTCGCCGTCTAAGTCCGCACAAGCGCCGTGTTCGCGCTCCCTTTCTTTCGCCGTGACCTGCCGGCACTAAAGGGCAATCTCGTCACATTGCGCGTGCCATTCACCAATGACTACCGTGAATGGTCGATGCTGCGCGGCGAAAGCCGTACCTTCCTGGAGCCGTGGGAGCCACGCTGGACGCCTGACGAGCTCGACCGCACGGCGTGGCGCCTGCGCATCAGCCGCTACCGCGAAGACTATGCGCAGGGCACCGCGATCGCCTTCTTCATCTTCGAGAAATCGAGCGGCAAGCTGGCGGGCGGCATCACGCTCGGCAACATACGCCACGGTGTCTCGCAAAGCGGCCATGTCGGCTACTGGATCGGCGAGCGTTTCGGCGGCCGCGGCCTGATGACCGACGCGGTCAAGGTGGTGGCCCGCTTCTCCTTCGATACGCTGAGGTTGCACCGGATCGAAGCCGCCTGTATTCCCGACAATATCAGGTCGATCCGCGTGCTTGAAAAAGCCGGATTCCGGCGCGAAGGACTTCTGCGATCCTATCTCAGGATCAACGGCACCTGGCAGGACCACTACCTCTACGCCCGGATCGCTGACGATCCGCCGGGCGCTGGAACGAAGGACTGATTTTTGACGAATTTCCTGCGAAACGGGCCGCTCTTCGCCTTTGTCCTCGCGGCAATCCTGACGCTGTGCGCGGCTTCGTCGGCCTTTGCCGTCGAACCGATCAAGATTGCCCGCGACGATGTCGCGCTCGACCTCTCAGGCGCTGTCGAGATCTACCGCAACCAGGGTGAGAACTTCCAGGTGTCGACCGCGCCCGGGCCGGACGGCATCGTGCGGCGCATCGAGGTCGAGGCCAACGATGCCCGTTCGACCGGCGACTGGGCGGTCTTCGCGCTCGCCAACACCACCGACCAGCAGCTTGACCGGCTGATCGTCGCGCCGCATTTCCGGCTGGTGAATTCCGGCATCTTCTGGCCTGATCTCGGCTCGACACGCATCGCCGCCATCACGCCCAGCGAAGGCTTCGCGCTAGACCGCCAGACCAGCCCCGACGCCGACGTGTTCCGGGTAACGCTGAATCCCGGCACGGTGATCACCTTTATCGCCGAACTCGCCTCGCCGAAGCTGCCCCAAGTCTATCTGTGGGACCCGGAGTCCTACAAGGACTCAGTCAATTCCTACACGCTGTTTCGCGGCATTGTCATCGGCATTGCCGGCCTTCTGGCGCTGTTCCTGACCATCCTGTTCGTGGTCAAGGGCACCTCGATGTTCCCAGCGACGGCGGCGCTCGCCTGGGCGGTGCTTGCCTATATCTGCGTCGATTTCGGTTTCCTCAACAAGATCATCGAAATCTCGCCCGGCAATGAGCAGATGTGGCGAGCGGGAACGGAGGTGGCGCTGGCGGGCACCTTCGTGGTGTTCCTGTTCGCCTATCTCAACCTCAACCGATGGCACGGCCACTTCAGCTATGGCGCGCTGGTCTGGATACTGGGGCTGCTGCTGATCGCCGGCGTCGCCATTGTCGACCCGGCGGTCGCCGCCGGCATCGCCAGATTGTCCTTCGCGGCCACCGCGCTGACAGGGCTGGGCCTGATCATCTTCCTCGGCATACGCGGCTATGACCGCGCCATCATGCTGGTGCCCAGTTGGGTCATGGTGCTGTTGTGGCTATGTGGATCGTGGATGGCGATCACCGGTATGCTGGACAACGACATCGCCCAGCCGGCGCTCGGCGGTGGCTTGATCCTCATCATCCTGTTGATTGGCTTCACCGTCATGCAGCACGCCTTTGCCGGCGGCGCCCTGCACCAGGGCCTGTTCTCCGATCTTGAACGCCAGGCGCTGGCGGTCGCGGGATCAGGCGACACAGTGTGGGATTGGGACGTGCTGCGCGACCGCGTCGTCACCAAGCCTGATGTCAGCATCCAGCTCGGGCTGGCGCCCAACAGCCTGGGTGGTGCGGCGCGCAACTGGCTTCCGGTGCTGCATGCCGATGACCGCGACACGTTCCGCACGACGCTCGACGTGGTGCTGGAGCACCGCCGTGGCCGGGTGGCACAGAATTTCCGCCTGCGCGGCGCCGACGGGCATTATCATTGGTTCGCCTTACGGGCGCGCCCGGTGATCGGATCGGACGGCGAGGTCATCCGCTGCGTCGGCACCATGGTCGACGTCACCGAGCAGAAGAAGTCCGAGGAGCGGCTGCTGCACGACGCCGTGCACGACAATCTGACCGGCCTGCCGAATCGTGAATTGTTCATGAACCGGCTGGAGGCGATCATCTCGATCGCCCGCACCGAAGAGAAGGTGCGTCCGACCGTGTTCGTCATCGATATCGACCGCTTCAAGCAGGTCAATGACGGGCTCGGCATCTCGGCCGGCGACACCATCCTGCTCACCATAGCACGCCGGTTGCACCGGCTGCTGAAGCCGAAGGATTCGCTGTCGCGCTTCGCCGGCGACCAGTTCGCGCTGATGCTGCTGTCCGAACAGGACCCTGCCCGCATCGCCGGCGTGGCGGATGCCATCAAGCATGCGATCAACAACCCGATCACCTTTGCCAAGCGCGAGATCGTGCTGACTGCCTCGATCGGCCTGATCACCTGGACATCGGCCCAGAGCTCGGCCGAGGACATGGTCAAGGACGCCGAGCTTGCCATGCACCAGGCCAAGCGCTTCGGCGGCGACAGGATCGAGCCGTTCCGCCCGGCTTTCCGCACCGTCGGCACCGACCGGCTGCAGTTTGAATCCGATTTAAGGCGCGCCATCGAACGGCGCGAGTTCACGCTTGCCTACCAGCCGATCGTGCGCCTGGAAGACGGCAGCGTTGCCGGTTTCGAGGCGTTGCTGCGCTGGGATCATCCGCGCCGCGGCATGATCCCGCCTGCCGATTTTATTCCGGTCGCCGAAAGCTGCGGGCTGATCGTGCAGCTTGGGCTGTTCGCCATGCAGCAGGCGGCCGAGGATCTGGCGGGATGGCAAAAGCAGATCGGCGATGCGCCGCTGTCGGTTTCGGTCAACCTGTCCAGCCGCCAGCTCATTCGCCGCGACCTGGTCAGCGATGTCCGCTCCGTCATCGCGCGGGCCAATCTGAAGCCGCGCTGTTTTCGGCTCGAACTCACCGAGTCCCTGGTGATGGACAACCCCGAGCAGACCGCCCATGTGCTGACCAAGCTGAAGCAGCTCGGCATCGGCCTGTCGCTGGACGATTTCGGCACCGGCTATTCCTCGCTCGCTTACCTCACGCGTTTCCCCTTCGACACCATCAAGATCGACAAGAGTTTTGTCGACGACAACACGCCCAAGCGCGCCGTGCTGCTCAAGTCCATGGTCAACATGGCGCATGAGCTCGGCCTGTCGGTGGTCGCCGAGGGCATCGCCGACGAGCGCGATGCGCTGGAACTGCGCCAGATGGGCTGCGAATATGTGCAGAGCTTCATGTTCGGCGCGCCGATGCCCGGCGACCAGGTGCTGAGGACACTGAAAGAGCAGTACCCGCTGACGCAGGCGTGAGAAGAGGCTCAGGCGTGTCCGGCAGCGAGGCTGAGATGGGCGAGATCGATGCCGATCGAGGCAAGTATCCGATCGTATTTGCGCTCGATGTCGGCATCAAACAGAAGCTCGGGACTGGCCGGGCAGGTCAGCCAGCCATTCTCGGCGATCTCGGTTTCCAGCTGGCCGGCGCCCCAGCCCGAATAACCCAGCGCCATCAGCGCGTGACGGGGCCCGCGGCCGGACGAGATGGCGCGCAATATATCGACGGTCGCGGTCAGGCAGACGTCGTCGGAAACGGTCAGCGACGATTCCACGCGGTAGTCGCCCGAATGCAGCACGAAGCCCCGGCTGCGATCGACAGGGCCGCCATTGCGGACGACGAAATCGCGCGCTTGCGCCGGCAAGCGGATCGCCTCCTGCTCGTTCATAATGCCGAGTTGCACCAACAGATCCGGAAACAGCATCTGCTGGGTCTGGTTGATGATCAGGCCCATCGCGCCTTCATCGCTGTGCGCGCAGATATAAATGACCGACCGCGTAAAACGGTCGTCTTTCATGCCGGGCATGGCAATCAGGAACTGATCGTCGAGAAAGCCGCGGCCAGCGGTTGTCTTCTTGTGGCGCAACAAATCCATGACGGGAGGGTAACGTGTTTCCCGGGCGCCGAAAAGATGCGCAGCGCCGGATTCGACCAAAGCCCATGTTGCGAGGCCGGCAATGGCTTGTCCCTGAAGGTCACGCAAATATGATATCGGCAGAGCCATGAAATCATTGCACGGCCACGAACGGACGATCAAATCACTGCCATGCAAAGCATGAAAATCCTGCTGCTCGGCGCCGCCATCGGTTCGGCGACCGTCGTCCCCGCCTCCGCCTCCTCGTCCGCCTGGTACAACAGCGAGGGCGGCAAGGTGCGGCTGGTGACGAGCGGCAAGCCGGACGATGCCGGCCGTATCCAGGGTGTTCTCGACATAGCGCTCAAGCCCGGCTGGAAGACATACTGGCGCGACCCGGGCGACGCCGGCGTGCCACCGCAGCTCGATATCTCGGCCAGCACCAACATTGCCGATGCCACACTTGCGTTTCCGGCACCCCAACGCCACGACGACGGTTATGGCAAATGGGCCGGCTACAACTATCCGGTCTCACTGCCTGTCACATTCACGCTGGCGACGCCGAGCCAACCGGCCGTCATCGACGCCGACATCTTTCTCGGCATTTGTGAAACGATCTGTATCCCGGTGCAGACAAAGCTGACCGTCGACCCGGCTTCCGATCCGGACAATGCGGACGACGCGGCATTGGTGAAGGCGAGTTTCGCGGCTTTGCCGGCGCCGGCAAAGCCTGAGTTCGGCATCAATGTGCTGCCGGGCGATCACGAGACGCTGGTTGTCGAGGCGAGCTTTCCCGGTGACCCCGCGGCGGCGGATTTCTTCGTCGCCGGCGAGCGGAATTACATGTTCGGCGCTCCTTCCCGCCGGGAAAAGGACGGCAAGCTGATCTTCACCGTTCCGATCCTCGACCGCCCGTCGACGACGCCGACGGATGGCGGCCTGCACTATACGCTGACGAGTTCCGCGGGGGCCGTCGAAGGACTGCTACCTTTCCCTTGATGCTGCGGTTGCAGGAAGCCGCTGAGTTCGCTACGCAAGCACGCATCCCTTCCCATCCCCAAGCGAGGAACTCATGACCATTTCCGTCGGCGACAAGCTGCCCGAAGCGACCTTCAAGACGATGACCGCCGACGGCGCCAGGGCGATCACCTCGGCCGAGATTTTTCCGGGAAAAAAGGTGGTCTTGTTCGGCGTTCCCGGAGCCTTCACGCCGACCTGCAGCAACAACCATTTGCCCGGCTATCTCGAAAACCATGACGCCATCCTGGCGCGTGGCGTCGACACGATCGCCGTCGTTTCGGTCAACGACGTCCATGTCATGGGCGCCTGGGCGCGCTTCACCGGCGGTGAAGGCAAGATCCTGTTCCTCGCCGACGGCAATGGCGATTTCGCCAAGGCGGTCGGCCTCGACAACGACCTTTCGGCCGGCGGCATGGGGCTGCGCTCGAAGCGGTTTTCGATGATCATCGACGACGGCAAGGTCACCGCGCTCAATGTCGAGACCAAGCCGGGCGTCGACGAATCCGGAGCGGCTCATATTCTCGGACAGCTCTGAGCTTCAAGGGTCGCATCGGGCGAGGCCGCAATGGCCGCTCCTCGCCCGACAACCGCTTGCGCTCCAGAACTGCCGGTTTTCAGGGATCCAACGATGTTTGACATCTTCTGGCGCGCTGTCGCGATCGGCATCGGCGCCACCGTGCTGATGGATCTCTGGGCGCTCTTCCTCCACAAGGCGTTCGGCCAGCCACGGCCGAACTGGGGACCGGTCGGCCGCTGGGTCCGGCACCTCGGCGACAAGGTCTTTCACGACGATATCGGCGATGCGGCGCCCTATGCACATGAAGTGGCACTGGGCTGGGCCTTTCACTACTTCGTCGGCATTGTCTACGGCATCATCCTGGTCGTCGTGGCTGGAGCAGGCTGGCTTACCGCGCCGACTTTTCTGCCAGCCTTCATTCTTGGCGTCGTCACCGTCGGCGCCGGCTGGTTCCTGCTGGCGCCCGGCATGGGCGCCGGATGGGCAGCATCGAAGCGGCCCAACCCGATGCAGATCCGGGCGCTCAACCTGGTCTCGCACACGGTGTTCGCTCTTGGACTTTGGGGCACCGCGCTGCTGATCCGCTGAGGACTTAGAACTGCTCCAACCTGTCGATCGGCCACCACCCGTGGAGAACGCGAGGCGTGGCGATATCGAAGGCGAAGTGGTTGCCGCCGCCAGGCGGCTGATCCCTGTCGCGGCTTATCTGCTTGCCGCTCAGCGCAAGCAGCAAGGGTCGGCGTGGCAGAGGGCTTCCCGTCGATCGGAAGCCCCAAGGCTGGAACTCAGTAACTCTGCGTCGAGCGACGTGCCTTCGTCGTCGGCGGCTGTTTTGCCTGGACATCCGGCTTTGGCGCTGAAACCGCTGGCTTGAAGGAGCCCTTCTTGAACGGCGCCATGCCTTCCCTTGCCAATTCGTCGGCGCGCTCGTTCTCGGCGTGGCCGGCATGGCCCCTGACCCAGTTCCAGGTGACCTTGTGGCGTCTGTTGGCTTCGTCCAGCGCCTGCCACAGCTCACCGTTCTTGACCGGTTTCTTGTCGGCGGTCCTCCAGCCGTTCTTCTTCCAGCCATGGATCCACTTGGAAATGCCGTCCATGACATATTTGCTGTCGGTATGAAGCTCGACGGTGCAAGGCTCCTTGAGCGCGTTCAGGGCAGAGATGGCCGCCAGCAATTCCATGCGGTTGTTGGTCGTCTCGGCCTCGCCGCCGGAGAGCTCCTTGGTGGTGCCGTTGAAGCGCAGGATGGCGCCCCAGCCGCCGGGGCCAGGATTGCCCGAGCAGGCGCCGTCGGTGAAGATCTCAACCTGTTTGCTCATGCCAATCCATATTCCGAAGGAGATTTGATCGCCCGATGGAACCGCATCCTGCGGATATATTCCGTCGGATCGCGCTTCATCACCAGCCCGCCGTCTGGAACGGTCAGCCAGTCATAGAGGCGGGTCAGCATGAAGCGCAGCGCCGAACCGCGTGCCAGCATCGGCAGCGCCGCCTTCTCCTCGGCGCTCAGGGGCCGCACGCTCTGGTAGCTCTCGAGCAGTGCCTTGCCCTTGGTGAGATTGAAGGAAAAGTCCTTCTCGAAGCACCAGGCGTTGAGGCAGGTGGCGACGTCATAGGCGTAAAGGTCGTCGCAGGCGAAATAGAAGTCGATGAGGCCGGAGAGCTTTTCGCCCAGGAAAAAGACATTATCGGGGAAAAGATCGGCATGGATGATGCCTTTAGGGAGGTCTCTCGGCCAGTTGCGCTCGAAATCGGCGAAGTCGGCATCGACCTCGGCCGCCAGTCCCGGCTCGACTTCGTCGGCCCGGTCGCGGGACGCGTCCCACAGCTTGCGCCAGCCGTCTATGGCGAGAGCGTTGGGGCGGGTCATCGGAAAATCAGCACCGGCAAGGTGCAGGGCGGCCAGCGCCTTGCCGACTTCGGCGCAGTGCGTTGCCATCGGCCGGCGCAGCGAAAGCCCTTCCAGGAACGTGATGATGACGGCCGGACGGGCGGCCAGCGTGCCGATGACGCTGCCGTCATGCGCGGTCACCGGCAGCGGACAGGACACCCCCTTGTTGGCGAGGTGACCCATCAGCCCAAGGAAGAACGGCAGATCCGCCTTCTCGACGCGTTTCTCGTAGAGCGTCAGGATGTAGGAACCGCTGGAGGTGTGCAGCAGGAAGTTGGAGTTTTCCGTACCTTCGGCGATGCCCTTGTAGGACAGGAGATAGCCGACCGGGTAGCGCTTCAGGAAAGCGCCGAGTTCGCCCTCCGCAACGTCGGTATAGACCGCCATGTGCCTTACGCGGCCCCGTTGACGAAGGCCATGTCGGCCGGCGTCAGTTCGACATCGCGCAATACCCGCATGACCGGAAAATCCTCTGTTTCTGTGGCCGTGATGGCCAAGTCGATCGTGACATCGAAACGCTGGCGGAACGCGTCGATGATCTCGTCGACGATGATCTCCGGCGCCGATGCCCCTGCCGACAGGCCGAGCGTCGAAATGTTGCCGATGTCATTCCACGGAATTTCGGCGGCGCGCTGCACGAGAAGCGACATCGAAGCGCCGGCACGCTCCGCCACTTCGACAAGGCGACGCGAATTGGAGGAATTGGGGGCGCCGACGATCAGATAGAGATCGGCGCCGGCCGCTGTTTCCTTCACCGCCTCCTGGCGGTTGGTGGTGGCATAGCAGATCGATTCCGCCGCCGGCGCCTGCAGGTCTGGAAAACGGTCCTGCAGGGCGCGGATGATGCCGGCGGTGTCCTCGACCGACAGGGTGGTCTGGGTGACGAAGCCGAGCGCGTGCGGATCGGCGGGCTCAAGCCCGGCGGCATCGGCCTCGGTCTCGATCAGCGTTACCGCGCCCTCCGGCAACTGTCCCATGGTGCCGATCACCTCGGGATGTCCGGCATGGCCGATCAACAGCACGTGGCGGCCAAGCCGCTGATGGCGCATCGCCTGCTTGTGCACTTTCGAGACCAGCGGACAGGTGGCGTCGAGATAGAACAGATTGCGCGCCTGGGCATCCGCCGGCACCGATTTCGGCACGCCATGCGCGGAGAAGACGACCGGCGACTGCCGGTGTTCGGCCGGGATCTCGGAAAGCTCCTCGATGAAGACGGCGCCAAGGCTCTGCAGCCCCTCGACGACATAGCGGTTGTGCACGATCTCGTGGCGGACATAGACCGGCGCGCCATATTTCTTCAGCGCCAGCACGACAATCTGGATGGCGCGGTCAACGCCGGCGCAGAAACCGCGCGGCTGGCAGAGCCGGATCGTCAGAGGAGGTTTGGCGATTGTCTGAAGCATAAAATCCTGACCGGTTCGTCAGCGCCGAAATGAGGTGCCTACCCCTGCCCTGTCAAGAGCATCGGCAGAAAGGGGCGTCGCTCGCGTTCAGTCCTCTTTCGCGGGTCGGCGAAGCCGCAGGACGAGCACGACGGCGAGCGCGGCAGCAAGCCCATACCAGGTGACAGCATATTGCAGATGGCTGTTCGGCAGATCGATGATGGTAACGCCGCCGATCGGCAGGCCGCCGGGATTCGGCGTCTTGTCGGCATCGATGAAGATCGGCACCAGCTTGAACCCGGCCAGCAGACCGGCGCTCGCCGCCATCACGTCCCGATCCTTCCAGTAAAAAATGTTCTTCGCCACGTCATTGTCGGGAAGCATCATCGAGGGCTTTCCCGGCAGCGGATTGCGGGCGAGCCCGGTGATGGTGACCCTGCCCGTCACCTGTCCCTGGGCGCGCTTGGCGGCGTCCTTGAGGTCGTAGGGTACGAAGCCGCGATTGACCAGGACGAAGCGGCCATCGTCGAGGGCGAGCGGGGTGTAGACGTTGAAGCCGGCGTCGCCTTCCCAGGTCGTGTAGAAATGCCGTTCGCCGGAATGCAGGAAAGTGCCGGAAACCGTCACCGGCGTGTAGTCGACGTCGCCGGTCGAGGCGAATTCCTTCTCGACATCGGCCAGCGGCAGCGGCGCGGAGTGGGTGCGCTGGTCGATGGTCTGCAGAAGGCCTTCCTTCCAGTGCAGGCGCTGCACCTGCCAGGTGCCGAGCGCCAGCAGGATGAGCAGCAGCGCAAGGCCAAGGCCGAGCAGCAATGCCGATCGCGGCCGCGAACGGCTACCGACTTTGACGGATGCCTCGCTCATTCGCCGCGGTCCAGCCGGCCTTCGGCCGCCTTGTTGGCATATTGCAGGGTGAGCAGGACGCCCTTGATCAATCGGAGCGCAGTCAGGCACAGCACCAGGGCTAGTGGGATCCAGATAAGCAGATGTAGCCAGAGCGGCGGGCTCAGCGTCACTTCGACCCAAAGCGCCAAGCCGACGATGATGAAGCCGATGATCAGGATGACGAAGACCGCGGGCCCGTCGCCGGCGTCAGCATAGGAATAGTCGAGGCCGCAATTGGCGCAGCGTTTTCCGACGGTGAGGAAGCCCGAAAACAGCCGCCCTTCGCCGCAGCGGGGACAGCGGCCGTGCAGGCCGGCCGAAATCGGATCGATCGGAGGCCAGATCGCCTTATCGTCACCCATGGTTACTTCTCGATCTCGATTGGTGTCCCATCGGCCACCATCGCCCAGATTTCGTCCATGTCGGAATCCCTAACGGCAATGCAGCCGTCGGTCCAGTCGACCAATTGAAGCAGCCACCCCCACCAGCCGAAACATTGCGCCGAAAAAGAGAAGGCGGCCACGTCGCCGCGGCCGCCTTCCCGAAATCTAAATCCTCAGGCCTGGATCAGTGGCCTTCGATCACCGCGCCGACCGATCCCCAGACGTAGATCGAGGCGAACAGGAACAGCCAGACCACGTCGACGAAGTGCCAGTACCAGGCGGCCGCTTCGAAGCCGAAATGCTGCTTGGGGGTGAAGTCGCCCCTCATTGCCCGGATCAGGCAGACCAGCAGGAAAATGGTGCCGATGATGACATGGAACCCATGGAAGCCGGTCGCCATGAAGAAGGTGGCGCCGTAGATGGAATCCTTGAAGCCGAACGGAGCGTGCATGTACTCGTAGGCCTGCACCATGGTGAAGAGCATGCCGAGGCCGACGGTCAGCACCAGACCGTTGATCAACCCCTTGCGGTCGCCGTGAAGCAGCGAATGGTGCGCCCAGGTGACCGTGGTGCCCGACAGCAGCAGGATGACGGTGTTGTAGAGCGGCAGATGGAAGGGATCGAGAACCTCCATGCCCTTCGGCGGCCAGACACCACCGGTAAACGTGTGGCGCGCGTAGTTCTGTGCCTCACCGGCAAAAAGGCTGGCATCGAAATAGGCCCAGAACCAGGCGACGAAGAACATCACCTCCGAAGCGATGAACATGATCATGCCGTAGCGCAGGTGCAGCGACACGACGCGCGTGTGATGGCCCTCATGCGCTTCCTTGATCGTGTCCGACCACCAGGCGAACATGGTGTAGAGCACGATCACGATGCCGATGAAGAACAGCCACGGATTTGCGATGTTGAAGCCGAAGATCGGGAAGGAGCCGCCCTTCAGGTACTCCATAAGGCAGACACCACCGAAAGCGGTGACCAGCGCGCCGACCGATCCCAGGAAAGGCCACGGGCTCGGGTCGACGAGATGGTAGTCGTGGTGTGGTTTTGCGTGTGCGTCTGCCATATCAACCCCCGAGATTTCCTTCGGTATTTGAAATTGTGTTGCTATTGCCCTGGGCCGGCCCCGAGGAGGCGACCGGCTTGTTCTTCTCGACCGGGAACATCGTATAGGACAGAGTGATCGTCTTCACGTCCTTCAGTTCCGGCACATTCACGATATCGGGGTCCACGTAGAACAGGACCGGCATGTCAAGCGTCTCGCCTGGCTTCAGTGACGTATCAGTGAAGCAGAAGCACTCGACCTTGTTGAAATAGGGCCCTGCCAGTTCCGGCTGCACGTTGAAGGTGGCGCGGCCGGTGACGGGGCGGTCGAACTTGTTGGTCGCCCGATAATGCGCCTGTACCGTCTCGCCGATCTTCATGGTCATCGAGCGCTGGACCGGCTGGAACTCCCAGGGCACGCCGGCGATATTGGCGTCGAAGCGGACTGTGATCTCGCGGTCGAGCACGCGGCCGGCATACTGTTTCTCGACCCGTTGCGTCGTGCCGCCATAACCAGTCGCCTGGCAGAACATCTTGTAGAGCGGCACGGCCGCATAGGCCATGCCGATCATGCCGATGAAGAAGGCTAGGCAGACAGCCGCGACAATGCGGTTGCTGTTTTTCCCGGCCGTCTTTTTGGGCAACTCGATGCTCATCACATCGTGCCCGACAGATTGTGGCCGAACTTCACGATCGTCGCGATGTAGAAAATGACGACCAGCACCGCGAGCGCCACGCCGATGGCGATGGAACGGCTGCGCTGAGCCTTTTTCTGACGCTCGGTCAAGGTGACCGTTTCGAGCTTGTCTTCGGCCATGCTCATGCTCCACCAGCCGCGAGTACACGCCCGATGACGCTGTCGGCGAGATAGACGGCGAAAATGGCGAAGAGATAGAGCAGCGAATAGGCGAACAACGCCTTGGCCGGCTTCATCGCGCGATCGCTGTCGGGCATGCCAAGCACTTTCCAGGCATACCAGACAAAGCCTGCGCCCAGCAGCAGCGCGGCCACGCCATAGATCGCTGTCGTATAGCCGAGCAGCCACGGCAGCACACCGACCGGGGCCAGCACCAATGCGTAGGCGAAAATCTGACGGCGGGTCGATGCATGGCCGGCGACGTTCGGCATCATCGGGATGCCGGCGCGCCCATAGTCCTCGGACTTGAACAGGGCGAGCGCCCAGAAATGCGGCGGCGTCCACAGGAAGATGATCAGGAACAGGATGATGCTTTCGAGGCTGACCGACCCGGTCACGGCGGCCCAGCCGATGACCGGCGGGATCGCACCGGCCGCGCCGCCGATGACGATATTCTGCGGTGTCCAGCGCTTCAGCCACATCGTGTAGACGACAGCATAGAAGAAGATGGTGAAGGCCAGCAGCGCCGCCGAGAGCCAGTTGACCAGCACGCCGAGCGTCATCACCGACAGCACCGACAGCACCAGACCGAAGCTCAGCGCCTCGTGTGGCTGGATGCGGCCGGACGGCACCGGACGGCTGGCCGTCCTGGTCATCACCGCGTCGATGTCGGCGTCGTACCACATGTTGAGCGCGCCCGAGGCGCCGGCACCGATGGCGATCGACAGGATGGCGATCACCGCAAGCAGCGGGTTGATGGTCACGGGCGCCGCGACCAACCCGACAAAGGCGGTGAACACCACCAGCGACATGACGCGCGGCTTCAGCAGGGCGAAGAAATCGCCCGCCGTGGCTTCCGACATGCGGAAGCCCGCTTCGTCAATGCTGGTTTCGTCGACTAGGGCCATGCGTACTCAATTCCATCCGTTTGGCCGAAACCGCCGGTTAACCGGCGGTTTCGATTCCGAGACTGCCGCCTTACTTGATCTTCGGCAGCTGCTCCCACTGGTGGAACGGCGGCGGCGAAGGCAGCTGCCATTCGAGCGTGGTGGCACCCTCACCCCATGGGTTGGCACCGGCGATCCGCTTCTTCTGGAAGGCTTCGAACACGCCATAGAGGAAGATCGCGACACCGACGGCCGAAATGTACGAACCGTAGGACGACACCATATTCCAGCCCGCAAACGCGTCCGGATAGTCGATGGTGCGGCGCGGCATGCCGGCGAGGCCGAGGAAGTGCTGCGGGAAGAAGATCAGGTTCACGCCGACGAACATCACCCAGAAATGGGTGTTGGCGATGACCGGCGAGTACATGTAGCCGGTCATCTTCGGGAACCAGTAGTACCAGCCGGCGAAGATGGCGAACACCGCGCCCAGCGACAGCACGTAGTGGAAGTGGGCGATGACGAAATAGGTGTCATGCAGCGAGCGGTCGAGGCCTGCATTGGCCAGTTGCACGCCGGTGACGCCACCAATGGTGAACAGGAAGATGAAGCCCAGCGCCCACAGCATCGGCGGCTTGAACGAGATCGACCCACCCCACATCGTCGCGATCCAGGAAAAGATCTTCACGCCTGTGGGCACCGCGATAACCATGGTGGCAAAGACGAAGTAGCGCTGCGTGTCGAGCGACAGGCCGGTCGTGTACATGTGGTGCGCCCAGACGATGAAGCCGACGGCGCCGATCGCGACCATGGCGTAAGCCATGCCGAGATAACCGAACACCGGCTTCCTCGAGAAGGTCGACACGATATGGCTGATGATGCCGAAACCCGGCAGGATCAGGATGTACACTTCCGGATGGCCGAAGAACCAGAACAGGTGCTGGAACAGGATCGGATCGCCGCCACCATCGGGAGCGAAGAAGGTGGTGCCGAAATTGCGGTCGGTGAGCAGCATGGTGATGCCGCCGGCCAGAACCGGCAGGGACAGCAGGAGCAGGAAGGCAGTGACCAGCACCGACCATGCAAACAGCGGCATCTTGTGCAGCGTCATGCCGGGAGCGCGCATATTGAAGATGGTGGTGATGAAGTTGATGGCACCGAGAATCGAGGACGCGCCGGCGATGTGGATCGACAGGATCGCCAGATCCATCGCCGGTCCAGGCTGGCCCGAGGTCGAAAGCGGCGGATAGAGCGTCCAGCCGCCGCCGACGCCGTAGGCGCCCGGCGCGCTCGGCATGAACATCGAGGTGAGCAGCAGGATGAAGGCAGGCGGCAGCAGCCAGAAAGAGATGTTGTTCATGCGCGGGAACGCCATGTCGGGAGCACCGATCATGATCGGCACCATCCAGTTGGCGAAACCGCCGATCAGCGCCGGCATGACCATGAAGAAGATCATGATCAGCGCATGCGCGGTGGCAAAGGCGTTGTACATGCTCTTGCCGCCATCGATCGCCGCGTCACCGTTCATGCCGTAGACCATCTGCGCAAGACCGCTGAAGATCTGGATGCCCGGCTCCTGCAGTTCCATGCGGATGGCAACCGACAGTGCGCCACCGATGATGCCGGCTATGATCGCGAAGATCAGGTAGAGCGTACCGATGTCCTTGTGGTTGGTCGAATAAACCCAGCGCACCCAACCGTGATAAGGCTTGTGGTCGTGCCCGTCGTGAGCTGCAGCGTCTGCCATGTTCCGCTCCGTTCCCTGATCTTTCCTGGCCGCGGCATCAATTGCCGGCGGCCGCTACCTTGTTGTGGCCATCGACCTCGGCCATCAGCGTCTTGTTGGCGCCGGGCAGATCGGTCTTGGCCGCAGCCAGCCAGGTCTTGAACTGCGCGTCCGAGACGACACGAATGGCGATCGGCATGAAGGCGTGATCCTTGCCGCAGAGCTGCGAGCACTGGCCATAATAGAGGCCTTCCTTCTCCGCCTTGAACCAGGTCTCGTTGGTGCGACCGGGAATGGCGTCGATCTTGATGCCGAAGGAAGGCATGGCAAAGGAATGGATCACGTCGGTCGCGGTGACGAGCACGCGGGTCATCGTGTTGACCGGCACCACCAGTTCATTGTCGACGGCGAGCAGACGCGGATAAACCGTGCGGTCTTCCTTGCCGGCTTTGGCGCGGTCGCCGTCCTGGAGGATGGCCGAATTGAAGGCGAGCGTGTTGTCGGTCTGATATTCGTAGTCCCAGTTCCACTGGTTGCCGGTCGCCTTCACGGTCAGCTTGGCCTCCTCCGGCGGCGTATACTGCGCGGTCAGAAGCTGAAACGAGGGAATGGCGAGACAAAGCAGGACCACGACGGGGCCGACGGTCCAGATGACCTCGATCAGCGTGTTATGGCTGGTCTTGGACGGAATCGGGTTCACGCTCGCGCGGAATTTCACGATGCAATAGATAAGGAGGAACAGCACCAGGACGGTGATCGGGATGATGAACCACATCGTGTAGTTTCCAAACCACTCGATCTGCCGCATCATGTCGGTCGCAGGCGCCTGGAAGCCCGTCTCCCACGCCTTGGGCTGGTCCGCATGAGCGGATCCGCAGGCGAGGAACGTGGCAGCAGCACCGGTGCTTGCTAGGAATTTTCTCATCGCCCTCTTCGTCTCCCAGTCTCTCACGGCTGTGCCCGCAAGAATAACGAACAATGCCGGGACGGGAATCCCGGACAGTCTCAAGGTGGTTCAAACCATACTCTTTTTCCCTCCGCAAGAAAGGAGCGGAGGAAACTGTGCGGCATTTTTGCGCGCAAGCCGGCACGGCTCTTCCGGGGCGGCGGCAATGGCGGCGAATCGCGTATGTCCGGCAGGCCGCTGCCTCATGCCGGCCGGGCGCGCGAAGCGTCGTAATTCAGGCGAATTTGGCAGGAAAAAGCGCTCTATTGCCTGTATCGGGACAGTTCGGCCGCGGTCTCGTCCTTTACTTGGCATTGGCGCGGCTTAAAGTGCCGTGATTCGCAATGGAGCCGTCATGAACTCTTGGCTTTCAAGACTTGGGCACCCAAGACTGGGGCACACAAGACTGGGGCATACGAGACCGGGGCTTTCGAGCCCTTTGGTCAAGGCCATGCTTGTTGCCGCCCTGTCCGCGGCCGGTCTGTTCGTGGCCGGTCAGGCCAATGCCGCCCAGCCGAGCGGCACGGTGCGCTCGACGCATGGCGCCTGGTCGATCATCTGCGACACGCCCGCCGGCGCCACCTCGGAACAATGCGTGATGATGCAGAACGTCGTTGCCGAGGACCGTCCGGAGATGGGGCTGTCGGTCGTCGTGCTGCGCACCGCCGACAACAAGGCCGAGATTCTGCGCGTGCTGGCGCCGCTCGGCGTGCTGTTGCCCAACGGGCTCGGCCTCAATGTCGACGGCAAGGACATTGGCCGCGCCTATTTCGTGCGCTGTTTCCAGGATGGATGCTATGCCGAGGTCATCCTCGAAAAGCCGCTGCTCGACACGCTGAAGACCGGCACGTCGGCAACGTTCATCGTCTTCCAGACGCCAGAAGAAGGCATCGGCATTCCCGTCGACCTGAAGGGTTTTGCCGAAGGCTTCGCGGCGCTGCCCTGATTCCGCCCCTGGCGCAAAGCCCGATCCTGACGCGATTTTGCCGCAACGAAGCCGGACTTGTGTCGGCTGGCCGCTGCCATTCGTCGAGCCCGATCTTCATTGCAGATTGTGCAGGCGCATCTTCGCGCCTACATCGTGGAAACAATTCTTTCCACGGATGGACGCCATGAACAGCCTGATCGGCCAATTTGACATTTCAGATGATCGCATCAAGCAGATCGTCGCCGACACCATCAATGGCGCCGACGACGGCGAGCTTTTCCTCGAATACAGCGAAAGCGAAGCGCTGATGTTCGACAATGGCCGGCTCAAGACCGCCAACTTCAATACGGATCAGGGGTTTGGTCTTCGCGCCGTCGCCAGCGAAGCCAGCGGCTATGCCCATTCGAGCGATCTGTCCGAGGCCTCGCTGCTGCGCGCGGCCGATGCCGTCTCGACCGTCAAGGGTGGCTACTCCGGGACACTTGCCGCCGCGCCCGCCCGCACCAATCGCCATCTCTACGGCGACGAGAACCCGATCCCCTCACCCTCCTTCGAGGCCAAGGCAAAGCTGCTGCAGGAAATCGACGCCTGGCTGCGCGCGGAGGATCCGCGCGTGCGCCAGGTGACCGCCTCGCTCGCCGCGTCCTGGCAGCATGTCGAGATCGTGCGCGCCGACGGCCAGATGGTTCGCGATATCAGGCCTCTGGTCCGTATCAACGTCTCCGTCGTGGTCGGAGATGGCGACCGCCAGGAAAGCGGCTCCTACGGCATGGGTGGGCGCAAGGCCTTTGGCGATTTCCTGATCGAGGACAGTTGGAAGCATGCCGCCAGGGAGGCGCTCCGGCAGGCTCTGGTCAATCTCGCGGCGGTTCCTGCCCCGGCCGGCACGTTCGACATCGTGCTGTCCAGCGGCTGGCCGGGCGTCATGCTGCATGAGGCTGTCGGGCACGGGCTGGAAGGCGATTTCAATCGCAAGAAAACCTCGGCCTTCGCCGGCCTGATGGGACAGCAGGTCGCCGCCAAGGGCGTCACCGTGGTCGACGACGGCACCATCCCCGAGCGGCGCGGTTCGCTCACCGTCGACGACGAAGGCACGCCGTCGGCCCGCAACGTGCTGATCGAGGACGGCAAGCTGGTCGGCTACATGCAGGACCGGCAGAACGCACGGCTGATGGGCATGAAGGCCACCGGCAACGGCCGGCGCGAAGGCTATGCGCACCAGCCGATGCCGCGCATGACCAACACCTACATGACGGCAGGCGACATGGAGCCGGACGAGATCATCGCATCGGTCAAGAACGGCATCTACGCGGTCTCCTTCGGCGGCGGTCAGGTCGACATCACTTCAGGCAAGTTCGTGTTCGGCTGCACCGAGGCCTACATGATCGAGAACGGCAAGGTGACGCAGCCGATCAAGGGCGCGATGCTGATCGGCAACGGGCCCGATGCCATGCATCGCGTTTCGATGGTCGGCAACGACATGCAGCTCGACAATGGCATCGGCATGTGCGGCAAGGCTGGCCAGGGGGTTCCGGTCGGCGTCGGTCAGCCGCATCTGCGCATGAACCAGATGACGGTGGGCGGCACCCGGGTTTGAGGCCCGGCTTGTTCCGGTACTATCGCCTCTTCTGCGGCTTTTGAAGTGGTTCAGGTTTGAAGTGGTCCAGGACAGAGAACCGCTTCACCTCCAGAATTGCTGCCAGCCTCTCCAAGCAGGGCAGCTGGCAGCATAACACGCCGCGGACAGCCGAAGATCAGCTGGCTTTGCCGCCGTTCTTCTTGCAGTCGGCCCGGAACTTCGCGCGCACCTTTCCGTGCAGCTTCTTGGTATCCGCAAGCGCGGAACATTGCTTCGAAATCGCCGTTTGCTGCGGCGTCATGGCAGGCGCAGCCTTCTTCATGGGCGCCGTCGTAGTGGTGGCCGGCGCCGTCGTGGTCGCCGCTTTCGTCGCCGCCGCGGCGGCTCCCGTCGCAATGAACCCTGCCAGGGCGACAGACGTCAGAACGCTTGCAATCCTCATTATGCTCACTCCTTTTTTGACCCCCTGCACTGATTGGGTAACAGCGAGCCGGGGCACTGCGCAATCTTGGCAGCGGCCTACCACGCAGATGTGATCTGTTCGCGGGTTGCCGCCGTGGCCTCGCCATGTTTGCTGCCAGCCCGGCACAGCCCGTGTCATCTCACACAACGCGACCAGCGAGGCGTTTCGAGCCTTGTCTTATGCCTGTCGCGATCCAAGCCGGGCCCCCTCTGGACGATATGCACTATTGCTTGCAAGCAGGCTCATTAGGGTGCCCGCAAGACGGCTTCTTGACAGCTGGCGGCTGCTGCGGCCTTGGCTGCGCTTGCGGCTGCCGGTGCACCTCTTGCATCTGCTGCTTCGGCGGCCTTGGCTGCGCTTGCGGCTGCCGGCGCATCTCTTGCATCTGCTGCTTCGGCTGGGCGTGGAACTCCGGCCTCTGCGGCTTGGGCTGACCCTGCACCTTCAGCTGCGGATTGCCATTGTTAACCTTGAATTTCTGCTGGACGTCGCCACCACCGCTTCCATTGGCGGGCAGCCTGTGGAATTTGGGACCGCTGCCATCGACCTGGGCCCCATTGGCCTGGCCATTCGTCTGGCCACCGCCCTGATTGTGAAGCTTCCTGAACTTGCCGTTGGGCGAGGTCTGGCCTGAATTCTGGCCCTTGAGTGCCGAGGGGTTGTTCGTCCCATTCGCCACAGGCGTGCCATTGGCACCCGGGGCCCTGCGGAACTTGCCATTCTTGCCTGTTTCGTTCTGGCCAGTACTGTTCTGGCCCTGCCCATTGGCCCGGTTTTGCCCATTAACCGCAGGGTTGCCGGCTACGGCGTTTCCACCCGCCGTGCCCGGCTTGTTCAAGAGCTTCCTGGACTTGCTGTTGGGCAGGTTCGGGTTGTTGGGCAGGTTCTGTCCATTCACCACAGCGTTGCCGGTCACGGCGTTTCCACCTGCCGTGCCCTGCTTGTTCAAGAGCTTCCTGGATTTGTTGTTTGGCAGGTTCGGGTTGGGCAGATTCTGTCCATTCAGCACCGGCCTGCCATTGACGAGCGGGAGCGTCTTGCCGTCGGCGCCGGGCAAGGCATGACCTGTCAGCCTGTCGGCAGGCAATGTCTTCGACAGCGGCGTGGAACCGCCTGGCTGCCGGCTGCCCCGCCCTGGCTTCACTGGCAGGCCGCCGGGGTTCTGCTTGGCGAGCGTGGCTTCCTTCTTCTGCAGGACAGCCGGCAGCGCCACCTTGGTCGCCAGCGCGGCCGCACCCAAGCCCACGGCGCCGGCGGTCAGCTTCTGGCCGGTGGTGAGGCCGCCGCCTTGATTGTTGTTCTCGTTGATCGTCGTGTTGTTGATGATCGTGGTGTTGTGGATGTTGTTGAAGATGACGTCGTTCGGCGGCGGGTAGATGTCCCTCGGTGGGTTCACCCAGGCCTGCAAGGTCACTAAGGCCGGCGTCGGCAGGACGAAGATGCCGATGGGGGGCGGCGGAGGCGGAAGCACGACGA
>NZ_VFVA01000087.1:0-1094 GCF_006442155.1 Mesorhizobium sp. B2-4-14 | reverse complement strand
CTAGTCACCTGAATCTGAAGTTCGGTTCATTGTCTTCTGGCAGAAGCGCTTGACCGACGCGAGGATTTGGTCGGCGGATTTGACCCATTTGTATGGGGTCGGGTTCTCGTTGTGGGTTTCGATGAAGGCGTCGATATCAGCTTCCAGTTCTGCGGTGGAACGGTGTACGCCGCGCTGCAACTGCTTTCGCGTCAGCTCTGCGAACCACCGCTCGACCTGATTGATCCAGGATGCCGACGTTGGCGTGAAGTGAACATGCCAGTGTGGACGGCGCGCGAGCCAAGCCTTGATCCTCGGCGTCTTGTGGGTCGCATAGTTGTCCATCACCAGATGCACGTCCGGGCCATTGGGCATTTCGGTGTCGATCCGCTTCAGGAAGTCGAGGAATTCGGTGGCCCGGTGACGCTTGTAGCAATGACCTATCACCGCCCCAGTGGCAACATCGAGCGCGGCGAACAGAGAAGTCGTGCCGTTGCGAACATAAGTATGAGTACGCCGTTCGGCGACGCCCGGTGCCATAGGCAGAACCGGCTGCTCGCGATCCAATGCCTGGATTTGCGATTTCTCATCCACGCATAGCACGATCGCCCGGTCCGGTGGTGACATATAGAGGCCGACGATGTCCTGCACCTTATCAACGAAGAGCGGATCGGAGGAAAGCTTGAATGTCTCGGTACGATGCGGCTGCAGGCCAAACGCGGTCCAGATCCGACGGATGGTGGTATGAGAAAGGCCGCGGTCGGCTGCCATCGAACGGATGGACCAGTGCGTGGCATCCTTGGGAGTGGTGTTCAACGTACGCTCGACGACCTGAGCAACCTGGGCATCGGAGACAGTTCGCGGTCGACCGGTACGATATTCATCTGTCAGCCCTTCAATACCATCCTGTACGAACCGACGGCGCCACTTGCCAACCGTGTGCTCGTGAACACCCAGGCGTTCGGCAACGTCTTTGCTTTGCAAACCCTGCGCGCACAGCAAGACCATCCGGCATCGATCCGACAAGGAGCGCGGCGCCTTATGCCGGCGCACCTGAGATTCGAGGAAACCTCTATCCGCGTCGCTTAGAACGACAAGGTCCGCCTGCCTGCCAG
>NZ_VFVA01000086.1:0-1119 GCF_006442155.1 Mesorhizobium sp. B2-4-14 | reverse complement strand
GCAGCCTGGTCGCCACCGACCATGACCGTCAGCACGCCGTTCTCGGCACCAGCCTGGCCGCCGGAAACCGGCGCGTCGAGAAATGAGAATCCGCTCGATTGCGCGGCTTGTGCCAGTTCGCGCGCGACTTCTGCCGAAGCCGTCGTGTTGTCGATGAAGATGGAGCCTTTCTTCATCGCCTTGAAGGCGCCTTCGGGACCAGTCGTCACCGACCGCAGATCGTCATCATTGCCGACACAGGAGAAGACGAAATCCTTGCCCTCGGCAGCCTGCGCCGGCGTCGCGGCAAAGCTGCCGCCATGTTGAGCGACCCATTGTTCGGCTTTCGCGCGGGTGCGGTTGTAGACGGTGACGTCGTGGCCGCCCTTGTTCTTCAGGTGCCCGGCCATGGGGTAGCCCATGACGCCAAGACCGAGAAATGCCACCGATGCCATGCCTTTTCCTTCCGACGGAATAGAGATTTCAGTTGCGGAAGCTCTAGGCCATGCGGCGAATTCGTCAAGGCGCGCGCCACCGCATCGACTGGTGCAGACTGATGACAGATCGCTTAAACGCGTGGCGTCGCACGCATCAGCGGTGTAGGTGGACCGTGATCCGCCGTTCGATCCATTCGACCCCGTGGCGCAGGATCTCGACCATCACCAGATAGACGATGGCGACCCAGACATAGGCCTGGAAGTCGAAGGATTTGGCGTAGGCGAGCTTCGCGTTGCCCATCAGGTCGTAGACTGTGATGATGGCGACGATGGCCGAGGCCTTGATCATCAGAACCAGTTCATTGCCGTAGGGTCGCAATGCCACGATGATCGCCTGTGGCAGGATGACCTTGCGCAATGTCTGCAGCTTGTGCAGACCAAGCGAGGCGGCGCCCTCCCACTGGCCCCTGGGCACGCTTTCGATGGCACCGCGCAGGATTTCGGCCTGATAGGCGGCGGTGTTGAGCGCGAAGGCAAACACACCGCAGTTGAAGGCGTCGCGGAAGAACCACCACAGTCCGACGGATTCGAGCTGCACCCGGAAAGAGCCCACGCCGTAATAGACCAGATAGACCTGTACGAGCAGCGGCGTGCCGCGGAAGAAATAGACGTAATAGTAGGCGATGCCGGACAGGATCCGGTT
>NZ_VFVA01000085.1:0-1200 GCF_006442155.1 Mesorhizobium sp. B2-4-14 | reverse complement strand
CCGCCTGGATGCCCTGGACAGTCGCCTGTCCGGAAGCAAGTTCGATGGTCGTCGTGCCGTTGGCGGCTTTCACCCGGCCAGCCGCCTTGGCCGGAATGCCCTTGACCGTGGCGCCGCCGGAGAAGCCGGTCCAGTCGCCGTCACGCTTCAGATCGACATCGATGCCGCTGATCACCGTGCCGCCCGATATGACGGTGTCGGCATGGATCTTGCCCGAGATCACCGGCGCCGCAAGATAGTTGGCGATCAGCGCATCGATGGAAACGGTTTTCGCCTGGAGGTCGCCGCGCGTGATCGAGGCGGTGGCCGCCTTGATGGCGACCTGGGGTGCCGTGCCGTTCTTCGAAAAGGCGATCGTGCCGCGCACGTCGCCTTCGGCCTTTTCCAGCGCCAGCGCGGCAAGCGGCCCGATATCGGGCAGGTCGAGCGAGATTGTGCCTTCAGGCACGAACTTGTCGTCCAATTCCAGATCGCCGGAGATCTTGTTTGGGCCCAGCGACAGAAGCAGGCCGTTGATGGCGCTCTTGCCGTTCGCCGTCGCCAGCACGGCACTGCCTTGCAAGGCCTGTCCCGCGACATTGCCGGTCAGTTGCACATTCGCAGCCGGGTTGATGGCATCCGCCTTGCCGGTGGCGGTCAGCTTCAGCCCGGTGATCTCGCGCGACGCCACCGAAAGCCGATCGCTATTGACGGTCAGCGACAGGTCGGGGGCGGTGGCCGGCCCCTGAGCAGTCAGCGCAAAGGCAATGGCACCCTTGGCGTCCTTGGACAGCGGGGAAATATCGGTAAGAGCGCCGGTAATGTCGGCGGCCACCTTGTTGTCGGCCAGGCTTGCCTGTCCCTGTGCGCTCAGCGCGCCGGAGATCAGCTTCAACCCATCGACGTTGATAGCGCCATTGGGATCGCGCTTTATCGCGGCGCTGATCTGCGCCCGTTCACCGAGCATGCCTCGCGCCGCTGGCGGCAAGGCCGATGACGGGGCATCCGCCTTCAGCTTGAGATCGATGGCGCCATCACGCAGCGATACCTGGCCGGAGACCTGGCTGTTCAGCGCATCGCTCTTGAGAGAGCCGCTGTCGATGGCCATGGCATCGGCTGTCAGGCGCCCGCTGAGCGCGGCCGTGACCTTGCCGGCGATCAGCGGCGCGATCGTGGCATTCTCGAGACCGACCTTGTCCACCGATACCGTGCCGGAAACCG
>NZ_VFVA01000084.1:0-1337 GCF_006442155.1 Mesorhizobium sp. B2-4-14 | reverse complement strand
GCGCTGAAGCGGCTGGAGGGCGCCTTTGCGCTGGCCATCATGTTCAAGGGCGACGACAACCTGATCGTCGGCGCCCGCAACGGACCGCCGCTGGCCGTCGGCCATGGCGATGGCGAGATGTTTTTGGGCTCCGACGCCATCGCGCTCGCCCCGTTCACCAATTCGATCACCTATCTCGAGGACGGCGACTGGGCGGTGGTGCGCCGCGACGGCGTCGCCATCTTCGACATCGGCGGCCAAAAGGTCGACCGCAAGCGCCAGCAATCGCTGTCGACCAGCTTCATGGTCGACAAGGGCAACCGCCGCCATTTCATGGAAAAGGAAATCCATGAACAGCCCGAGGTGATCTCGCACACGCTGGCGCACTATGTCGATTTCGTCTCCGGCGTCTCGAAGCCGCTCGACCTGCCGTTCGATTTCGCCAAGATCGGCCGGCTGGCGATCTCGGCCTGCGGCACCGCCTATCTCGCCGGCCTGATCGGCAAATACTGGTTCGAGCGCTATGCGCGGCTGCCGGTCGACATCGATGTCGCCTCGGAGTTCCGCTATCGCGAGATGCCGCTGTCGGGCAACGATGCCGCCTTCTTCATCTCGCAGTCGGGCGAGACCGCCGACACGCTGGCCTCGCTGCGCTACTGCCGCAAGGCCGGCATGAAGATCGGCGCCGTGGTCAATGTGCGCGAATCGACCATGGCGCGCGAATCCGACGTCGTGCTGCCCACACTTGCCGGTCCCGAGATCGGCGTCGCCTCGACCAAGGCCTTCACCTGCCAGCTGTCGGTGCTGGCCTCGCTTGCGGTGCGCGCCGGCGTGGCGCGCGGCGCGATCTCGACGGATGAGGAAAAGATCCTGGTGCGGGCGCTTTCGGAAGCGCCGCGCTATGCCAACCAGGTGCTCAAGCTTGAAGCGCAGATCGAGCGCATCGCGCGGGACCTGTCGCGCTATTCCGATGTGCTCTATCTCGGCCGCGACACCAATTTCCCGCTGGCCATGGAAGGGGCGCTGAAGCTCAAGGAGATCTCCTACATCCACGCCGAAGGCTATGCGGCGGGCGAACTGAAGCACGGGCCGATCGCGCTGATCGACGAGAACATGCCGGTCATCGTCATCGCCCCGCATGACCGCATCTTCGAAAAGACGGTGTCGAACATGCAGGAGGTGGCGGCGCGCGGCGGCAAGATCATCCTGATCACCGACGCCAGGGGAGCGGCGCAGGCGAGCGTGACCACGATGGAGACGATCGTGCTGCCGGACGTGCCCGAAATCATCTCGCCGATCATCTACGCGCTGCCGATCCAGATGCTGGCCTACTTCACCGCCGTGTTCATGGGCACCGA
>NZ_VFVA01000083.1:0-1373 GCF_006442155.1 Mesorhizobium sp. B2-4-14 | reverse complement strand
GTGTGTGATTCTGTAGCTGCCATTGTTGATTCGGGAGATTTCGACGATGGCCCCGCTGCTTGGATACTTCGGCGACCTGCGCTTGCAAAAAAGGGGAGCATGGTGCTGGAGCGCATGTGCATGCGCATCAGCGCGGGCATGCGTCGGCTGGCCGATACACGCGCGGAACAGGTTGCGTTCACGCGGCTGTTTGGCAATCCCAACGTGACGGTGCAGGAGATCGTGCGCACGGCGGCGGCGCAAACGGCCAAGGCGGCGGCCGGCCGTCATGTGCTGATCATCGAGGACAGCAGCGAGATCAACTATCAGGCCAAGGCCTCGCGCAAGCGCGGCCTCGGATGTGTCGGCAACGGCAAGGATATCGGGCTGTTCGTACACCCGGCGCTGGCCGTGGATGCCGGCGACGGGTCGGTGCTGGGCCTTGCGGCGGCCACGATCTGGCGGCGCCGGGGGCAGAAGGCGGACGACTACCAGGCCCTGCCGATCGAAGCCAAGGAAAGCTACAAATGGATCGCCACCGCCACGGCGGCCCGCCAGGCGCTGACCGACACGCCGCTCCTCACCGTGATCGGCGACCGCGAGGCCGACATCTACGAGGTGCTGGCAAGGCTGCCTGACGAGCGCACGCATGTGCTCATGCGCGCTGTGCGCGATCGGGCGCTGGGGGAAGAGGGCGGCCGCTTGTTCGGCGAGATAGCCAAGACGCCGGAAGCCGGCCGCATCGCCTTCGATCTGCAGGCGCGTCCCGGCCGGCCGGGACGCAAGGTGCACCTGGCCGTTCGCTTCGCCGAGGTCACCTTGCGCCAGCCGCGCCTTGGGGCCGACCGCCGCGATCCGCGCGCGGTCAGGCTCAATATCGTGGAAGTGCGCGAGATCGATCCGCCTTCGCCCAAGGACGCGGTGATCTGGCGGCTGTTGACAACCCACACCGTCAAGACACTCGCCGATGCCATCGCCATCGTCGATCTCTACCGGTCGCGCTGGACCATCGAGCAGTTGTTCCGGACCTTGAAGTCGCAGGCCATCGATCTGGAGGAAAGCCTCATCGCCGATGGCGATGCACTCGAACGTCTGGCTGCCACCGCGCTGATCGTGGCCACCAGGGTTATGCAACTCGTGCACGGGCGCGACGCGGCCGGCCAGACCCTCAGGGCCACACGCCTCTTCAATCCCGCCGAGATCGCCGTTCTGGACGCGCTGGTCGCCAGGCTGGAAGGCAAGACCCAAACGCAGAAGAACCCGCATCCGCCACACACGCTCGCTTGGGCGGCCTGGTGCATTGCCCGGCTCGGCGGCTGGAACGGCTATCCAAAGGAGCGCCCGCCGGGCCCGGTCACCTTCAGCAACGGCCTCAAACGCTTCCACGCCATTGT
>NZ_VFVA01000082.1:0-1451 GCF_006442155.1 Mesorhizobium sp. B2-4-14 | reverse complement strand
TGGCTGAGAATGCGCGAAACCTCCTGATCTCGCTCGAACCGCGCTCCTCTGAAATCGACATCGGGATTTGGTGCGCCACGATCGAAGCGCTGCGTTCCCGCTTTGGCAAAAGGGGCTTCGACCGACGTGAGTTTCTCCAGGATATCGAGGAACGTGTAGCAAGCCGGGGTCCTGAAGTGGAATCATGGATTCGGGGATGTCAAAAAGTCATCGGTGCCGAGATCGACATACCTAGCTTAGCCGACGGCGAGAAAATCGGGCGGCGCGCCGCCCTTGCCATCATTCTGTCTCACGAACCATCGGGATTGGAAGAGCTGGAAACCAATCTCGAAGCTGGCCCGCAGGTGCGCGCGCTGGTTACGGCTGCCGTTTACGCCTTTTGGGGACTTGCGCGGATTGATGAAACGCTCAAGTCCCCTGCATCTCGGATGGACGCGGTACTCGAAGTAGGAGAGTGCGTGGCCGCAGGCGACCCAGTGCGGATCGATATCGAAACAACCCGTACGGCGAATGACCTTACCCGACACCAAGCCGTAAAGGTGGCCGGAAAAAAGGTACTCGATAGGGAGATCCAACCGCCGGCCTACTTGGTCATGCTCTAAGCTCGAATTCAGGAGGCCGGATACAAGGTGGAACTCGACGGCGCCTCGGGGAAGATTGGGATCCGGTCGGGTGCCGCGAAGGGCGCGCTTATCATGGTGGAAACCTCCCCCCGCTCGGAGCCAAGCAACCCAGTTGTGAACCTCGTACTTCCCATCGCCACTTTAAGCGCTCGCCCGACTCTCGCATCGCTAAAGAAATTGATGGCCGCTGCTTGGAATCATGCAACCACCGTGGCCCTGAGGGAAGTCGGCGAGAATGAAGAAGTGGTTACCATGGCAAGCATGCCGCTCGCCACGCTAGATCGTGATGAACTCAACTTCCATGTTGAGCGCCTGCTTCAAGTTTCCGCTGACTTAGGCGGACAAAAGCGCAACGGACGACGCATCAAAGAGCGGGAGGCCTGATCCGTGGGCACCAACGCAGATCTGGCGGCGGGAAATCTTCCAACCGTGATATCGACAGACCTGCCTGTCGCAGTCGGCGCCCAAAACCCGAAAGCTCAGATTGGCTAGACTAGACCCAGATTTGAAGGGGCGGTGGCTTTAACTGCCATATGGATCGAGTCGAAAGGTGCGGTTCTGGAGCTCAACCCCATGCGCCCAGCTGAAGACCGAAATTGAGCCTGCGCCACTCAAGCAGAAACTAGTGGCTGACGGAGTGCAGCCCCGGGGAGATGATGTCGGCAGCTAGTTCGCCAGCCCTAGAATCTACCTTGACGGAGGTGCCCAACTCGCACTCCCAAACAACAATGACGCGCCACCCCGCCGCTGCAAGTGCCTCACCATTCCTTCTGTCTCGCGACTGGTTGCGATCGAACTTCTCGACCCAAAAATTGGTGTTCGTTTTCG
>NZ_VFVA01000081.1:0-1539 GCF_006442155.1 Mesorhizobium sp. B2-4-14 | reverse complement strand
CAGACTGCTGACAAACCCCTGGCATTTGCCGGGGGTTTTTGATTCACTGGGTCATGTTGAAGCGACCCGCCCCTGAACAGACCGCGCTCGAGATGGTGACGTTGGATCAGCTGGTTCCGGCTGACCACCTGTTGCGCAAGATCGATCGCGCGATCGACTTTTCCTTCATCCACGATCTGACAGCGCCGCTCTACTGCGCCGACAATGGCCGACCGCCGCTCGATCCGACCTTGATGTTCAAGGCGCTGTTCATCGGCTACCTGTTCGGCGTGCGCTCGGAGCGGCAGCTGGTGCGCGAGATCGAGGTCAATGTCGCCTACCGCTGGTTTTTGCGGCTGAAGCTGACGGACAAGGTGTTCGACGCCTCGACGCTGTCGCAGAACCGGCGCCGGCGCTACCAGGACGAGACGATCGCGCAGGCGATCTTCGACCGCATCGTCGAGCAGGCGATCCGGGCGGGGCTGGTGGACGGGACGGTGCTCTACACCGACAGCACGCATCTGAAGGCCAACGCCAACAAGGGCAAATACGACCTTGCCCTGGTCGCCAAGTCGCGGGCCGACTACTGGAGCGAACTCGACCGCGCCATCGAGGTGGAGCGGGCGCTGCATGGCCAAAAGCCGCTGAAGCAGAAGCAGCGCAAGCCGCCCGAGAAGCAGACCAAGGTCAGCCGTGCCGATCCGGAGGCCGGCTACATGGTGCGCGAGGGCAAGCCGAAGGGCTTCTTCTATCTCGATCACCGCACGGTGGATGGCCGTTGCGGCATCATCACCGACACGTTCGCCACGCCGGCCAACGTGCATGACTCGATCGTCTATCTCGGCCGGCTCGACCGCCAGGTGGAGCGCTTCGGCTTCAATGTGGCGGCTGCGGGGCTGGATGCCGGCTACGCCACGCCGGGCATCGCCAAGGGGCTGGAGGACAGGACGATCAGGGGCGTCACCGGCTATCGCAACCCGACCCCGCCCAAGCCCGGCATGATGAGGAAGAGCGCCTTCGTCTATGAGCCGGATGCGGACGGCTATCGTTGCCCGCAGGGCCAGTTGCTTGCCTATGCCACAACCGACCGCAGCGGCTACCGGCATTACAGGAGCGATCCGGCGATCTGCCGCGACTGTCCGCTGTTGGCCTCCTGCACCTCAAACGCCAAGGCCGAACGCACCATCACGCGCCATGTCTGGCAGGACGCCCGCGAGCGGGTCGACGCCAATCGCTCGACCGCATGGGGCAAGGCCATCTACCGGCGCCGCAAGGAGACGGTCGAGCGGTCTTTCGCCGACGCCAAGCAGCTCTTCGGCCACCGCTATGCCCGCTTCCGAGGGCGAACCGGCGTCGCCTGCCAGTGCCTGATCGCCGCCGCCACCCAGAACATGAAAAAGATCGCAATCAGCCTCTGGCCAAGCCCAAAACCAGCACCCGCCTGAGGCCAGATGCGCAGCGCCAGCCTCCTGACATCTTCTCCTGACACCAATTTACAAAGCTCAATCAACGCGCAAAACAAAACCCCGCCGAAAATCGACGGGGTTCGTCAGCAGTCTG
>NZ_VFVA01000080.1:0-1552 GCF_006442155.1 Mesorhizobium sp. B2-4-14 | reverse complement strand
GAGAAAACTGTTACCTATCTATCCGGTTCAAAGTGTTACCCATCTATCGGCTGGACACCGGCAGGCGGATGAGGGGCAGCACCGGCCTGAAGCGATTGCGCGGCCTCCACGCCTTGTCCCGGTGTCACGCAACCAGCGCATCCAGCTCCGGCAGCAGGACCACGCTTTCCTGTTCGTTGGGGTCGGTGCGGGCAATGACGGCCGAAGAGGGAGCGTTGCTCAGATTGGCCGGCAGATGCGGCACACCGGCCGGGATGTAGAAGAGATCGCCGGCCTTGACGACGATGTGATGCTCGAGCCGGTCGCCATACCAGGTGTGGACCTCGCCGGAGAGCACGTAGATCGCGGTTTCATGGTTCTCGTGCAGATGCGCCTTGGCGCGCGCGCCGGGCGGCATGGTGAGGACGTGCATGCAGATGCCGGAGGAGCCGACCGATTCCGCGGCAATGCCGGCGAAATAGGTCAATCCCTGCTTGCCTTCATAAGTGCTTTCAGGGCGGATAAGATGGCATATCGGTTTGGGCGACATCGGGAAAACTCCGGGCGTCAATCGAGTGGGACAAATTCAATGGGACTGGGCGAGTGGAAAACAACATCGCGATAAAAGCAATCGGAATCCCGCCGCAGGGACGGGACAAGGCAGGCACCCACCGATGACAGGGATTTCGCCAGCCGTCGTCGCGGCAAGCAAACTTGGCCTCACTTTCCAGACCAATGACGGGCCGGTGCAGGCGCTGTCCAATGTCGATCTCACCATCGGCAAGGGTGAGTTCGTCTCTTTCATCGGCCCGTCGGGTTGCGGCAAGACCACCCTGCTGCGCGTCATTGCCGACCTGGAGAAGCCGACGTCCGGGACGATATCGGTCAACGGCATGACGGCAGAACAGGCGCGCGAGAAGCGCGCCTATGGTTATGTCTTCCAGGCCGCCGCACTGTTTCCGTGGCGCACCATCGAGCGCAATGTCGCGCTGCCGCTGGAGATCATGGGGCTGTCCAGGGCGGAGCAGGTGGAACGGATCAAGCGCACGCTCGATCTCGTCAACCTTTCGGGCTTCGAGAAGAAATATCCCTGGCAGCTTTCCGGCGGCATGCAGCAGCGCGCCTCGATCGCCCGTGCGCTGGCCTTTGACGCCGACGTGCTGTTGATGGACGAACCGTTCGGCGCGCTGGACGAGATCGTTCGCGACCATCTCAACGAGCAGTTGCTGCAATTGTGGGGGCGGACGAACAAGACCATCTGCTTCGTCACCCACTCCATTCCGGAGGCCGTGTATCTGTCGACGCGCATCGTCGTCATGTCGCCGCGCCCGGGCCGCGTCAGCGACATCATCGAATCGACGCTGCCGAGGAAGCGCCCACTCGACATCCGCGAGAGCCCGGAGTTTTTGGCAATCGCGGCGCGGGTGCGCGACGGCTTGAGGGCAGGGCACAGCTATGATGATTGAGGGTCATGGCAAGCGAGCGGCCAAGAGCGCCTTCGTCATCCTAGGGCGGAGCAGGCGCGAAGCCGCCTGCGTGACGCGAGCCGTCCATGGCGATTTCGTCATCCTAG
>NZ_VFVA01000008.1:0-193206 GCF_006442155.1 Mesorhizobium sp. B2-4-14 | reverse complement strand
GTCGGGGGCGGGCGGGGCAAGGCGTCGTTTTTGCGCACAGGCTCGGCTCCAATGAGGCGCCGGACCCACCCAGCGCCGCCATTCAGGCCGCCGTGGCAAGGGCAATGGCGGGTGCACACCGCTATCCGGACCTGCGTGGCGAAATGCTGGTGGAAGCGTTGGCAAGCCGGCATGGCTTGCCCTCCGACATGATTGCGGTATCCGCGGGCTCGGTCACCATGCTGGACCAGCTCGTCCGAGCATTTTGCGACCCGGGCGACAGGGTCATCACCGCCTGGCGCTCCTACGAGGCTTATCCGATCATTGTCGGCGGAGCGGGGGCGCGCCTCCTGGAAGTGCCGCTGGACAGCGACCATCGGTTAGACATGGCAGCGATCCTCCACGCCTGCAGGTCCCAGGCGCGAGTGGTGATCATCTGCAATCCCAACAATCCGACCGGCACCATGCTTGGGCCGGCTGAATTGGAGGCTTTGCTGGATGCCATACCCGCGCAAACGCTCGTTATCCTCGATGAGGCTTATGCCGACTATGCCGACGAGGCGGGCATGGTTGCATCCTCTCCCGCGCGACGTCTTTCCCGACATCGAAACCTGGTCGTGCTGCGCACCTTTTCCAAGGCTTGGGGGCTTGCCGGCATGCGGGTCGGCTACTGCCTCGCGGATCGCAGTATCGTTGCCGCGGCGAACACGGTTGCGCCGCCCTTTCCGTTGCCGATGACCGCGCAGGCGGCGGCACTTGCCGCGCTTGCCGAGGGGGACGTGGTAACGGCGCGAATAACGGCCAGCGTTGAGCAGAGACGGCGCATGTCTGAAGGTCTCGCAGCTCTTGGGTTCCAGGTTGCGCTCTCGAAAGCCAATTTTGTATGGCTGGCGGTCGGCGAGGAGGCGGGGGCGCTGACGCTTCACTTGCATGCGGCCGGCATAGCGGTGCGCTGTTTTCATGGCGAGGGGGTGCGTGTCACAACGGGCACGGCCGCAGATACCCAGGCCCTGCTCACAGCGGCGGCGGCGTGGATGTCGAGATGAGGCAAGCGGCGCGGGACAGCCATCCACCGGCGCCCGCAGGTCGGCTACCTTGTCGCCCATCATGACCCCGACAGGATATTTTTTCACGGCCGCAAACCGTGGCCCCTCGATCCATTCCAGAGCCTTCCAGCAGCCTGCGGACTAACAATCAGTTGAGCGCCATGTCGAGACAAAGCACCCTTCCCAGCGCGTTCGAGCAAACCATGCGCGATCGGTTTGCGGATCGTTTCCAGACCGGTACGGCCATCCGTGCTCAACACGGTTCCACAGCCACCTGGATCGAGAACCAGCCCCCGGATGGCGTGGTCTTTGCCGAGAGCACCGAGGAGGTGGCGGATATCGTCACGCTTTGTGGCGGCGCCGGCATGCCCATCATTCCCTTCGGTGCGGGCAGTTCGCTCGAAGGTCAGGTCAATGCACCAAGCGGCGGTATTTCCGTCGACCTGACGCGGATGGACCGCATTCTTTCGGTCAATGCCGAAGACATGGACTGCGTCGTCCAGCCAGGCGTGACACGCAGCCGCCTCAACGACTATCTGCGCGATACTGGCCTTTTCTTCCCACTAGACCCTGGTGCCGATGCAACGTTAGGCGGCATGGCCGCCACCCGTGCTTCGGGTACGACAGCCGTGCTCTATGGGACGATGAAGGACGCGGTCCTGTCGCTTCAGGCCGTGATGCCGAACGGCCGGGTGATCCGCACCGGCCACAGGGCGCGCAAGAGTGCGGCAGGCTACGATCTGACGAGGCTGCTGGTCGGTTCCGAAGGCACGCTCGGCATCATCACGGAGCTGACGATTCGGTTACGCGGCATTCCGGAGGCGGTGTCGGCGGCTCGCTGCTCCTTCCCAACCGTCGAAGATGCGAGCAACGCCGTCATCGGCGGACTCCAATTCGGCCTCCCCTTTGCACGGATCGAACTGTTGGACGCAGCCACGGTCAAAGCGGTCAACGCCTACTCGCAGTTGAGCCTTCCGGAGATGCCATTGTTGCTGGCCGAGTTCCACGGCACACCTGACACTGTCGCCGAATTATCGGTGCGTTTTGGCGAGGTCGCGCGTGAGTTCGGCGCCACCGCTCTGGACTGGACGACCGATCCGCAAGAACGGACGCGGCTGTGGAAGGCGCGCCATGACCTGTTCTGGGCGGTCCTGGGTCTACGGCCCGGCGCCAAAGGTATCAGCACCGATGTATGCGTGCCGATCTCGCGATTGGCCGAATGCATCGGCGCGGCGACGGAGAGGGCGCAATCGCTGGGGTTGCTTGCCCCGATTGCCGGCCATGTCGGTGACGGCAATTTCCACAATTTGATCCTCATCGATCCGCAGAACCCGGCAGAGAGGGCCGCCGCCAAATCCTATATCGGCTGGTTGAACGAGCTCGCTCTTTCCATGGAAGGAACCTGTACGGGCGAGCACGGCGTGGGGCAGGGCAAACGCTCCTACATGGAGCGCGAGATGGGCCCGGCGCTGGACGTGATGGCGGCCATCAAGGCTGCGATCGATCCGAAGAACATCATGAACCCGGGAAAGATCTTGCCCGAACGATCTGAGAAGACAAGCTGACGCTTGGCGACCTCATCACGGCAGCGACGATAGAAGGCATTGGGCAGGGCCTGCTCATGCATGGTCAAACGCGTCAACGATGGCTTGCGAAGCCGGATGCACGATCGCGCTCTTCGCCCCGTCGAGCGAGCGAGCGAGAATGATTGGCTCCCAGGCGAAATCCTCGGTAATCGGAACGCTGGCAAGCGGCTCTCCGTCATAAGCGGATCCGCCCAGCGGGCCCGAATAGGCGATGCCAATGCCTTCGCCATGAGCGGCCAGGCTGCGCATGACCTCTAGCGCCCGCACTCTGTGATGGACGACCGGCTCCGCACCGATCCGTCTGAAGAGGCCCAGGACGTGCCGAACCGACAGCCCTTCTTCGAAGAGGATCAAAGCGCGTTGGCTGAGGTCCTTGAGACTGACTTCCTGCAAGTCAGCCAAGGGATCATCGATCCGCATGAGGGCATGGGGTTGAACGGATGTGAGCGGGCGACGCAGGAAACTTGCGTCGAGACCGAGGTCGAACGTCACGGCGATGTCGATGCGCGACTGCAGCATGTCGCGGGCGAGCGTCTCGAAATCGGCGATACGATAGCGGATCTCCGCTCCTGGAAGCTTGCTGCGCACGGCATCGAGCAGGCGGCCGATGTGAAGCGGCGCCAGATCCTCGAATAGGCCCAAGGTCAGGCGGCCGACAGTCGCATGCCGGGTGCGGGCAGGATCGTCCAACTGGCGGGCTTGCGAGAGGATGTCCTCGACCTTGGCGAGATAATCCCGACCAAAATCGGTCAACTCGACCGGGGCCCCCCTGCGTCGGATAAAAAGCTTGCGCCCAAGACGCCGCTCGACCTGGGTGATGGCGACCGAAAGTGAGGGTTGCGAAACGTTGAGCTGCGCGGCCGCACCGGAGAGGCTGCCGAAACGGCCCACGGCCGAGACATATTCGAACTGGCGAAGGGTGAGGTATAGCATGAGCCTAAGAGCATATTAAAATACTTATTATTTGCAACTATGAATAACTGCGTGTTTGCTCGAACCGTCAAATCGGGAGAAAGCAATGACACGTCCACTCGTCGCACAGGAACAGATCGAGGCCTATCAGCGCGACGGCGTCGTGCTCGTGCGCGGGCTGTTCAAGGACCACGTCGAAGCGCTGCGGGCTGGCGTCGCCCGCAACATGGCGGAGCCCAGCCAATACGGCGCCGAAAACCTCAAGCCTGGCGAAGCAGGCCGCTTCTTCGACGATTACTGCAATTGGGACCGCATTCCCGAATTCGAGAAGGTGATCCGTCACTCGGCGGCCGGCGAGGTGGCCGCGGAACTGATGAGGTCGGATTCGGTCCAGCTTTTCCACGATCATGTCCTTGTCAAGGAGCCCGGCACATCAAAGCCAACGCCCTGGCACCAGGATGGGCCCTACTACTTCGTCGAGGGGATGCAGACGGTCAGCTTCTGGTCGCCGCTGGATCCGGTGCGCGAGGCCTCGCTGCGCTGCGTCGCCGGCTCGCATCGTTGGCCCAAACCGGTATTGCCGACGCGCTGGCTCTCGGAAGAGAATTTCTACGCCGATAGCGACACCTATATCCCAGTCCCCGATCCCGATGCCGAGGGCATGGACATCCGCGAATGGGAAATGGAGCCGGGCGATGCCGTCGCCTTCAACTATATGACCCTTCATGGCGCACGCGGCAACGAAGCGGCAACACGCCGGAGGGCCTTCTCCCTGCGGCTCGTGGGCGACGACGCCCGCTATGTCCAGCGACCCGGGCGTACCTCGCCTCCCTATCCCGGCCATGGCATGTCGGCAGGCGAGAAGCTGCGCGAGGATTGGTTCCCGACGATCTTCCGCCGCGAAGCCGTGCGCGACGTCGGCTGATCAGCCACGGAAGATGGTCGACCGAGCGTCGTCAAACCCCACGGCGTCACAATCGCCTGCCTAACCCCTCAAGCAGCGTGAGCCCTCTAACCACGTCGACCGAAATGACGTGAACCGCATCGCGAACATATTCGCCGCTGGAGTGCTTCACGGTCTCATGCCCGGCGAAGCTCTCACCAATGGCCATGAACGCGTTCGCCATCGCTCTCGAGCGGGCATTGGGGCGTAATCTGCGTTTCGATCGCGCGCTCCGCACCGCGGAGCGGAAGGCCGGTCACGAGGCGGCGTGCATCGCCGGTCGGAGCGCCCGGCGTTTCGTCACCCGGCCGTTGCACCATCGCCATGACTGGCGTTTTCTGAGTATTCGGCTGACCTTTTCGGCCTCGTCCGGGTGGCGGATCGTCTGGATGCGAAGCGGTTCGCCAAAGCTTTGCGCCTGCTTGTCGGCCGTTGGAGTCAGCCTCATCGTCGTCTGAAATCAGACATCGTTCGCGACCGACGCTTGAGATCCGGTTGCGCCAAGACCCGACGATCAAGGTGCGTGGTAGTCGACGCCAATATCGATAGAACCCACTATGTGATCGTCGGTAACGAAGTCGCCTATCAGGTCGACGCCGAAGGACCGCTTTGTAAGTACCCTGGTCTTGCCGATGAGTTCGCGCAGGATCTGGGGTGGGTTAATGTCGGATACCTATCTTTATCACCACTACCGCGCTTGGCACCGTCGAGGTAACGGCTCTCACCTGTCGCAGCCAACCCAACGAGCCGCCGGCACCGGCTCTTGCACGATAAGGATTTCCCTAGGCGATAGCCGCATGCAGGCGTAGCATGCCGTCGATTTGGGGGTGTGCGATGACGGATGTCTCGATACGCCGGGCGGACTTCATGATGGTCCTAGCCTATGCTTCGGACCTTGCCACCGGGCATTCGCGTGACTTCGCGCTCAAATCCTGCGTGCTCGCAATGCGCATTGCCGAGTTTGCTGGCGTTTCAGAACAGGTTCGGCGCAACGCCTATCACCAGTCCATGCTGCGTTATGTCGGCTGCAACGCCGATACCGATCTGCTCTCGGCCACCTTCGGCGACGAAATCGCGCTTCGCCAGGACCTTGTCGGTCTCGACATGGGCAACCGTGCGGAACTGGGCAAGGTCTTCGTGCAGGCCTTTAAGCGGTTCTACTACGATCTCGAGCCTGACGCCCACGCAAAGGCGATCGAGGCTGCGATGGGGCAAGCGATCGCGGTGGCCCGCCCGGTGCTCACCGCACATTGCGAGGTCGCGCAGCGGATCGGCGAGCGGCTCGGACTGTCCGACGAGATCCGGCGCAATCTTGGGCAGATCTACGAACGCTGGGACGGCAAGGGCCTGCCGCGCGGGCTGAGCGGCGAGGATGTTCTGCCAGCCGTGCGCCTGATCACATTGGCACAGGACGCTATTGCGCTCAGCGACGCCGCCGGTATCGAAGCAATGGCCGAAACCATCGCCAGCCGCGCCGACGGTCCGTACGAAGCGGAGCTGGCCCGGCTCGTCTCGACCAATGCAGCGATGTTGATGCAGGGTATCGGCGCGACTGTCGACCGCGACACAATCCTGGCGCTGGAGCCCGATCCGCCGGTGACGCTGGACGAGGCGGCCTGCGACCAGGCGTTCCTCGCCATAGCCGACATGATCGATATGCGCATGCCATTTACGCACGGCCATTCGCGGATGGTGTCGGAACTGGCCGCGGGTGCGGGGACACAGGTCGGGCTGCCCGCCGCTGACGTCCGCGCGCTGCGCTGGTCGGGCTGCATCCATGACCTCGGCGAACTCGTGGTGCCGGTCGCGACCTGGATGCGCAACGGTCCGCTGTCGGTGCGCGAGCGCGACGCTGCGCAGCTGCACGCCTACTACGGCGAGCGGGCGCTGACCTCCTTAGGCCGCGACAGCGATGCGATTGCCACGCTCGTGCTGCGCCATCACGAACGGCTCGACGGCTCTGGCTATCACCGCAAGGTTGGCGGCGCCGACCTGTCGCCGGCGGCGAGGATCCTGGCGGCTGCCGAGGCGTTCCAGACATCGCGGGAGGAACGTCCTCACCGCAGGGCGCTGTCCAGCGAGGCGGCGGCGACGCAATTGCGCGCTGCCGTCCGCGAGGGCTGTATCTGCTCCGATGCCGCCGAGGCCGTGTTGTCCTTCGCAGGGCAGCCGTCGCGCCGGGCGGCGCCGCGGCCGCTGGCCGGCATGACGCCGCGCGAGATCGAGGTGCTGCGCCTGATCGCCGCCGGACTTACCGCGAAGGAGGCGGCGCGGAAGCTGGAAATCTCGCCCAAGACCGCGGACCACCATATCCAGAGCGTCTATTCCAAGATCAGCGTGACCACCCGTGCCGCCGCCGCGCTCTATGCGGTCGAGCATGGCCTTATCCGACCGGGCGAAACGCAGGCATAGGGAATCCACCCCATGTGCGCCTGCTCCGGGGCGCGCATCGTGCTCCTGTCGACGGACCAATGGTGGCCCCGACCGACAGGAGGAAATCAGATGCTTCTCGCAACGACCAAGGTGGCGGACGTCGACCACTTCATCCGTATCTTTTCGACCAAGGGCGCCGACAAGCGCCGGCTGCACGGCTCGAACGGTGCAACCGTGTTCCGCGACCCCAGCGAGGCCGACCGCGTCTGGGCGATCTTCGACTGGGACGCCGAGGGCTGGAAGAACTTCGTGTCGGATCCGGAAGTGCCGGCGATCCTGCAGGAAGCCGGTCATGTCGGCAAGCCGCAGGCGGCACTGCTGCTCGGCCACTACGAGGCCTGACGTCCACACTGCGCGCCGCCTGCTGTCCGGCGACGGCGCGCCCGACCAACCCGCAACGGAGAAATCAGATGGACCCGAAACCAATCAAGATCGGCCTCATTGCCGAACTCACCGGCCCATTGTCTTTCATGGGCATCGCCAACGCCAACCTCACGACCATGCTCGTCGACGACATCAACGCCAAGGGCGGCCTCCTCGGCCGGCCGGTGGAGCTCGTCATCGAGGACGGCGAGACCACCGAAAACGTCGCCAAGGCAAGGGCCGCGAAACTGATCGACGTCGATAAGGTCGACGTGGTCGTCGGCGGCATCTACAGCTCGACCCGCCAGGCCATCAAGAGCGAGGCGGTCACGCGGGGCAAGACACTCTACATCTACACCGAGCAGTACGAAGGACAGGAAAACGATCCCTTGATCTTCTGCACCGGTCCCGTGCCCGCGCAGCAGGTCGAACCGCTGATCCCATGGCTCATGAAGAGCACCGGGGCAAAGCGGTTCTATTTGCCGTCGGCCGACTACATCTGGCCGCATTTGTTGAACAAAGCCGCGAGCCGGGTGGTGCGCGCCAACGGCGGCGAGATCGTCGGCGAGGAGTACTTCCCTCTCGATACCACCGATTTCCGGCGGACCGTGCAGCAGATCATGGCGAGTCGCGCCGACGTGGTGTTCAACACCATCGTTCCGCCGGGCCTGACGCCGTTCTTCGACGAATTGCACAAGGCCGGTTTCGGCAAGCGCGGCGGCAAGATCGTCTGCACATACTTCGACGAGAACTTCTTCAATCTCGTGCCTTCCGAGCAGATCGAGGGCCTCTACAGCTGCCTCGACTACTATCAGGAACTCGATGATCCGTTTGGCCGTGCACTCTTGCTTCGCTACGAGGACCGGTTCCCGGGCAGCGCGATGTTGACCGCAGGCAGCGGCTGCACCGGCCACTACCGGGCGATCAGGATGTGGGAAGCGGCGGTTGAGGAAGCCGGCACGGTTGAGCGCGATGCGGTCATCCGGGCACTCGATCATGTCCGCATCAGCGAGGGCCCGGGCGGCCCGGCCGAAATGATTCCCGGCCAGCACCATGTTCGCATGAACATGTACATCGCGCAGGCGTATGGCGGTCGCTTCCGGGTTGTGAAGAATCTAGGCCCGATCGATCCGAACGAGCGCGTGCTCACCGGCGAACTCCACCTCGACAACGTGGGTTGACTTGGCCACGTCAATCCCGTTCTTCCAAGTGGCGAGGGCGGCCAGTTGCGTGCCTTCGCCACCCAACCGGACTCACAGTGACCGTCCCAATCACACCCATAAAGCAGTTCATTGGTCGCAATGGTCAGTTTTACTAGCCACAATTCGGAACAGGTGTTGATGATGCCTAATCATCTCGGAAGAGTTTTCAAATATTGGAACTGAACTGTCGACGGTTGTCGCCGATATGGGCAATGGCGATCGCCGGAGGGAAGCGCCCCGATGCGAACGCGTAGCAGAACGAGAGGCGCAGCGTCGTTGTAGAGGAATTTCGAACGTGTTGCGTTCCTGAGAACTCCACGATGTGCGCACGGGTGGGGCGTTCCGGCTCTCGTTTCGTAACGCCCGTGGCTTTCGTGACAAATCGGCCGCTGCGGAATTAACGTTAGGGGCTCTCTATCGTCCAGGCGCCTCTCCGACCGTGTCGCAATCGACAACCGGTCCTGAGTGGACCTGATAAGCCGCGGGGTGCACGCTGGCAGACAGACCAGCAATCTCATTTACGAGCTTGTTTCGGATCGCGTTTGCAAAGTCGGCTGTCTTCGCTACGGTGACAACGAAAGTCCCGGAACCGCCGATGACGCAGCTCTCATAGTACAACTCGACATAGCGCGGACCAAAGCTGTCGAGTGTGTCGTCTGCGTGCAGCGAGATCACCAGCCCATTGATGGTCACGCCATCGGCTATGAGTGTGTCGTGCACCAGTTGAAGCGGAAGGCCGGCATTGTTGGGTCCATCGCCGGAGACGTCGATGACTTGGCGATCGCCTGCAGGCCCACCCGCCAGCAGCTTGCCCGCCAACAGGAGCGCCCCTGAGATTGAGGTGCCGCGCCCCCTGATGATTGGTTGGGCTCGCAGCGCCTCTGCGAAGGCGGCCGCATCTTCGGGCTGCTCCAGAATAGCCCATGGTATCCGCACGCTCTGGTGGTCTGGGCCTGCCCACTCGACATAGGTTATACCGATTCTGCCGCGCCGGCCGGATTTGATGGACTGCCAAACTTTGGCATCCTGGAGCGCTTCGACATATCCTTCCCGCTGCAGCCGTTGTTCCGCCTCGCTCATTGAAGATGATACATCGACGCTAAGAACCAGTTCGAGATCCACCGAGGAAACCGGCTCAGCCGTGGCTGACATCGACATTGTCACCCCTACCGCGACAGCGAACAATCGGCCTCGTGCCTGTCCTTTTTGCGCAGCGTAGCGTGGAACGAAAGACACCATCTCACTGCGTCCATCCGATGGGAGATCGGGAAGATGCTGCCGGCGACTTTGTCTGCCATCACCCGTATGGGTGAATATCGGGACTACGCTGCTCCTAGCGAATGTGGGCCGGAATCCAGCACCAACGCGTCGAGATTCCTGCCTGCCGGGAGGTGGGAGATGCCTGAGCGGGCCGCGCAAGTCTGGTACGACGCCGTGGCACCGGCACGCGCGGCGCCGAGGATGTCCGCCTCTACGCCCGGTCAGAGTTACCGACCAGATGGCCAAGTGAGCCTTATCGTCGCCTTTCATCACGTCCCGCAATCGGCGATGAGTGACTTGCTGTACTGAATTTCAACCATCTGTGATATCGTCGCGGGTGAGTGGTAACTCATCCAAATGAAGGTGGGTTTCGAATGGCTCCCGACGCAACCGCACTTGCCCTAGAGGCCTGCTACGACGCCGCTTTCGAATTTGAGCGGTGGCCGGGAGGGCTGCAAAAACTTGCGGATGCGCTGGGCGCGACGAGCTGCGCTCTCCGCACCTGCGAAAAAGCGCACCCTTTTGCGGCCGATCAGCGTGGTAAAGCCGGCTGCGTGCCGGACTCCACGGAACATGCTGAATTTTCGGCTCTTTGGCATGAGCGGATCGGAGACGCTCCCAGTCCCCATCTTGAGAGGCCGCAGCTGCTCGCGAAACCCCCGGTCAGTTTCACCGTAGAGGACGAAATCACAACTCCGGAGGAACGAAAGGTTCTGCCTTATTATCGAGAGATCGCCCGTCCTGGACACCGAGAATGGTGGGCCTCCGTCAGCACAGTGGTGAACAACCGTAAATGGTGTGTGTCGCTGTACCGCGATGCTCATATCGGACCGTTCTACCCGAGCGAAGCTGACCATTTCCTGAGAGTGGCGCCGGACCTGAGCCGGATCATAAGCGCAGCAGAGAAGCTCGGCGAGCTATCTGTCGGTCCAAGCCTAGTAACTCTTGATCGGCTCAATTTTGGCGCGGTGCTGCTGGACTGTCATGGATGCGTGAGGCGGTTTAACGAACGCGCAGCAGCCCTGTTCGGCTCCGACCTCGTTGTCCGACACGGCCGCATCCGCGCGACTGATCAGCCGAGTGACGCCCGTCTTCAAGGCTTCATCAGAGCCGCCGTTTCGGGTCTGTCGGTTCGGTCCGAACCCGTTGTCATTGCGCGCCAGGGGTACCCCCGGATGATAGCGGAGGTGATGCCCATGACTGCATTAGGGCATGATCTGTTCAATGGCGGCGACATCCTACTGTATTTCACAAATCTTATAACCGAACCGGTTCTAAATGAGCAATTGCTGAGCGTGACTTTCAAGCTGACAAGAGCGGAAGCGCGTCTGGCCTCGCAATTGGCATCGGGGGAAGGCATTCGCACGGCCAGCGCAAAATTGGGCATCAGCCGCGAGACTGCCCGAACGCAGCTGCGGGCTGTTTTTGCGAAAACGGGGACGTGCCGACAGGCCGAACTGGCGGCACTGTTGTCCCGCTTGCGTATACCTTCCCTGCATTAGACGGCCACTCTCCCAGTTCAGTTTGGCCACAATGTTAGCGAGAGGCGATCCAAGGTCCGCCTTTGGTCATAATGAGCCTACCTATCCCCTACATGCAGTGCAGCTTTGCGCGTCTAAGCGGAAGTCATCCCTCACATGCGAATACGCTTGCTTGATAGTGACGAAATGACCCCATGTTCCGCATGAGGTCAATCGATTCTCCTGAGGTGGGTACGGCCGACTGGTAGACTTCTCAAACAATACCGATCCGACGCGTGACCTGGCCGTTGCTTTCCCAGTATGTATGTTTCCTGGTAATCCATGGATCATCCATGGCAGGCTGGATTTGTCCCGCCATATCAGTGGCACGCGAGGTGACCGTATGCTCGCCCTTTGCTGGGTGTTTCCAGTCGAGGTACCACACCTTCCAGGCGAATTCAGCTTCTTCACCATGGTCTATCGTCGCTTCAAGCCATGGGCCGTTATCAACCTTCACTTCGACCTTGGCGATTGGGGCCCCCCAGGCTGCACCGCTGATCCGGTATCCGGCATCGCTACGCGTCACTCTGGCAGGCGCCGACTTCAGCAATGCACGGCCGACCGAGGTCTCGGCCCACACCGTCTCGCCATTGTGCTCTTCCTCGCGGATGGTGACGTAGTCTCGTGCCATCAATTGACTCATGAAGCGCGTGTTGCGTATCTCAATGCGCTTGAGCCACTTGACATTGGCGATGCCATACCATCCGGGGGCGATGAGCCGCACCGGGGAACCGTTGGGTGGCGGCAGGGCGGCCCCATTCATCTCGTAGCAGAGGATGTTGTTGGGGCTCATCGCATCGGCGAGCGACATGCTGCGGGCGAAATTCTGATGCATCTTGACGTCGCGGTTATTGTCCTTGAGAGCGATGTCACCGATATCAGTGCCCCAGAAAACAACTTCGATGCCGTTTTCGTTGACCCCTGCCTCCTCAAGTATGGCGGCGAGCGGCGTGCCGGCCCAGCGGGCGTTGCCAATGCCGCCGATAAAGAATGGAAAACCATGATTGCCCGAACATTCCACCGTGAAAGCCACTTCGTGGCGCGGCCGCGCCTTGAGGTCGGCGAGCGACAGGCTCAGATGCTTCTTCACCAACCCATCAATTTCCAGCTTCCAGGCATTCACATCGATGCTTGGCCGATCAAAATGAGCGATGCTGAAGAACTTGTCATTAGGCGTCACCCATGAATCCATATCCTCCCAGACAAGCTGGTTCTGGATGACCGCGGGAACAGGATTGGGCTGCGGCTGGTCTAGCCACGGGATCACGCTCTCACCCGCCCGGCTTGGAAAGGCTTGGGCAAACTGTGAATTGAAGACCGCCAGTGCGGCAACGGCCGCGCTACCTTGAACGATGAATTCGCGGCGTGCAAGATGATGCATAATGGTTTCTCCTCCAGTGTGAAAAGCTGTTTTCTCCTCCAGGCATAAAAGTGACAGCGGCCGGAATCGCACGAGGGAAGGCCGGCCGAGGCGGGCAAATCTTGAGAGCGCTCGGAATCTGGCGAATAGAAGCGCGCCGTGTTTAGGCGGATTTTCCCGCTCTCAATCGCAGGCTCTATCAGGTCCCAGCAAGCGATCCGAAAATGTACGCCTTATGTGCGTTCGTGGCGAGGGCAAACGTAAGGATTCGCTAATTAATAACGAGCGTTACCATCAAGATGGGTCTGTCCGCCGATTGCGGCCTTCCCGTTCGGTGAGATCAGCGCTTTGTTAGGTTGTTGCACCAGCTATTCTGGAGAGCCTCCTGGTTAATCACCCATCCCGTAGCTGCACTAGCTCCTGCGCCGCAGTCCAACACAATATACGCCACCGGGCGACAGACTCGCATCGGGTCGAAAGCGGAATGGCGGCTTCTGGCTAGTTCGCTCCAGAGCCGGATCGTCGGTTCCCGGCCCAAACCAGCCGCGCTCATGCGCTCACCGAACCCCTTGCAGGAAAGGGAAACCCCGCTTGCATTGAAACTAGTCTTCCTCCTGATCCTTAGGTTCGCCAGAGCATATGAGATGATACGAAGGATATGGGTTGGCTAACCATCCGTTAAACCCCTGATTATCTTTTATAATCCCACACCTTCCGCGTTCAGTTCGAATGCCTAGCGGGCCGGCGCAGAGGCAGTGCACCGCGCAGTTCCGCCGTTGGAGATGTCCGTTGTCTTATCGTGGCCGGCTGAAGGGCAGGACAGTTGCGACCATTGTCCACCGGGACGCTCGACCGTCCACAAGGCCAACGAAACTTCCTAGTTGGTCTTCAAGCGTCCAACCCGGTTTTCGGCAATCCAGCGCGCCGCGAGCACCAGCGCACCCATGCTGAAATCCTTGCCGTGCTTGGCGACCATTTCTTCCGACAGTTTTGCCAGCTGTTCGAAAAACGCGTCCTTGCTCTTCTCCTCGGCGCTCAGTTCAGCCTGCATCACATCCTCCTGTCTTGCGCGGATCCGCGTCCGCTATTTGAACATCTGTGCCGGGAAGGTGACGATCGCAGCGGTGCCGTCGACCGCGCCAACCGCCAAATGCCGACCGTCACCCGACCAGGCGAGCGCGCTGATCGCACTGCCCAATGGCCTGACGAGAAGCTCGTCGCGTCCGCCGATCTGGGCGACAGCGATGCGGCCATTGGCGTAGCCGGCTGCGATCAGCTTCTTCTCAGGGTGCGCCGCCACCGCTTCCACCAGAACCAGCCCGGCGCGGCCTGTTTCAAGAGCCCCGGAGGTTTCGCCGTCAATGGGCGGGGCGGTCATTGACCAGCCGGCGATCCGGAACGCGCCCGACGCGAAAAGCGCATTGCCCGGCCGGCTCCAGCACATCGTGCGGACCGGCGATGGAAACCCCGCGACAATGCCGGAGCGGCCATCGGCCAGGTTGACAAGGGCAAAGCCACCCGTTTCGAGCCCGCAGGCCAGCCATGTGCCGTCGACGCTCCAGCGGATGGATACCGGTCGGGCTGGAAGAGACGATTCGCGGATCAGGACGGCGTCTCCCTCAACCGCCCAGATCGACAATCCGTCATCGAGACCGCAGGCGAGGCGCCGTCCGCCAGGCGAGAAGGCAAGTGCACTTGCGGGCGATGTCGTCGCGTTCTTTAGCGGCACGGCATTGTCTTGGCTGCGCGACAGGAACACATCGTGCCCATTGCTGGCAGCCGTCATATCAGTCCTGGCGCTATGGTCGAGGGCGACAATCGGTCCGTCCACCCTGATCGGCAGGGCGGCGACGTCGCCGCTGGCGCTGAGATGTTGCACTTCGCCACTGGCCGCGCCGGCCAGGAAACCGGAATGCCCATAGGCAATGATCGGCACATCGCCATCGCCAAACGCGGCCGACGCGATCAACGGCACCGACGGCTTTTCGCGCGGCCGGATTGTCGTCTGCCCGAGGTCGCCGCTCACTCGCATCCGCGATTCCGGCGGCTCCTGATCGGTAACAGCGGCGATGGCTACGGTTCCGTCCACGGAACTGAAGGCGACTGCTGAGCCATCGGCGCTGAAGCAAAGATCGGCGATAGCCGACGGACGCCGCCAGCTGCGCGCTAGAAGATCGAACAAGGTCAGGTTCTGCATCGTCTGCTGGTTCACAGTGTCACTCCCATCACTCCTTGTTCGCCATCGCGGCAAGCCGGCGATCGACATCGTCGACATCGCCTTCGGCGGCCACGATGCGCTCCTCGCAAGCCGCACATGCCTGCATGATCGCCGCCGCGCTCTGCTCAGCCTCATGCAAATCCCGCACCAGTTGCTCGCTGGCGCCGCTTCTGCCGATCTCCAACTCGAGGCGCAGCACCTCCATTTCGATGCCGGCGCGTTTCTGGTTGAGCCGCAGTGCTTCCGCTGTGAGGATGGAAACGCCGGCGACAAGATCGAGCCGGCGAGCGAGCAGCGCGTCACGCGCAGCGGTTTCGGATCCGCTCATTTCTCCCTCCCAGCCATCGGCCCGAGCGGCTTTTCGAAGGCCGACAGCAATCTGGGCAGCGTGCCGGCCTGCGACTGGAACTGCTTTTCGGCCGTCTCGATGTGGCTCTTGAGCTGGTCCCAGATGTCGACGCGGATCATCGATGTCGTGTCGCCGGTCAAGCGCTCGATCTCCTCGACACGGAACTGGCGCGTCAGTGAAACGCCGGAAAACACGAAGTCGCGCAACAGGATCGCGTGGCTCTCGATGAACAGATGGATCATCGGATGCGTTTCCGTGGTCACGCCGCCGGCTGCGAACTCGCCCCTGATGAAGTCCTGGAAATGGCTCTGCAGGCGGTGCTGACTCTCGCCCATGAAGCGCATGACGAAGACCAGGTCGCGCGGCATCAGCCTGACAAGATCGCCGGTGACGCCGTCGGCCTGACTGGACATCGGCCCCGGTGGCCCCTGGCTGTCTTTACCGTTTGCCATGATCTTTCTCCAGCGCCAGGACATCACCGGCCGCCGTCTCCAAGTAGTATAGAAAAATGACAAGTTAAATAGCTTGAGGTGAAATTTGATGTTTGCTGCGATTGCTAACTGAATATCTCGCATATGCGAAATAACGCTAAATATTACATGCGTAAGTTACATCTGTAAAATAAGGTTACAGTTTGCACCTTGCCCATGTGCGCAAAGAGCGGGAATTTTGTTGTGAGTGCCAGCTATGGGCACTGTCGCCAAACTGGCACGACGTTTGCTTTGTCTCTTGCACAAGAAGCCCATCGCGCTTTGACGCCGGGCCAAAAGAACGAAGGACCGGAGGAAGCAGGACATCGGCTTCGATACGCCATCGCAGATGCGATCGGCGTCTCGCAGCTCACGCCAGACGCCTCGAACACCTTTGCCCGATCCACTTGAACGGCCCGACCTTGTCGAGCGCGTTGCCGCGCAACCCCTTGTCACGCCGTTCGCACTCTCACTGGCGGTGCTTTTGTGCCGCTTCATGCCGGGGTCAAGGGACCCGCGGCTCAAACCTGGTGGAGGCTTATGAGATGACGTCTCTGACGCTCAACAAGATTACCTCGCAGCGCGGAATCTCCGTGGGCGAGGCGACCAAGAAGATTGCCGACCTCGGCTGGAATCCTTCCTACGTGCAGGAAGCGATGACGTTTCCGACCGACTACAAGATCAACAAGACGCCGCGCGACCCGATGAAACAGGTTTTGCGGTCCTATTTCCCGATGCAGGAAGAAAAGGACAATCGCGTCTATGGCGCGCTCGACGCGGCATTGCGCGGCGACATGTTCCGCAACGTCGAACCGCGCTGGGTCGAGTGGATGAAGCTCTTCCTGGCCATCATTCCCTTCCCCGAAATCTCCGCCGCCCGCTCGATGGCGATGGTTGCCCGCATCGCGCCCGGTGAGGAACTCAGAACCGGCTTCACCATGCAGATGATCGACGAGTTCCGTCACTCGACGATCCAGATGAATTTGAAGAAATGGTACATGGAGAACTACATCGACCCGGCCGGCTTCGACATCACCGAGGAAGCCTTCGGAAAGTGCTACGCCACCACCATCGGCCGGCAGTTCGCCGAAGGCTTCATCACCGGCGACACGATGACCGCCGCCTGCATGTACCTGACCGTGGTGGCCGAGACCGCCTTCACCAACACGCTGTTCGTCGCCATGCCTTCGGAGGCCGCCCGCAACGGCGACTATGCGCTGCCGACCGTCTTCCTGTCGGTGCAGTCGGACGAGAGCCGGCATATCGGCAATGGCCATTCGCTGCTGATGGCGGCGCTCAAGGAGCCGGAGAACCATCTGCTGCTTGAACGCGACCTGCGCTACGCCTTCTGGCAGAACCACGCGATCGTCGATGCGGCCATCGGCACCTTCATCGAATACGGCACCACCAACCGCGATAAGAACAAGGAGTCCTACGCGGAAATGTGGCACCGCTGGATCTATGAGGACTACTATCGCACCTACATGCTGCCGCTCGAGAAATACGGCATCAAGGTCCATCACGACGACGTCCAGGCGGCTTGGGAGCGCATCACCAAGAAGAACTACGTCCACAAGGTCGGGCAGTTCTTCGCGGTCGGCTGGCCGGTCAATTTCTGGCGCATCGAGGCCCAGACGGACAAGGACTTCGAGTGGTTCGAGCACAAGTATCCGGGCTGGTACGCCGAATTCGGCGACTTCTGGAAATGGTACGCCAAGCTCAGCCACAAGGGCGAGAAGGTGCTGCTGTTCAACAGCGATGTCGGCTACGTCTATCCGCACCGCTGCTGGTCTTGCCTCGTCCCCTGCCTGATCCGCGAGGACATGGTGGTCGGCGAGATCAACGGCGAACTCTACACATTCGCTCACGAGCTCGACCGCTGGACCACGATGGTCGCCTTCAACGACGAGTATGAGGGCCGTCCGACGCCCGCGATGGGCCGTTTCAGCGGCAAGCGCGAGTGGGAGACGCTCTATGACGGCTGGGACCTGGCTGATGCCATCAAGGACCTGAACTTCGTCCGCTCCGACGGCAAGACGCTGGTTCCGCAACCGCATCTGCGCTTCGACGACAAGGAGATGTGGACGCTTGACGATGTGCGCGGCAACACGCTCGGATCGCCGCTCAACGCGCTGCGTGCCATGTCGCCCGCGGACCGTGAGAAGCATCTGGCCGAATACCGGGCCGGCTTCACCATCAATCCTTGCAACTGATCAGGCCAGGGGGCGGGTTCATCCCGCCCCTTGCTTTCACTGGAGGTCCGTATGTCGGAAACCCACACGGTCAGGCTCAGCCCAGTCGGTGTCGAGTTCGATGTCGAGAATGGCGAAACGGTGCTCAACGCCGCGTTTCGTCAGGGCATCGCGCTGCCGCACGGCTGCAAGGAGGGGCAGTGCTCGGCCTGCAAAAGCGTGCTGCTCGAAGGCGAAGTCGACATGCTGAAATACTCGACCTTCGCGCTGAACGACATGGAGAAGGAAAACGGGCACGTCCTGTTGTGCCGTTGCATCGCCTACTCCGACCTGGAAGTCGAGCTTCTCAACTACGACGAGGAGATTCTGGCGAAGGCGATCGCCGTTAAAACATACAAGGGCCGGATTGCTCGCATCGAGCAGCTGACCCACGACATTCGCGGCATCGAGATCGAACTCGGCTCGCCGATGAAGTTTTGGGCGGGGCAATATGTCGACATCACGGTTACCACGCAAAAAGGGGAGACGATTACGCGCTCGTTCTCCATGGCAAATACGCCGGACCAAACCCAAAAACTCTCCTTCATCATCAAAAAATACCCCGAAGGAAAGTTCTCGGGAGAACTCGATTCCGGAGGCATCAGGGCCGGAGCCGAAGTCACCGTCGTCGGACCCTACGGAACCTGCTTCCGCCGCGACGAACGGCAAGGACCGCTAATCCTGGTCGGCGCCGGTTCGGGCATGTCGCCGATCTGGTCGATCCTCAACGACCACCTGAAGAGCGGCGAGAAACGTCCGGTCTATTTCTTCTACGGCGCCCGCACCCGCAACGACCTGTTCTATCTCGACAGGATCGCCGAGTTGGTCGGTAATCATTCCGACGTCACCTTCATTCCCGTGCTGTCGCACGCCAATGACGACGCCGAATGGCAAGGCGAGCGTGGCTTCGTGCACCAGAGTGTCGATGCCAAGCTCAAGCAATTGGCGGTCGACGGGCAGGGCGATGTCCATGCCTGTGGCCCGCCGCCGATGATCGATGCGCTGCAGCCGGTGCTGTTCATGAACGGCTTCGAGACCGAGCGGATCTTCTTCGACAAATTCACCACATCGGCAGGCGCAACGCCGGCCCATTGAGGGCGGTCGTGCCAAGCCAACCACAACTGCAACAAGGGAGAGAGACTATGCCTGCAACCTCGAGTTCAGTCGGTTCCGGTGCCGCTGGTGCCGCGATCTTCGCCGACTCCGACAGCCGGAAATACCGGTACTTCGAGCCGAAAGGCCAGCGTGCCACACACTACGAAGACATGACGGTCGACGTTCAGCCCGATCCGGAACGCTACCTGATCCAGGACTGGATCATCTCCTTCGCCGACGGCAAGGGCGCCTATGTCAAGCAGAACACCGCCGCCCAGAGCTCCAACTGGCATGCCTTCCGCGCCCCCGACCAGGAGTGGGAGCGCACGCACTACCAGCGCCAGTCGAAGATCGAGACGATGGTGCAAAGCGTCATCAACAATGCCCGCAAGTCGGGTGCGCCGAAGACCTTCGACAAGGCCTGGGTCAAGATCCTGCAGACGCAGCTCGGCGCCTGGAAACATGCCGAATTCGGGCTCGGCACCTCGCTGATGCAGGCGCAGCGTTACGGCTACACCCAGATGATCAACAACGCGACGCTGACCAACTCGTCATACAAGCTGCGGCTTGCCCAGGACATCACGCTCTACCTTGCCGAGATCGGCATGGACCTGCCGGGCTGGGACGACGAACTCGGCAAGAAGACCTGGCTCGAGGACAAGAACTGGCAGGGCACGCGCGAAGCGGTCGAGACCATCATGGGCGCGACCGATTATCTCGAGCAGTATTTCGCCATCAACATCGTCTTCGAGCCGCTGGTCGGCGAGGTGTTCCGCTCCGGTTTCCTGATGCAGATCGCCGCCGCCAACCACGACTTCATCACGCCTGCGGTGATCTCGGCGGCCGAGGCGGACTACGAGCGCAACCTCGCCAACACGATCGACCTGATTCACATGCTCGCCAACGACGAGAAATACGGCGCGGCGAACAAGAAGCTCTTCCAGGGCTGGGTCAAGAAGCACGGCGCACTCGCCGACAAGGCAGCCACCGGCCTGCAGCCGATCTGGTCGATGCCGCATTCCAAGCCCGTCGCATTCGTCGATGTCCGCGCCAAATCCGAGGAACGGATTGGCCAGATCCTTGGCGAACTCGGCCTCAAGCGCTGAAACAGGAGAAAATCGTCATGTCACTATCTGCACGCGACGCAACGCATTCCAACATCTTCAAGGCGATGAAGGATATCACCTTCGAGCAGACGATTTCGCATCAGTGCGGCGTCACCATGAACGACTCGGTCGAGGCACGCGCCATCGCCGAATTCATGGGGCAGAAGCCTGGGGTGACCATCACCTACCAGCCGGCACTGATCCGCATCGACGGCGACGGCAAGCTGATCTTCAAGATGGACGCGATCGGCGAATATCTCGGCCGTGAGATGTCGGCCGAGACCTTCGAGGTCAACACCTCCACCCATTACGGCCGCATGGTTCGCGTCGACGACAACACCGTGATCCTGTTCGGCAACATGGACGAGATGTTTGAATACATCGAATAGCCACCGAAAAAATCTGGCGCGCCGCTGGGTGCGGCGCGCCGAACCGTTCAACGCGATTTGCTGCGGAGGCAACAATGTACAGAACACCGGAAGGCAAGGACATTTTCGTGGTCGACGGCCACACCCATTTCTGGGACGGCAGCCCGGAGAACCAGAAGAACATCCACGGCAAGCAGTTCATCGAGTGCTTCTATGCCTACCACACGGGCTTGAGCCCCAAGGAACAGCTGTGGGAGAAGAGCAAGTTCGAGAAATACAGCGCCGACGATCTCTATCGCGACCTGTTCATCGACGGTCCCGACGATATGGCGATCGTCCAGTCGACCTATCTCAAGGATTTCTACAAGAACGGCTTCAACACGATCGAGCGCAATGCCGAGGTGGCCAAGCGCTACCCCGAGCGTTTCATCGTCAACGGCGCCTTCGACCCGCGCGATGGCGAGAAGGCGCTGGAGTACATCCACTTCCTCAAGGAGACCTATAACGTCAAGGGCGTGAAGATGTACACGGCCGAGTGGAACGGCGCCTCCAAAGGCTGGAAGCTCACCGATCCCGATGCCTACAAATGCTTCGAACTCTGCGACAAGCTCGGCATCCGCAACATTCACGTCCACAAGGGACCGACGATCATTCCACTTTCGAAGGACGCCTTCGACGTGCATGACGTTGACCACGCGGCGACGGATTTCCAGGGCCTCAACTGGATCGTCGAGCATTGTGGCCTGCCGCGTCTCGACGATTTCTGCTGGATCGCCACGCAGGAAACCAACGTCTATGGCGGCTTGGCGGTGGCACTGCCCTTCATCCACGCACGCCCGCGCTATTTCGGCGAGGTCATCGCCGAGCTTCTGTTCTGGCTCGGGCCGGAGAAGATCCTGTTCGGCTCCGACTATGCGATCTGGACGCCGCGCTGGCTGGTCGAGAAATTCTGGGCCTACCAGATCCCGCAGGATATCGCCGCCGAACGGGGTGTGCAACTGACCGACGAGATCAAGGAGAAGATCCTCGGCCTCAACGCCGCGCGTCTCTACGACATCGACGTCGAAGCCAAGAAGAAGGCGCTCGCCAGTTCGCCCTTCAGCATCGCGGCGGAGTAAGGGCCATGGCAACCGCCAGCATTTCCGGCGACTGCCAGAAGGAACTCTGGCGGCGCCTGGGTGAGGTCAACGACCCGGAACTCGACGAACCCATCACCGAGATGGGTTTCGTCGAGCGAGCGGAGGTGAAGGGCGATGGCAGCGTGGAGATAGATTTTCGGCTGCCGACCTACTGGTGCTCGCCCAACTTCGCGTTCCTGATGCTGGACGGTGTGCGCAAGGCACTCGACCAGCTTTCCTGGTCACCGGGCTATCGCGTCAAGCTGCACGATCACATGTTCGCCGAAGAGATCAATCGCGGTATGGAGGCCGGCAAGGCGTTCGGCGACATCTTCGCCGTGCTTGCCGAGGATCAGGATCTCGGCGCCTTGCGCGAAACCTTCGCGATGAAGGCCTTCAAGCGGCGACAGGAGGCACCTCTGCGCGGCCTCAAGGCGCATGGTCTTACCGATCGCGAAATCCTCGGCATGGGCCTGCCGGCATATGACGTCGCGCGTTTCGAGCCGGGCGAGGCAGCCAAACAGAAGCCGAGATACCGGGCGGCCCTGCTTGAGCGTTTTCCCGGCCGCAGGGCTGACGAACCCGCCTTCGTGACCTGGGAAGGGCAACCCATACCGCCTGCCGCCCTCACAGCCTACCTCGCCGAGTTGCGCGGTGTGCGCATCAACATGGAGTTCAACGGCGCGCTGTGCCGGGGACTCAAGCAGACCAGATACAAGGAACTGGATGTGGTCGACGGCGAACCGACGTTGGTCGATTTCATCATGGATCGCGTGCCGGTGCGAGTTGCACCAACCGCCTGAAGCAGAGCCGACAGCAACGGCCTCCCTTGCACGAGGCCCCTAACCAACAACCCGCCCGTAAGGCGGAAGGAGGAACCATGCCCAAGATAATGCTTCATAATTCCGAAGCTCGCCGCGCTCTCGCCCGCGGCGTCTTCCGGCTCGCCGCCGCCGTCGAGCCGACGCTCGGCCCTAAAGGCATGAATGCCATGATCGACCGGCCGATCGGCACGCCGATGGTGACCCGCGACGGTGTCAGCATCGCCTCCGAGATCGAGTTGCACGACCGTTTCGAAAACATGGGCGCGCAAGTCGTCCGCGAAGTATCGATGCAGACCAACGAGGTCGCCGGCGATGGCACCACGACAGCCATCGTGCTCGCCAATGCGCTGATCCAGGGCGGCGTCGAAGCGAACGAGCGCGGGGTGAAATCCGTCGATCTGTGCAAGGGCATCGACCTTGCCGTGGCGGCGGTGGTGGCCGCGCTCAAGACTTCCGCCAAACCCGCCAAGGGCAACGGCATCCTGGCGTCGGTCGCCAACATTGCGGCGACCAACGCCAAACTTGGCGCCCTGGTGGCGGAGGCGCATCAGCGGGTGGGTGCCGAAGGCGTCATCACCACCGATTTCAGCGTCACCACCGAGACCACGCTCGACGTCGTCGAGGGCATGTCCTTCGAACGCGGCTATCTCTCGCATCATATGGTGACCGACCAGGAGAAGATGGAGGCGGTTCTCGAACGGCCCTACATCCTAATGACTGACCTCAAGATCAAGGAGCCGGGACAGCTCGATGCGGTTCGCCGCATTGCCGACGAGAATGGCCGGCCATTGCTGATCGTATCCGAGGAGATGTCGCCGGAAGTGGTGGTGACGCTGCTCGGCAAGCAAGGGCCGGGAAAATACCTCGTCGTCCATCCGCCGGAATATGGCCATTGGCGCAAGGCGATGATGGAGGATCTGGCCATCATCACCGGCGGCAAGGTGATCGCGCGCGATCTCGGCGGCCGACTGGAAGACATCACCGCCGAGGATCTCGGCACGGCCGACCGGGTGAAAACCAGTTCGTCCTACACCTCGATCATTCGCGGCGGCGGCGATCATGCCGCAATCGTGTCGCGCCGCGCCCAGGTGCAGCGGCAGTACGAAGCTTCGCCGCCGAATATCGACCAGGACAAGCTGCGCGAACGCCTGGCCAAGCTCTCCGGCGGCACAGCAATCCTCTATGCCGGTGGGGTCACGCCGGTCGAGCAGAAGCGAACCATTCAGCTCATCGAGGATTCGCTGAATGCGGTGCGCGCCGCGTCCGAAGAGGGCGTGGTCGCCGGCGGCGGCTCGGCACTCGCCCAGATCGCGCCGCTGCTCGACAAGGTGGCGGCCGGGGTGGACGGCGATACCGCCGAAGGCGTGCGCCTGGTGCGCTCGGTTCTGTCGCGGCCGCTGTGGCGCATTGCCGCCAATGCCGGCGCCGATCCCGAAGCCGTCGTCGCCGAGGTGACGCGGATCAATGGCGGCTACGGCTATAACGCATCCGCCGGCAGCTACCAGAACATGTTCGAGGCAGGGATTATCGATCCCGTCCGCGTCACCTACACCGCGCTCGCCAATGCGGCTTCGGTGGCGACGCTGATCCTGACCACCGAAACGCTGATCGGCGATCTTGCCGAGGATGAGGATCCGACCGCAGGCCCTGCGCGGGGCGGCGGTTCCGAAAAGCTCGGCCGCGCTTGAACCATTCCAGACAAACTCGACGCTGAGAGGACAAGACGATGAAAGCTGCCAGGCTGTACGAATACGACCCGAAGGTGAATGTTCAGCTCAAGATCGAGGAGGTCAAGGCGCCGACGATCACCGCGCCGGACGAGGTGATCGTGCGGGTGGGTGCCGCCGGCCTCTGCCGCACCGATCTGCACATCATCGAAGGCGTGTGGAAGCCGACCATGGATCCCGAGGGCACGCTCTTGCCCTACATCATGGGTCACGAAAATGCGGGATGGGTCGAGGAGGTCGGCAGCGGTGTAAAATCGGTCAAGCGCGGCGATGCGGTTATCTGCCATCCGTTCCGCTCATGCGGCATCTGCCTCAATTGCCGCCATGGCGAGGACATGTACTGCGACAACGGCCAATTTCCCGGCCTTGGCATGAATGGCGGCTTCGCCGAGTATTTCATCACCAGCGAACGTTCGCTGATCAAGCTGAACGCCAATGTCACGCCGATCGAAGTGGCGCCGCTGGCCGATGCCGGCATCACCGCCTACCGCGCCGCCAAGCGCGCCGCCAAACTGCTGCGACCAGGAAGCTACTGCGTGCTGCTCGGCATCGGCGGGCTCGGCCATATCGCGCTGCAATCGCTGCACGCGATCTCGGGTTGCCGGATCATCGCCGTCGATCGCGAGCCGGCTGCGCGGGTTCTGGCCAAGGATCTGGGTGCCGACTTCATCCTTGATGGCGGGCCAAACGTCGTCGAGGAGGTCAGCCAGATCACCGGCGGCGGCGCCCATGTGGTCATCGACTTCGTCGGCGAACTCGGCGTCGAGAACATCTGCTGGAAGATGGTGCGCAAGGGCGGGCAACTGTTCGTCGTCGGCTATGGCGGCAACATAAACGTGCCGACCGCGCATCTGGTCATCGAGGAGATCAACATCGGCGGCAGCCTGGTCGGCAATTTCACCGAGCTGGTCGAACTGATGGAACTCAACGCCGACGGCAAGGTGAAGATGCACTACACCGAGTACAATCTTGCCAGCATCAACACCGCGCTCGACGATTTCAAGAACCGGCGGTTCACCGGCCGCGGCGTCATCGTTCCCTGACGCTCGGCCGGAATGCAGGCGTAGGCCGGTCGCCAGTCCGATCCATCGGCTGCAATTCCCCAACCCCATGGCGCGAATGCCGTGGGGGTCTTTTTTGCTGCGTGTCAGAGGAACCCGCGCCGGATGCCGTACTGGCCGAGCTTGCGATAGAGCGTCGGCCGGGAAACCCCAAGCCGCAGCGCAACCTTGCTGAGATTGCCGCCCTCCGCGGCAAGCGCGTTCTTGATCGCCTGGCGTTCCGCATCCTCAAACGAGCACACCGGCGCTTCGAGCGTGGCCGTGGGATGGTCCCCGAGCCTGGCCATGCTGTTTCGATCGCCCGAGCCGATTTCCCCGGGAAGGTCTTGCAGGTCGATCGCACTGTCGCGCGCCAGAATATGCAGGCGCTCGACCAGGTTCTTCAGTTCGCGCACATTGCCCGGCCAGCGATAGGCCAGAAGCGCGTCGAGCGCGTCGTTTGAAAACTCCAGCGGATCATTGCCTGCCAGCTTTGCGATCTGCCTGTTGAAGTGCTCGATCAAAAGCAGGACGTCCTCGCCACGCTCGCGCAACGCCGGGACGTGGATGGAGACCGCGCCGATGCGGTAGTAGAGGTCGCTGCGGAAGCGCCCGGCAGCCACTTCCTGCTTGAGGTCGCGGTTGGTCGAGGCGACCAGCCGCACATCCACCGGCCGGCCCTTCGAATCGCCGATGCGATGCACCACGCGCTCTTCCAGGACACGCAGTAGGAACGGCTGGATTTCGAGCGGTAGCTCGCCGATCTCGTCGAGGCTGAGCACGCCGCCATTGGCGAGTTCGAAGATGCCCGGCTTGCCGTCGCGCGAAGCGCCGGTAAACGCGCCCGCCACGTGACCGAACAATTCGCTGCCGAACAGTTCCTTGGTGATCGCCCCGCAATTCATGGCGATGAACGGATCGTTTTCCGAGCGCCGGCTGCCGGCATGGACAAGCCGCGCGAACAGCTCCTTTCCGACACCCGTTTCGCCTTCTATCAGCAGCGAGGTGACGCCGTTCGATCTTGCGACGCGGGAGGCGACATCGATGGCGGCAAGCAGCTTCTCGCTCTCGCCGACAATCATCGCAGCCGCCGTCTGCAGCTGCTTGTTCGCCTGTCGGTCGATCACGGTCACGCTGGAGACGACCGGCACCGAAGGGAAAACCAGCGCCGCGCCCCGAAGGTCACCGTCGAGCTTCAGCGGCGTGACATGGCAGGATCGCAGATGCGCCGGCAGCGCATTGGCGAGATCGGTCTCCGAGCCGGAGGCCGGCAGGTTCATCAGCCAGCGGCCGCGGCCCGGTTCCATCGGGCCGTCCATCATCTCCGTCGTGTCGCCGTTGGGCACGTTGTTGCAGAAGATCGCGCGGCCGCGATGATCGACGATCACCAGCCCATCCTTGCGGCGATAACTGGGGGCCGACGAGATGAAGGCCTCGAGCAAGCGCGTGCGCTGCTCCTGCTGCTGTTCGGCCAGCGCCTTTTCGATCTGCCTGGCGGTGGCGGCGACGAGTGCTGTGTTGTGCGGCCGAAAAATCGGCGAATAACCGGACAGGTCGACCACGCCGACGATCTTGCCGTCCAGCGGATCGCGGATTGGCGCACCGGCGCAGGTCCAGGATTTGATGCCGGCGCAGAAATGTTCGGCCGCATGGACGAAGATCGGTTCGCCGGTCCACAGCGCGGTACCGATGCCATTGGTGCCGACGGCGTCCTCGTTCCATTTGCCGCCGATGCCCAGATGAATGTCCATGCCGTCATGCAAGGTCTTCTTGTCGCCGATGGCGTCGATCAGCACGCCGTCGCTGTCGGCGAGCACCAGCATCGCTCCCGTCCCCTCCAGCAACTGGCCAAGGGACGCGAACGATCGCCGTGCTGCCGAAAGCAGCTCGGCGTTGGCGCGGGTCAGGTATTCTATCTCGTCACGGTCACTGCTCAGCGGCGCTTCGATGCCTTGCGCATTGATGCCGCCGGTGGCGCTGCGATACCAGGAATCGTGGATCAGCGAGCGAACGTGGACCGGATCGCGTGCGCTTGTCGGCTCGTCGGAAAGAAAACTCTCCCACGCACGCATGGTGGCGCGCTCATCATAGTCGATCTTGTCCAGAACCAGTTGCCCGGTGGCGATCGACGCACCCGCCGGAAGAGCACCGGGTTTCATAGGATTGGGGCCGCTCGCGTGTTTCATTCAGTCATCACAGTACCTTTGAGGTATGCCATTTCTGTATGCTGTCGCGGATCGGACGTGCACAGCCACGCCGGATATCAGTCCTCAGTCGATGCCTAGTCTCGCCCCGATGTCGGCAGCAAGCTGCTCTTCGCTGTAAGCCGCCGTCAGCCGCGATCCATCCAGCCCGGCAAGCGCCTCGGCGATAGTGTCGTCGACCGGTGAGAAAAAGCCGTTCTTCTTCGTAGCCAGCACGAAGGTCTGGTCTCCGTTGCGGTTGCGGACATCGCCGATATGATGAAGTTGGCGGCCGGTATTCTGATCCTTTGAGATCACCCGGCCATTCATCGTCACCTGGATGGACGGCTTGGCGTCAGTCGCGGTTGTCGTGCTGCCGCCGACATGGATGATCAGGCCTTCCGCCTTGGGTTGCTGGCGCGGCTGCCTGGACGCCGAATAACCACCACCGCTGATCTGGTCGGCGAGGCGAACGATGGTCGAGCGGTTCTGCTCGATCAGCCGCTTGACCTGAACATCCTCGCGTCGCGGGCCGTCCCGCTTTGAGATGATCTCGACCATGAATCCTCCCAGATTCGTCGGCAGTGCCGTGGACGCGGCGAATTCTTCTTCCTTACAGCGAACCCTACACTGACGCAGCCAGCTTCGCCATTCACACATTAGATAGCAACGAAATTCGGCTGGTTGGTAGCAGGTGGCTGCTACAGTCCCGCCCCCAAGCCGCGCAGATCAAACTGGATCACAACGCGATGCTGCGTTCGACTATCGAATATTCATGCGCACATTGGCTAGAGAAGACCAAACTGCGAGTGCCGCCTGTTTGCCATACAATCATCAGGAAGCCGTTGAGGAACCCTCGCAGGCGGCTGAGCTCGCGATCACGAAGGGCGAGATCGAGGCGGCCGGGCGCAAGGCCTACGTCTATACGATGGATGTGAGCAAGAAACAGGACATCGAAGCCACCGCGCAGGCGCTGCTCAAGGCCGCGGGCAGCATCGACGTGCTGGTCAACAATGCCGGCATTCTCAAGCCCAGCCTGCTGCAGGATCTCGACGAGGCCAACTGGGACGCGCATTTTGACGTCAACGCCAAGGGCGTGCTGATGATGTGCCAGGCGGTGTTGCCGCACATGCGCGCAAAAAATCGGGAAGGGTGGTCAACATCGCCTCGATCGCAGGCCGGCAGGGCGTGCCGACGCAGGGCCATTATGCCGCGACGAAGGCGGTCGTGATCACGCTGACCAGGGTGCTGGCGCAGGAGGTCGGCATGGACGGCGTCACCGTCAACGCAATCTGTCCCGGCATCATCCTGACCGAGATGGGCAAGAACAATCTGGGCAGCGAAGCGGCGATCCGCCATTGGGAAGATGTCGCGGCACTCAAGCGCCTTGGCGCGCCGGAGGATGTCGTTGGCCCGGTGCTTTTCTTCGCCTCGGACCTATCGGCATTCGTCACGGGGCAGGCGCTCAACGTCGACGGCGGCATCTACTATCACTGACGATCAGCTTCAGCGGCACGGCAGCTGCGCCTTCTTTGCCGAGCGTGGGACCATTGAAGTCCCCACCCGTTCAAGCGCCTCGCTGAAGTCAGCAGGGTATCGTGGCGCCGGCAATGCAGAAAATGCTCGCGGCGAGACCGCGGGGCAGCTGGCGCCAAACTCGTCAAAGTCGCTTTGGAGCAGGTGAGGGCTCTGAAGCAGCTAATTAGAAGCGTAGCTCAGCGGTTCAGATCATCGGCGTTGGCAGCGAAATTTCATCGCTGCCAGGTACTGGAGTAATGGTACTATTTGGAGAGCGGGTGAGATTTAGAGAGCGGGTGAGATGCGTTTTGAAGACAAGGTCGTAATCGTCACTGGAGGCAATTCGGGAATTGGACGTGGAATAGCGCGGTACTTCGCCAAGGAAGGCGCCAGACTTGCTCTTGTCGGTCGCGACATTGCCAAGGGCTCGGAAGTGGAAGCGGAAATTGTTGCCGCAGGGGGAAGAGCCACTTTTTTCCAGTGTGATCTTGCAAGCGAAACGGCGGTCGAGGCGCTGGTGAGGACGGTTGCTCAATGGGGCAGTCTGGACGTCGTCGTCAACAATGCGGGGGTCGGCTCCCGCCGGTCAGGCATCGAAGCCAATGAATCGCCGGGCCAGCGCTGGTCGAAGTTGCGCGGCCCCAATCTCGATTCGACCTATTTCGTCTCCTCCTATGCGCTTCCGGTGATGCGCGACTGCGGCGGTGGGTCGATCGTGAACATCTCATCGACGGCCACACTGCACGGAAACTGGGGATTGTACGGCGTTGCGAAGGCGGGGGTGGAGGCGCTCACACGCTCGCTGGCGGTCGAAGGCGCGCCATTCGGAATCCGGGCAAATTGTGTCAGCCCCGGCTGGATCGCCACAGAGCTCGATGAAAAAGAACCTGCGTCGAGCACGAACTCCTCGGGCGAATGGGAAATCCCGCCGGGTGTCTTCAACCGCATGGGTACACCCAACGAGATTGCCGCAGCGGTGGCCTTCCTCGCAAGCGAGGAAGCATCCTTCATCACCGGTCAGACGCTTGTGGTCGATGGCGGGTTGTCGATCCTTGATTACACGTCCTTGTCGCTGCTCAAGACGCGCGGCCCCGCGCTGTTTTCGGGAACGTTGGCCGATACGTCCACCCAGCAGGAACCAAAGTGACACAATCAAGGCGCTCATCGCCGGTGCGGGTGCGAAGGATGGCTGAGTTAGAACCGTAGCACGGCAGTTCAGATCATTCGGCGTTGGCGGCGAAATTTTCACTGGGAGCCAGGTGCGATCACTTGGACCCCTGGCAGGTCTATTTCGAAGAGGCAAACTAAGCCTGACTGCTCAAATGAAAGCGAAACGGTGCCAGCGGATTCGGACTCGAAAATCCGCTCCAGCATCCTGGTGCCGAATCCCTTGCGCTCCGCCGGTTTTACGGGCGGACCTCCCTGCTCGCGCCATTCGATCCTGAGACGTCGAGCTCCGGCCGTATCGATCGCGACCCAACCAATTTTGATTGTTCCGTCGGCCACCGAGAGGGCGCCATACTTGATGGCATTGGTGGTGAGTTCATGAAAAGCCAACGCCAGCGACAGGGCGAGGTTGGGCGGTAGCCATACGGATGAGCCCGTAAGCTGAAACCGACCTGTAACCGCGTGCGGCGAGACCGAGGCCGTAATCACGTCCTTAAGGTCGGCACCCGTCCAGTTCTCGTGGGTCAGAATCTCGTGCGCTTTCGAAAGAGAGACGAGTCGGCTCGCGAGAGTGCGCCCGGCCTCGGGAAGGCTCGTAGCGTTTCGCAGGGTTTGACTGGCGATCGCCTGGACTACAGCAAGAGTGTTTTTGACGCGGTGGTTGAGCTCGTTCACAAGCAGCTTGCGCTGTTCCTCGCCGCGCTTGCGATCGGTTATGTCCAGGCTGATTTGCACCGCACCTATGATGTTGCCACTGGAACCGGGAATAGGGCGCGCACTCGAGAGCAGGAAGCGTTGTACGCCAGAGGGTAGGATATAGGCGAACTCCTCGTTGTCGGTCTGCTCGCCACGCATGGCCCGGCTAAGCGGCCGATCCGCTCGACTAACCTTGTGGCCGTCTTTGAGGGCGATGGTGTCGATGACCATGTCAGGAGCGCCGAAGGATCTTCGAGTATCGGTCGGCAGCCCCATCAGCTCTGCAGCAAAGCGGTTGCGAATGACCTGAAGTGCCTGCGGGTCATAGGTGAACCACACCGCGGCAGGGACCGTTTCGAGTACGGCTTCCAATTCGTGTGTTCTTTCAGCGATGGCGCGCTCTGCCCCAATTAGAGCGTCCGCGATGGTCGCGAATTCCGAGACTGAAGTCGGCATTGGCGTGACCGGCTGACCCTTACCCATCGCCTCAGCGCGAACCTCAAGATTACGAGCAGCTCCGGCAAAGCGCTTGCCTACGACGTAGGCGAGGGCAAAGGACAATAGCATCGCCAAAAAGCCAATCGCGCAGATAGCGGCGAGAGAACGCCAGAGCGGAGCCTGAACTGCGGACAGGGGTACATTGGCGGTATAAAACCAATCGGAGAGACCTGAGCGGTAGTAGCCTGCAAGCAGTGTCGTTCCCTGGTAGTTGCGCGATGTGAACGTCCCGGAACTTCCCACGATCTTCTCAAGATACTCCGGCAGCCCCGGCTTGCCGGTCATTTCGTCGTGCAACTGAGAGCGTGCCACATAGGTGCCGCTGCGATCCCCGATACCTATCGTCCAGCCTGCGGGTGCTGCAGGCATCATGACATCGCGAATCTCGCTGGTCGGAACAGTAAGGGCAAGAAGCCAGCTTTCGCCGTGCGGGCCTTGCACTGGAATAGCGACGGCAATTCGATACTCTTTCGACGTAGGGCTGGCGTAGACTCCGCTGACCAATGGCAAATGCGATTTGAGCTTGTCGAGATCGGCAGGCGACAATGGGACAGCGGGAGGGAGTCCGCTCTCATACTCGGCTTGCGTGTTGAACAACTGACCACGGTCGAGGTCCCGGAGGAGTATGATCCGATCCGTGCCTTGAATTAGACTGCGTGCCTCTCTGTGCAGAGCCTTCAGATCGCCGTTGGCCAATGCCGTTGATTTGGATAACCCCTTTATCACTGTCTGAAGGTTGACCAGTTCACCTTCGACAACAAGAGCGACCTGACGTGCTGTCTGCAGCGCGTCCTCCTTGAAGCGATCTTGTTCACGGACGGCGTACTGGACAAGGAGATAGGCCGCAAAAAGCCAGACCGGAAAAACAGCGGCGGCGATCAAACCGAGTAGGTGCAATCGAGCGGAAACGCGACGCATCTAGTCCCCTGCGGAATTTTCCTCGCACAATAGAGGCGGTGATAGGAGCTGCAAGCGGATACTTGCATACGGTCACACAGCGGCCCAGATGTGTGACTATTGCGCCGGTGCGTCGTGGGCCTAGGGAATTCCGCGCTAAGCGCTTGAATCAGGCGCCTATCGGCGGTGGCGGCGAGACCGCGTCCTTCCGGGCCCCGACGTCTCGCCCCTGATGCAGGGCGTTGGCGTTGGGGCTGGCGCAAAAGACCTGCCGATCAACTGTCATCTTGGTTCACAAGCGGACGTTGGCGCTGCTACGCGTTCTTGCCAAGGGTGCATCAGATCTGAAACAACCCCTTGGTTGCTTGAAGGCCCGATGCGTTTGGAGCGACCATCGCCATTGCCTGCCTTGAGAGTCCAAGATGGTCTTTCAACACAGCGTTGACGATCGAGCGTATATCGGTGGTGACCGCTAAATCGGCCCCCTCGTCGAGCTGATCCGCCGCCAACCCGGGCCAGCGACCCTCGATCCGCCCCCCGGCTATCGCACCACCCATCAAGAACGCTACGCTGGCACTGCCATGGTCGGTGCCGCCTTGTTCGTTGAAGTGGATAGAGCGCCCGAATTCCGTAACGCCGAGCACAACGGTTTGACGCCAGATCGCGGCTGCTGCTTCCGAGAACGCGACGACACCACGCACCAATGTCTCAAGGGTCGCCGAAAGACGCCCTCCCTGAGCAACGTGGGTATCGATGCCGTCCAACCGCAGCAGGGCCACGCGCGGACCGTCCGGCCTGGACAGCGCCTGCGCCGCGGAGGTCGCCGCTGCGGCAAAGCTGGCAGCACTCAGCGCCTGTCGCCGTGCAAGCAACGTCTGTACCGCGTCTCCGGCTGAACCAAACGCCTCACCGAGGCAAAGGCGGGCGATGTCAAGTCCCGGATTGGCCAACACGAGATCGAAAAGCACATCATTTGGGAGTTCGGCCGGCGCTGCGCGCCAAAGTGTTTGCCTTCCCTGCGACAGCACCGAAGCGGCTCTTCCTGGCCAGCCAAAATCGCCGCCGTCGACATCGCCGTCGAACAGGACCCTCTGCGCGGCGTCATGCGATTTCCCGATACCCGGGATGCCCGTCGCGGGCAGGATCAGCAATTCGCCGGCCGAATAGAACCGAGCAAGAGGTTCCAGCGCCGGATGAAGCGCAAACAGCGGATCAAGCTTCCAACCGAACGCGTCGTCGGACGTGTCAAGTTCTCTCGCCGTGCCTCGCACCCGCCGGAAATCCGGATCGCCATGGGGCGGCAGCGCGGCCAGCGCATCAAGTCCGCCCCGAAGATGAACGACCAGCAGCCGTGGGTGGCTGTCGCCAGCAAAAACCGCCGAAGCAAGCCCTGCGCTCGTCCCAAACAGCGAGGTGAGACCCAAACACTGGAGGGCCGTGCGGCGCGTCAATTGCATTTCGGATAATCCGGATCGGTGACGTCCGACTTTCCGGGCGTCGAATATCCGACCTGATCGGCATTTGGGATCACGTACTTTTTGATCGGGACCTCCAGCAAATTCGCAGGGTTCCGAGCCAGCAGTCCTGCCAGAACTGGAGCGGCAAGGGATGTCCCCGAACAGATATTCTGTCTTAGCTCGTGTTTTTTTGTGCTCCGCCAAAGCACCGGGACGTCAACGCCGGGCTCGGACATGGCCGCGCCAAAAGAGCCGCCATTCCAAAGCAGATCACACCAATCGTTTGAAACGGTGCTGCACGCACCAATGACGATGGTACCGGTCGGGATATAAGTGCTTTTGGATGCCGAGACACTTTGGATGAAGCCTTGCGTCGGGTTTGGAGAAAAATATTCCGACGCATTCGCCGGGAAAAAGGACTGTACCCACGACGCCTCGTCATCTTCCGGCGCATTGCCCGCCGCAATCACAATGCGGACCTGCTTGTTTGCGATCGCAAACAGCAGCTTGTCCATCAGACCAAGCTGTTCTAATTGGCCATCCTTCCTCGCGGTCTCCAAGAACTGCGCGCCCCAGCTGATGTTCAGGATTTGGCCGGCGGACGCATTGTCACTGACATATTGCAGGGCGACAAGCGGCGATCCGACGATCTTCGACTTGTTATCCTCAAATGCCTTGACAATCTTGAGCGGCACCCCGGGGCTGACCCCAACGATGCCGAGGTATTCTCCACTTGTTGTACCTGACACACGCTTTCCGCCAACGATGCCTGCGACCATCGTGCCGTGACCTTGAGTGTCTGCCACACCCATGGTCGTGCTGCATGGAGTGACCGTGCAGTTGATCCGTTCCAAAATATTAAGAAGCCCTTTTGTGACGATGTCTTCGTCGACGCCGCTATCGATGATCCAGACCGCGGACCCGTTGGTCACAGGACTGGGCGACCCGACGACTCTGCAAACGCTCGGCGGCACGAGCTTGTCACCCGCCACATCCGCTAGCGGACTGCGTCCTTCGCAACCGCCATCCGCGAAGAGACTTACCTCAAATGAGTCCGGTTCCTGATACCCTTCCGACAGAAGCTTGTTCGCTTCCTCGTCGGTAAAGCTTCCCGTGACCAGGCTAAATCCCAGGTCCGGCATGTCGACAGCCTGCAGGGCGTCCCCCGACGGATTGATCTTTTTCAGACTGGCGATAACCGATCCAAATCTGTCCTTGTCCGCAAGTGGCGCAATGAATGTGTGTTGCGTTACTTGCGGCCCGTCCGGGTCTTCGTCCGCGTGCACGATCGTGGCCGCGAAAAGGGTGGTGGCAAGAAAAGTCACAAGCCAGGTGAGCCTCATGGATCCCTACCGTCTGCTGGTCGACTGACGGGCAGCATGCTCCCAATAGCTCTGTCTGTCCACGGCAAAGCATTGGAGGCAAACCGTTGAGGCTCTTCTTGCAGCCGAAGAAAAAGCAGCCTAGGTTGTTCGCGCACGCCTCAAGCGCGGGGAGTAATGCTTGTGCCCAAGGTGAAACTCAAGCAGGGCCGACAGGCTCAGGAGATTGGCGCGGCGCTCGTGGGGGCCTGGCTGAAGGCTTTGCCGCCCGCGTTCACGGCGACTATATCAGCAGTAGGTTCGACCAGTCCTTTGAGTATAACCGTGAACGTGGCGAACGCATTCATGCTCAATGAAGTCATAGCTCTGCGCACTAAAGACAAGACTGGCGGCGTTCGAAGTGTGAGGGTAGGACCGATCACCACGGGAACTTCGGGTAAAACCTTTCGTATAGTTGATCTTGATGGTGTCGATATCAATTACGAAGGAAAAAGTTTGGTGAATGGCGTGGTGTCGAAAGTAAAAGACTTGAATGACGCCACTTTTCGCAACGAACTTAAGATTGTGCTGGAGCAGATCGTCGTCGCGAAAGTGAAAGTGGTGTGCGATGCCCCGACGGAGCTGACTGTGGTCCTGCCAGCCCTGCCGGAAGGCGTTGTCACGCGCGAGGACCTGATAGATTACCTGGGGACGTACCACAACAACGCACAGGGTCGGCACTATCATGAAGAGCTTGCTTCCGCGGTCCTTTTCGGTTGCCGATAGCAAACTTCTACTTCATTTCGGCAGCCCAGCGGCGAGCAGCGCCTTGAACAGCGTGGCCCGATCCTCCTCCAGGCGATAGGGCTCCTTGGCCACGAATCGACTGCAAGAAAAGCTGGGCGTACCCGCCAACACGCGAGCCGCATACAACTTCGCGTCGCTGTCCCGGCCAAGCGCCGAGCTCGAAGCGGCCATGTAGGCGCTAACCCATGTCGGCATTGTCGACGAACGGGTCAAAGCAACCAATGCCGGCTCGGGCCGGCCCGCAATGAAGTGGACGATGCCGCGAAACGGCCAATACCAGGATGGTTCATAGAGGGGATCGAGCACCTGCGCCCGCTCGAACCATTGCATGGCGCGATCCGGTTCGCCGCCAAATGTGTAGAGGGTGCCGAGATAGGAAACCTGCTCGGGATCGTTCGGATTGAGAGAGAGGGCCCGTGCATAGAGTTGCGCGGCGACGTCGAAGTCTCGCAAGTGCAGCAGCACCCAGCCGAGAATGTTGAGGCAAACCGGATCGTTGGCGGAGAGCGCCACCGCCTTCTTGGCAATTGCATGCGCCTCGTCGAGCAGGGCATCGGAAGATCCCATGTCGCGAAACCATTCCAGCTGCTTGTAGTGAGCCAGCTTGGCGTAAGCGCGCCCATAGGTCGGATCGAGGTCGATGGCGCGCTGATACCATTGCCTGGCTTCCGCTTCGGACGCGAGGTCGCCTAGCGGCAGGGCATTGCCGCGCAGCACACATTCATAGGCCGCCAGGTTGGCCGGCGGCTTGCGCCGCGCCTTCTCCGCACCCGCTGCCTTGAGGCGCCCGATGACTGTGCCCACGATCTTGCGGACCAGTTCGTCCTGCACATCGAATATGTCCTGATCGTCGCTGTCATAATACTCGGCCCAAACGTCACCGCCGGACGTTGCGTCAACCAGTTCGCACGAAAGGCGGATACGCTTCCCCATCCTCCGGATTCGCCCCGAAAGCTCGAAATCGAGCCCGATATCCGAGACCAGCTTCGGCAGTTCCACATCCTTGAGCCGCAACGAGGTATGATATGACGCGACGGAGAGCTGCGTGAACCGCGTCAGCTCGGTGATGACGTCTTCTGTGAACCCTTCGCTGAAATAGGGTTCCACGCCGCCGGTGCTGACAAATGGGCGGACCAGGATCGATGGCGTGTTCGAGCCAGAAGTCTCGGCGCCGATCCTCGGAGAGGGGCCTTCGGGTCTGTGAATAAGCGAGTAGACTGCCACGGGTCGGGGAATGTTCTTGAGCTGAAACTCGCCGCAATATTCGAAGGGCAATTGCAGCCCTCCGCGGACCTCCTCATGCACTTTTGCCGAAAGGCAAATGCCTCCGGGTGCTGCGATCTGTTCAAGGCGTGCAGCCACGTTCACACCGTCGCCGAACACGTCTCCGTCGCCGTCGACGATAATATCGCCGAAATTTATGCCCATTCGAAGCAACAGACCGGGCGACGATCGCTCGGGGTTTGCGAGATGGGCTTGAATAGCCACGCCACACCGGACCGCTTCGATGGCGCTGGGGAACTCCGCTACGACACCGTCGCCGGTGTTCTTTACAACGCGGCCGTCATGCCGATGAAGGTAGCCTGGGACCTCGTCGTGCATCAGCGCCCGGACGCGGGTAAACGTGCCTTCCTCGTCTTCCGCCATCTGTTGCGAATAGCCGACCACGTCGGCGACCACGATCGCGGTCAGGCGCCGCTTCAGGGTGCCGTTGTTTGCGGTCAATTCATGCTTTGGGGTCAATCCATACCTCGGGTCGGACGTCCGAACGTACTTTAGCACATTTGCAGGATGCTATCGCGCATGGCAGCGTGTAAACTGCCACATGAGAGCTTCGGACGTGCGACAGAGTGAATCCGTTCAGAAGCGCTCGCAATGCGAAGATCCGTACATTCGAGGGCTGCGTGGGGTCGAGTCTTCTTTATGGCCCGGTGGTAATCTCGGACCCGTTGCTCGGCTGTCCTCTCACTGTGGCGGCCGGCCGCGTTCGCGCCGCCCGAGATGGGGATGAGAGCACTTACTTCGTGTCTGGTTGGGGCACGACAGCCGAGCAGGCGCTGCAGGGCTGCCTTTATGAGGCGGACGAGACCTACTTCGCCCAGATCATTCCCGAGAGGCGAATTCTCCGGTCTTGCGCCAATGCGATTTATGGGCGGGTCGTCGAGCCGCCCGGCATCCTTCTTTTCAGCGAAGAGCAATATGACCGGAGAGAGGGCGGGAACCGACAACCCGCACTCCGCAACATGGTTCCGACCCGCTGGGATAGATCCGCGCCTGAAGACTGGATACTGAATGACGACAAGCTCGGTACGGAGCAAGCTTGGGTGCCCGCGAGACTGTGTTTCCTCGGATATGATCCCTGCGGCGAGGACTCATCTCTGCCGGCGGCCGACTCGAACGGACTTGCGCTGGGCATCAGCCTTGAGGATGCTGCGATGAGCGCACTTCTCGAGCTGATAGAGCGAGATGCGACCTCCATCTGGTGGTACAATCGGCTTGTTCTGCCTCGAATCGATCCGAAGTCGATGGCAAGCGACACCGTATCTTCGTACGAGGATTGGCTTCGGCATCACGGCCGCGAATTGCGGCTTCTACGACTTACGTTGGATTTGGCGGTGCCAACAGTTGCGGCAATCTCCAGCGACAGTTCCGGCCGGTTTCCGGCGATGGGGTTTGCGGCAGGCGCATCGTGGTCAGAGGCTGCCATAAGGGCGGTCGGCGAGCTTGCTCAATGCGAAGCGAACCTCGCTCTGCTCTCACAACAGGCGCGGCAACAGGGAACGATTCGCTTTACGCCCGGCGCGCGGCAACTTTATCGCTGGCATCAAGAAACAGATCTTGGGCTATGTCCATTTCTGCAGGGTGGGAATAGCGGGCCGGCTTGCACGGATGAATCGACACTTGACTACGCCTCATGCGTCAAACTCTGCCAAGAGCGAAACCTGGAGATATTCGCCGTCATCTTGATGCAGGATGAGCAGCGGTCCCTTGTCCGCATTTTCGCTCCAGGCTTACGTTCGACCAAACCAAGGTTTGGCCCGGGCAGGCTCTATTCTGTTCCAGGCACTCTTGGCCTCAGGCCTGCGAGCTCAAATCTCATATGCCGAGACCCTTTCCCATTTTAGCGTCGAACCCAAGGCTGCTGCGGAGTTCCAAATTGGGACCGAACACCGGGGTCATGCTCTGCCGCTTCAGCCCATTCGACGCTGTTGCGTCGAGAGGAGATGGTGCGCTGGCCGTTGTTGAAGGCCGCCTCCAAAGCCGATGTGGCGCGGATCCATGGCGTGATGGCGAAGGTTGTAGTGCGCTGGGTTGAGCGGTTCCTGTCGGAAGGACCTGCCGGCATGGCTGATCGTTCGTCGCGGAACCGCTGATATAGCGCGACATTATTCCTGCTTGGCTTTGTCAGAATTCCGAAACCTGGAGGCGGCGTGGCCGCGCAGGCTGGCTAGCTCCCTGGAGCAGTCCATCCGAGTTCCCGGCCTGTGCAATAGGGAATATGGCATAGCGCGCAACTTCGGAGAGTTCAGAGACGGATCCATTGCGACCGTTGCGACGCATAGAGCCGGGCCCATGCCTCCTCATGTTCACAAGCCTTTTCAAGCCGGGTACGGCAGGTTACCAATCATTATAAGACAATTGCAAAAGGCCGCCGCATGACCGAGGCCCTTGGGTCCTTGCAAGATTGGTTCCACCAAACGGTTCCCCCGGTGCTCTCATGGTGGCTCGGTTCGATCATGACCGGCGTAGCCCTGTCGCCGGCGTTTGCCCTGGTTCTACTGCTGATGTCGATTCTTTGTGCGGTGCTTGGAAGAAGTATCGCCATCATGATCGTTTCCCTCTGCTTCAGCGCGAATGCCGTTGCACTGTGCGGTCTCGTCCCTACGCAGCCTTTGAGAGGCGGGTTGATCGTCCTGGTAATGTTGGGCTTCGGATTGTTGGCGTCGGCCTTATATCGTGAGCGGGGCAAGGTCGACAAAATGTATCAACGACTGGAAGCCGCTCGAAAAGAGACTGAGGAAATAAGGGGGCTTCTGGATAATGAAATCAAATGGCGCAAGGCATCGGAATGACGCCACCGAGGTTGGTAGCGGACCGCACCGTTGACGGCCATTGAATTGCACCTTGGGGCTGAACCATGTCGTGGCCAGGCACCATGACGCGCCTCGCGGGCTGGCGGGTGTCGGCCTGTCGGAATTTCCAGGCTCATCCGCCGAGAGCAGAGGAAGGAAGCAAACAGGCAGCTGCCAACGCCTGGCGGGTGGGGGGGAAAGGCGTTGGCAGCTATCAGGGCGCGCATGCTCACCCCGATCACCCCGTCGCCCCCCGCAATCAACGACGACGGAACGCTATTCGATCATTCTTCGTTCATGGCCCGCTTCATCTGATCGGTGAATGGCTTGACCAGGTAGGAAAGTGCAGATCTTTCCTTGGTGTGCAGGAAGACCTCGACCGGCATGCCTGGCACCAGTTGCTTGCCTTCGAGGCCACTGTCATCGACGATCGCGATTGTTGAAAGGTAATAGGCCTGGCCGGTCTGCGCGTCGACACTAGCAGCCGCTCCAACAACGTTGACGCGTCCGCCAATCTCGGGTGTGGTGCGCTGGTTGAATGACGAGAAGCGCAGCCTCACATCCTGGCCCGTTGATACCTGGTCTATATCGGTCGGTGCGACCCGAGCCTCGATGACAAGTTCGTCACCGCCAGGCACGATTGACATGACGGTTTCGCCGGGCGCAATCACCCCGCCCACCGTGTGAACCTTGAGATCGTTGACGATTCCCGAAATCGGCGCCCGCAGCTCCATGCGCGTGAGACGATCCTTTGCGGCGACGATACGATCGTCCAACTCGGCGCCTTTGGCCTCGACGTCGCGCAATTCACGCTGGGCATCAGTCCTGACCTGCTGGTCGAGTTCAATCATCTTGAGATTGACCTCGCTGATCTGGCCCCTGGCCCGCGCTATGTCGGACTCGACCTCGGCGATATGGCCGTCGATCTTGATCAGGTCTCGTTCCAGCGTGCGCGTCTTGTCGCCTTCGATGAGCCCCTTGCGCAACAAGGGCGCCAGGCGGCCTAGATCTTCAGCGACGAGGGCACGTTCGCTTTTGCTGGACGTTTTCTGCGCTTCCAGGCCTCTGATCTGTTCCTCGTACTGTTCGATCTGCGATGCCAGTTGCGCCTTCTGAGCCACACGCGTCGCCCGGTTATTGGCAAACAGCCGCTGCTCGCCATCCACGATGGCGTGCGGATCGACATCGGCTGCAAAATCGAATGTGATCTGGTCCAAATCGTCGCGCTCGGCGCGCAAGCGGGCGGAGCGTCCCTGGAATTCCAGAAACTGGCCACTCAACACGCCCAACTCCGCCCTGGTCTGGGTTTCGTCGAGACGGATCAAAACGTCACCGACTTTCACCGCATCGCCGTTGGCGACTTCGATCGCGCCGATGATGCCGCCGTCGCCATGTTGAATCATCTTCAACTGCTTTTTCGAGGTGACTTTACCCTGTGCGATGATCGCACCCGACAGGTTTGCATTGGCCGCCCAACCTCCGCAGCCCAGAACCAAACCCAATGCCAGGAGGCCGGAAACCGCCACCCTGGAGTGAATGGTGTAATGTGGCCGACGCGTCTTCTTCTCAAGATTCTTGTCCACGCTTTACTCCTATCGTCTGCGCGGTCGCCTATGCCTGACCAGGCATTGCGGCGTCGTGCTTTGCTTCAAGAATGAAGTCCTGGGCCGTCAGTTCGTGATGGCCGTCCAGGGCCAATGAGAATTCATCGTCCGGGTCGCTGTCGAGATTCCCGGAGACGAGCGTGACTTCGTGATCAATGTCGAGCGTTTGAAATTTGAAGACCACCGCCCCTAGATCGGCTGGTGCCGCCGAGGCCGCGCCGGCAAAGAACAGTTTGTGGCCTGCAAAGTCATTGAGATCTTCGGAAATGCGCGACAGATCGATGCGGTCTCCGGCATGGAAATCCATTATCAGGTCGCGCGGCCCGCCCTGGTTTTCCAGGGATTGAAGCGACTGGAACACGAACAGGTCACTGCCGCCGCCGCCCACCATGACATTGACGGCATCGTTCGCCACCAGCGTGTTTCGCCCATGGCCGCCCACGATGCTCTCGATTTCAAAGATATGGGCCTCTTCGATGCCATCGAGGAAGACGAGCCCGTCCGGCAGGTCCACAAGGGTGTCGTGGGCATTGGCGGAAAGATCGAGCGTATCCTGGCCCGCGCCGCCATCCACGATATCGATCCGGACGTCGTTGCAAAGAACAATGACGTCATCGCCCGCGCCGCCGTCAATGTGGTCGAGACCTGCGCCATCGCTCAGATGATCATTGCCGTCGCCGCCGCTCATGGTGTCGTCACCGGCGCCACCAATGAGCGTGTCATCGTCTTGCCCGCCGTCGAGCACATCGTTGCCGTCGCCGCCGTCCAGCGTATCGGCGCCCGCATCACCATGGAGCGAGTCGGCGCCGTCGCCGCCCAGCAAAGAGTCCGCGCCGTCGTCCCCGGCGATTGCATCGTCACCGCTGCCGCCAATCAGGAGGTCGGCCCCAGCGCCGCCGTCGAGCACATCGTTGCCGTCGCCGCCGTCCAGCGTATCAGCGCCGTCTTCGCCTTCCAGCACGTCACTGCCCGTGCCGCCGTCGGCGACGTCGTTGCCATCGCCACCATGGATCTGGTCCTGGCCCTCGCCGCCGAGAAGCAGATCGTTGCCCGCATCGCCATACAGAATGTCGTTGCCCTCGCCGCCGAACAGGGAATCGTCGCCATGACCGCCAAAAAGGACGTCATTGCCGCGGCCGCCCCAGATGACATCGTTGCCGTCGCCCCCGATGAGCCGGTCGTTGCCGTCGCCGCCGTGGATCGTATCGTTGCTTTCGCGCCCATAGACGACGTCGTTGCCGCCGCGGGCATCGATCAAATCATCGTAAGGGGTTCCTATCAGCACATCGTCACCCTCGGTGCCGGCGGTGGATTCACCGGCGGGCTCCGTGACTTCGAGGTGAGCGCTCTGCTGGATGGTCTCGACGCCGTCGCTGATTTGATAATGAAACGTGACGGCTCCAATCTGGTCGTGCTCGGGCGTATAGAGCCATCGTTCCAGTCCGATGCGGCGAAGTTCACCACTATCGGCCTCCAGCGAGCGCACGATCAAATTGTCCCCATCCGGGTCGCTGGCGCCGTTCAGCAGTTCGCCCATGGTGATGATGACCGACAGGTTCATCATGCCGTCGGAAAGAAAGACCGGACCGGTCAGGACCGGCCGCCGATTTGACTTAGTCGGCCCTGGCGAACCCTGGCCGGGGTCGGTTTGGCCGGGCTGATTTTCTTGTCCCCCGCTGCCGCCCGGCTGGCCGCCCGGGCCCGACCCGCCGCCGGTTTCGCTCCCGCCATGGCCCGGCAAAACGCCACCGGGAGGTGAGGATCCCCCACCACCATTGTCGTTGCTGGCAACGGGTGGCGGCGGGGCGCCATGGCCGACCGGACCGTGGATGCTGTTGCCGACGCCAGCGCGAACGTTCGGGTGCAGCCCTTGCACGCCCCAGGGCCGATGTGGCTGCCAGACGTCGAAATTGAGGTCGCTAACATTGACGCCTATGGGTTCGGCGAGACTTCGCAGATAGTCCGCGACATCGCCGATCTTCTGTATCTGCGTCACGACCGGGTCGTCCTCGGCGTTGGGTGGGTGATCGTCGCCCTTGGTGGGCTGGTCGGCATGTCCGCCCGGGTTTTTGTCGGGGACGTTCTGGTCGGTCTCGAACATCTTTTTCAGGAGTGCCGCGAATGCACCGATCAGGAATGGAAAGGCGGAGACCGAATTGACGCGCGAGCGTGCATCACGCAACTTAAAACGGTTCTTCGGAGCGTCGAGCTCCTCGTGGTTGGGCAGTCCAAGTGCGAGCCGATCGTCCATTTTTCGCTCATCAATCCTTTTGCGCGGCCGCAACGGCCGCCGCGGCGCGCACCTTGCCGCCAGAGCTAGGCGTTGGAGCGGCGCGCGTCTTGCCAGCTGAGGCAGGCACCGTGGCGACGCGCGCCGGTTCGCGGATCAGCTCATCCTTCGGGCCTATCGCAACCAGCTTGCCGTTCTGTATCAGCCCGACGAGATCGACCGCTGCCAGGGCACTCGGGCGATGGGCAATCACAATGGCGATGCCACCACGCTGACGAACGCCCTTGAGCGCCTCCGTCAAGGCGGCCTCGCCTTCGGCGTCGAGGTTGGAATTCGGCTCGTCCAGCACGACAAGGAAAGGGTCGCCGTAAAGAGCGCGAGCAAGGCCGATGCGCTGGCGCTGGCCGGCCGACAGGGAGGTGCCGTTTGGCCCAAGTTCGGTCTGGTATCCCTGGCTGAGCCTGACGATCATTTGATGGACACCGGCGGCGCGCGCGGCGGCAACGATCCCGCGTGCGTCGGCTTGCGGATCGAAGCGCGAGATGTTCTCGGCGATCGTCCCCTCCAGCAGAGACACATCCTGAGGCAGATATCCGATATGGGCACCAAGTTTATCGCTGTGCCACTGATCGAGATCAGCATCGTCGAGCCTGATCGAGCCGCGCAGCAGCGGCCAGACACCGACAATGCTTTTGGCCAGCGATGTCTTGCCGCCGCCGCTTGGGCCGATCAGTCCCAGCGCATCGCCGGCCTTGAGTTCGAAAAAAACCTCGCTCAGAAGAACCGCGCCGGTATGGGGCGCAACGACGGTTGCTTTTTCCACTTTCAGCGTTTGGCAAGGCGCCGGAAGATCGATAATCCGGGCCTCATCATCCATAGCCGCCAGGGTTTCCTTGAGCCGGCCAAAGCTTCGGCGTGCAGCGACGAAACCTTTCCAGTTGCCGATCGCCATGTCGATGGGAGCGAGGGCGCGCGCCGAAGCGACCGAACACGCAATGATGGAACCCGATGAGAGTTCTCCTTTCATGGTGAGATAGGCGCCAAGGCCCAGAAGCGCCGATTGCAGCATCATGCGCAGCACTTTTGCCAGGCCGCTGAAGGACCCCGTCACATCGCTGGTCTTGGTTTGCAAATGGAGATGTTTGTCATTGGCGGCTGAAAAGCGCGACACGGCACGCGAGCCGAAGCCCATTGCCTTGAGAATATCGGCATTGCGCGCATGTGCGTCGGCGATGTTCGAACGCGTGATGGCGGCGCGGTGCGTATCCTTGACGACATTTCTCGTCATCACTTCGGTAACGACGGTCAGGGCGATGAGGACTATGGCGCCCGCGAGTGTCAGCAATCCGAGCATGGGGTGGAGGAGATAGACGAAGCCCAGGAAGAGCGGCATCCAGGGCAGGTCGAACAGGGCGATAGGGGCCTGGCTGGATATGAAGCCGCGCACGGTATCCACGTCCCGGCCCCGCTCGAGCGCTTCCGACGTGGAATAGCCGTAGCGCGGCATCTCGATAACCACCTGATGGGCCAGCGGGGCCAGCCTGGCGTCGAGGCGCGCACCATAGCGGACGAGAATCTGGGACCGCAACACGTCGAACAGGCCCTGGAAGAGGTAGAGTCCGATGGCCAGCACCGAGAAGGCTACCAGCGTGGGCACGCTGCCGCTGGGCAAGGCCCGATCGTAGATCTGCAGCATGTAGAAAGAGCCGGTCAACGCCAGAAGGTTGATGACACCGGAAAGGCAGAGCAGAAAGACTGCAAGCCCGCGATAATTGCCGATGTATTGCGACACATCGGGAGCAGAACGGGTGCGTTTCTTTTGGGTACTCATGAAAGCCCACCTCAACCATATTGAACTGTCTGCAGACTTGAACGGCCGCCAGGGATTGCCCCGGCGGCCAGAACGTTCAGGCGAACTTGAACGAGGTTCCGTCCAGGTCGTGGTGGCCGGCAACATCGATGCTGAAGTCGGCCGCGCCGTCTCCGTTGATCTCGCCCTTGACCAGCGTATGTTCACCGTCCGCGGCGGTCTGGTAGCTGACCATCACCTGGCCCGCCGAAGTGAACCCGGCTCCGGCAAAGAGGACGAAGGACTGGTGGCCCGCGGCACTCGTGTCGGCGTCGATCAATGACAGATCGATCTTGTCGCCCGGCTGCAAGCCCACGATCGTATCGCCATTGGCGTCGGCTGCCGACCCGAACACGAAGGTGTCGCTGCCAAGCCCGCCATCCATTGTGTTGGCGGCGGCGTTGGCAATGATTGTGTCATTGCCGGAACCGGCGATCACGTTCTCGAAGCCGAACACCGTATCCTGACCGCTTTGCGCGCTCGAGACACTGCCGTGGTGCAGCAGCCCGTTGCCAAGATCGATTGTCAAGCTGGCGCCGATGGCCGCGTAGTCGAGCGTATCCTGCCCATCCTCGCCCCAGTAGACGTCGTCGCCATCGCCAACATTGGCGATGATGTGGTCGTCGCCGGTGCCGGCATAGACAGTGTCGTTGCCAGCTCCGCCTTCCACGACGTCGTTGCCTTCGTCGGCAAATATCCGGTCGTTGCCGCCATCGCCGAAGATCGTGTCATGCCCGGCGCCGCCGAAGATGTTGTCGTTGCCTGCGCCACCGAAGACGACGTCGTCGCCGGCGCCAGCCTTGATGAGGTCGTCTCCGGCACCGCCAAGCAGCGTGTCCGCGCCATCATTGCCCAGGATGACGTCGTCACCCTGGCCGCCGCTCAGCACGTCCGCATCGGGCCCGCCGATCATGACGTCGTCACCATCGGTGCCGAGATGGGCATCGCCGCCGGGCACCGGCGCATCCTCGCTGTCGCCTTCTCCCGCGGCGGCCGCCCTCAGATCCAGCGAAGCCGTTTGGTGGACGGAAGCCTGGCCGTCGCTGATGTCGTAACTGAAGCTCACCTGGCTGGTGTCGTCGGTATCGGGTGTGAAGGTCCAGCCATCGGGCTCCTCGGTGACGGATCCCGAAGACGGCGTGAGGTTGGTCACGGTCAGGGAGTCGCCATCGGCATCCGAGGCTCCGGCCAGAAGCGTCGCCGCGGTGATCAGCATCGCCGTGTTCGCGCCCAGCGGGGGCAGCACGATGGCTCCGTTCACGACCGGCGCACGGTTCTGGTGCTCGTTGTCGTCTTCGTCGTCGTCGTCACCTTGTGAGGTGTCGCCTCCGTTGCCAGGCGCATTTCCGTTGCCGGGCACGCCATTGTCGACGACGTCCTGGGGACGCAGGTCGCCAATGACATGGTTCGTCCCACCGGCACCATGGAAGACGATACGATGATCGGAGGTCAGGCCGGAGATATCGACCGTGTCGTCGCTGTCGCCGCCGTTGACCGTGATGGTGGAGTAGTTGAGGTCCGTGGCCGCGAAGTTGCCATGGATGACGACCGTGTCGCCGCCGGTGGGGCCACCATCGGGTCCACCATTGTTGTTGTTGGCAGTCACGTTAAGCGTGTTGACCGTGATCTCGTCGATATTGTCGAGTTCCGCCGCGACCGTGGTCACGCCGCTGACCGTCCGGGTGATGACGATCTCGGTGTCTGTGGCAAAGCTCGTGCCGAGCAGACTTGCCAGGCCAGCATTCTGACCATCAGTCATCGCGTAAATGTCGAAGGTCTCTGCCGAAGCATTGCCATTGACAACGAAGGTGTCGCCGCTGCCGCTGCCGCCGTCGATGGTATCTCTGCCGCCCAAGGCGTTCCAGGTGAATATGTTGTTGCCACCGTTGCCGACAAGGACGTTGTTAGCGCTGTTACCGACAATATTTAGGCTTGAGCTGCCGGTCAGGGTCGCATTCTCGACATTGGCAAAGACCGAGTCGCTGAGATTGAGGCTCGAATTGGACGACGTGATCGTGTCGGTGCCACCGCCGACGTCCTCGTGTACGACGTCCCTGGTGCCGCTGACGTCGTCGATGACATAGGTGTCATCGCCGGCGCCACCCGTCATCGAGTCCGCACCCGTACCTCCGTCGATATAGTCATTGCCGCTGCCGGTCACGATCGTATCATCGCCGTTATTGGCGAAGACGATGTCGTTGCCGCCATTGCCGTTGATGGTATGGACGCCTGTGCCACTGGTGCTGTCGACGATGATTTCGGAACCCGCCGTGCCGGTAAGATTTCCACCGTTCTGGTTGGAGACAGTCACTGTCGGGCGGCCAACATCATTCGAACCGACACCGCTGCCATAGTATCGGAAAGTACCGCCATAGGCGCCGTTTTGACCGCTTGTTGAATCCTGGATCGTGACGGACTGGCTGTTATTCGAGTGTGTGGGCGACCCGTTAGCGAGCCCAAAGGCTCCGTTCACGCCACTGATGCTGAGAACCGAGTCCGGATCGCTGTCATTGGCCAGCAAGGCCCAGTCCGGTACAGTGAACGACGTCGTGCCATTGTTGGTCAGGATAGTATCGTTGTGAAGCGTCGCCGGATCGTCGACAGGCGTCACATGCACCGTCGTCGTCGCCACGGGGCTGTTCTTGAGACCATCGCTGACCGTCACCTGGATGTGCCGATTGGCGCCGGTCGGATTGTCGTTGGTCGGGTTCGAGAAGGTGATCGCCGCGATCGCGTCTTTGTAGATCGTCTTGTTGGCCGACCCGCTCAACGTGATGAGCGTCGCATTCGTCAGCCCACCCAGACCGGTGCCGTTGCCGGTTGCGGTGATGGGCGAGCCGGCCGGTAGTGTGACATTGAGCCGATCCCCGGACACCGCATCGGTTAGGACGATCTTCGCCGAAACCATGTTCGTGTCGTCCGGGTCGGTGATCAGCGGGGTCGAGGCGATGGCGACCGGCGCGAGCTGTTCCGTGTAATTGGTCGAATAATCATTGCCGGGAAAAGTGTCGACCGTCTTGGTGGCGGTGACACTGATGTTATCGATCGTGACAATATCGCTGCTACTGTTCATCGAACTGGCCACGAAGTAGAGCCGCGAGCTCGATCCGAACGTTCCTGTTACATCGAAACTGACCTGCCCGACCGCGTTGGTATTTTGGTCGATTGTATAGATCGGCACATCGCTGCCGCTGGGCGGGCTCCCGTTATTCGTCAGGTAAACTTTCACGGTCTCATTACTGCCAAGGCCAGACTCCGAAACCTGGAAGCTGACGTGAGCGGTCCCGTATCCATTCAGGTTAACGCCACGATAGATCGACGCGCCGTTATATGGATTGTTGAAGCCCGAGCCTGGCCCACCGTTAATCTGGAGGGCTCCGCCCGAACTGTCGAGCCCGGGAGAAATATAAAGAATTTGGCCCGAACCAGAGTTGGTGTTGTTGCCATCGCCAGACTCGAACCACGATCCGCTCCAACCCGAGCCTCTCCCATAGGGATTGTTGCTTGGGCTGCCCGAAAACGTGTCCGTGGCGGAAAAATTAGTGGTGGCGATGTTTGAATGCAGGTCCAGCGTCGGGGCGATGTCGAAATAGGCCTGGATGTTGAAGTTGTGGTCGTTGGCGAAGTCGAGATACTCGACCCCAACCAACAGGTCAGTGCCATCGGAGGCTAGGACCGTGCCGTCGGCCAAGGTGCGCTCGCCGACATCATCGTGGATCTTGACCGCGAACACATTGCCCCAGTTCGCATGGGGATTTGCCACTATCGCGCCGTTGGCGTCGAGCGCCGTCAACGTGTAGTCGCCAACATTGCCGGTGTAGATTGCGACGTCATGGTCTCCCGCTGCACCAACGTCCGCGCCGAGGACCAGGTCCTTGCGGTCATGGGTCTTGAGCATTTCAGTGAAGTGCTTGGCGAAGCCGGCTGCCTCGCCGTGGCCGAGCAAGCCTCCTATCAAAGTGGTGTCACCGTTCAGCAACCCGTGCAGTGCGTTGCCGTTCGCATCGAACTGCGGCAGCTCGGGGTGATCTTCCAGGTAGCCGGAATAGTGCCCGATCAGCGCGTCGAGACGGACGGAGTCGCCGACGATGACGTCGTCGCCACCGTTGCCGAGGCTGCCGGTCTCATCGCCGACGCGGGTACCGAAAGTGTCGTTGCCGCCACCGCCTATCAGCCAGTTATCGCCTGACTGCACGCCTTCGGCGTCGACGGCGCCGGTGTCGGCGCCGATGATGGTGTCGTTGAATTTCGAGCCAACAACGCCCTCGAGGTCGGTCCAGAGCTGGTTGAAGGGTTCGAAGGCCGTTCCGCCAGGCGCGCCGGTCAGGTTGACGTTGCGCAGGTCGGCTGCGGTGTCGAGCACGATGCTGGTGTCGCTGAAGGCCGCCATGTCGAAGCCGGTGTCGCCCAGCGCTTCATCGCTGTCGCCGGTCTGGGCCGCCTGGCCGATGCCGCCGAAGAAGATGTCGTCGCCATGCTCGCCCTTGAGCTGGTCGGAGCCCGAGCCGCCCGACAACATGTCGTCGCCTTCACCGCCGCGCAGTTCGTCCGGGCCGTCGCCGCCGAACATGATGTCGTTGCCCGAATCGCCGAAGGCCAGGTCGGTGTCGCCGCCGGCGTCGATATAATCGTCGCCCTCGCCGCCATAAAGTTCGTCGATGCCGGCTTCGCCGTACACCCTGTCATTGCCGTGGCCGCCGATGGCGACATCCAGCCCGCCGGCGCTGGTGCCGGCATAGATGATATCGTCGCCGGCGCCGCCTTCGAGGAAGTCCTCGATGTCGCCGCCGTAGATGACATCCTGGCCATCGCCGCCATAGATGTGGTCGGCGCCCGCCTTGCCGTCGAGCACGTCGTTGCCCTTGTCGCCATAGATGGTGTCGTCTCCATTGCCGGCATCGAGCCAGTCGTTGTAGTCGGTGCCGGCGAAGGTTTCGTGCGAATTGTAGCCCGAAGAGGGCGTCCCGTCGGGGTTCTCCCCGACGTCGGGCCGGAAGTCGGCGATATAGGTATTGCTGAGGCCAAGATCGGCATTGATCTTCGTGAGCAGCGTACCGTTTCCGGCAGTGCTGTTGCCCGAGCCGGAATAGATGCCGTAGCCCGTTGCAGTGCTGGTGCCGGTGACCGCATGGGTGACAGGATCAATCTTGAAACCGTTCGTCATCCCAGCAGTGGCCGCGAGTGCCGCAAGATACATTGGCGCGAGCTCGAACGTGTGATCGGACCAGCCCATCACGTCGCCGTTGAGATGCAACGCCCCCGTCGTGCGCTCGATGATGTCCTTGAACTGCTCCGTCGTGATGGCGTGACCCAGGTCCGGATCGATGTTCAGCCCGAGACCAAGCCGATAGAGGTAATAGAAGCGGTCGCCATCCATCAGCCGTTCCATCTGGTCTTCGAAGATGGCGTTGAATGTGGTGCCGAGCTGGCCGGTGAACACGTGCAGTTCGGCCAGGCCACCCATCCAGAAATCGATATGGTTGTAGCCGTCGTCACCGCCATTCAGGAAAGCCACGGCCTGCTGCAACGTATAATTCATGGCATCGGGGGTGCCTTCGCTGATGGAGCCATCCTCGAGGCCAACAATTGCCCGGGCTTTGGCGAGATCTCCGTCGAAGGAATAGGCCGCGATGAAATTCACCAGGGATTCGGGATGCTGCATCTGAGAGCCGAACTCAGCCCAGCTGGTATATGGATTGAGGGCATCGACGATCAGATTGGTGTGGTGGGGCGTCGCCGGATCGGCGAGCCGCTCGGCAACGAGCGCGTCATGCAATTGGCGGCGCACTTCGTTGAGGGTTGGCATGCCGACATCGCGGCCGCGAGCGATGTTGATGGCGGCGAGATCGAGCGGCTGGCCGAGCAGCGTCTGCTGCATGGCCGGGGTGACGAACTCGTCCACTTCGTTGGTAAGTTGCTGCGACATGCCGCGCAGGATGTCCTCGGCGCCGGTTTGGGCGTAGGCGGTCGGGTTGAGGAACGCCGCCTCCAGCGCCCATTTGGTCACAGTGCTGTTGGGGTCGATGGCATCAATTGTTTCACGCAGCTGGGAGTGCCCAAAGCGGAATGCGGCCTGCGAGTATTCGAGCGAGATGTCCGACTTGATGTCGTTGTCGTAGGTCACGAACTCCGGCAGGTCGGGGGTCACCAAGCGCGCGTACTGGTCGATCGCGACGTGCTGGTACTCCATTTCGTTGATAAGCTTGGCCGCCTCGAACATCTTGTCCTGGTTCCAGGAAATTGAACCATCGGCGAGCGTGTAGTTGTGGTTCGCATCTTCGTAGTGACCGTTGATCAGGCTGATGCCATTGGCAACCACGTCACCGCTGTGTTGCGTGACCGCGATCTCGTAGCCGTGGCGCGCATCGATATCGGGGGACGCCAGCACCATCTTCTCGAGGTTGATCAGTTGCACATTGTGGTTGGCGTGGAAGACATGGTGAATGGCGGTGAGGCCGAAGTTTTCGTTGGCACGTCCGTCACCGGCGACGTAGTGGTCGCCGACCGACGCCATCATTATCTCGCTGACCGCGCCGTAGATGTCATCGGTCGCAGTTATGCTGAAGTTCGAGAAGTCGACCCAAAGCGCCATGGCATAGGCGCCGGTATACGCGACATTGGCCTGGAGCGGCCCCATCGCCGCGTTGAGGGTGAGGGTGAGGTCGTTGCCGACGAGTCCGAAGGAACCCAGACCGTTGTTCGAAACCCATTGGCTGAGGGTCGCGATGGCCGCATCCACCTTCGCCGCGGCGTTGGTATCCCAGTTCGTCCCGGCGTTCCCGTCATTGGGATGGAGCCGGCCGATGTCGAAGCGCGGATTCATGTCGAGCAGCAGCGCTTCGCCCGTGTAGTTGAAGCCGCCTGGAACGCTCCCGTTGGTGTCGATGACATGACCCTGAGCATCCCGCGCACGCAGGTTGTTGATGTCGTCCCACGTCAGGTCGTCGCGCATGGTGACGCGCAGGTGCTCGCGCAGTTCGTTGAGCGTGGGCAATGTTCGGGTGGTCTGGCCGACGCCAAGGCCAGTCAAGGAGGAGTCGTCGAAATATTGGCTGTTGTAGGCCTGGGTCTGGTGCCCGTCCAGCAACTCGGCGCCCGCGATGTAGTGGCCCGGATTGTTGGGATCCTTCACCCATTCGCGCAGGATGTAGGTGGTCTGCGAATCCGAGCCATAGCTCTGGCTTTGGTCGATGTAAGGCGAGGTATGGTTTGTGTAGGACGTCGTGGCCGGCTTTACCATTGCCGCGTGAACATCGTCGCCGGTCCCATAGACGCCGTCAGCGCCTGGGGCGCTCAGGTCGTCTGGTGTGCCCCAGACGTTGTCCGCTCCGGCTATCGAGATCGGGCGACCGTGATAATCGTCCACGGTGTATCCGTCCGGCGTGGCGCGCGAGATCGTGATGGTTGTGTTGCCAGGGTCGCTTGGACCATTTGCCATCGGAGCTCGGTACAGAGGATCGGAGGGCGACAGCGGAATGATGATCTTGGAGCCTTGGCCGCCTTTGCCGATGAAATCGAGACCATGGTCAAAAAATTGGCCGAACAAGGTGAAGATACCGCTGGTCGACGGGTCACCCGGCAGCGTGTTCAGGTTTCGCACCATATATTCGGTGATCGTTTCAGTCGTGCCGCCGACGCCGTGAACATTCTCGGACGTCACCACATCGGTGTAGACACCCGTTCTGATCATGGCGCTGGCGCCATCGGGCACGACAGGGTCAAACGTGCCGCCGAGGCCAAGACCGGCGTAGTCGAAGACCGCAAAGCTGCCATCCTGCGGAGAGCCCAATGACATGCTGATATGACCGTTTGCGTCGATGGCGACCACCGCGTCGGGAACACCGCCAATATGAGGATCGCGCAGGGCAACCTGCATGGCCTGCATGGCACTGGCTACGGTCGCCGGCGGGTTGACATTGATACCGACCAGATTGCCGTTGGAAGGATCCGCTCCGATATAGAAGCTGAAGGCAACCAGGCCAGCGCCGGTGCTTACGATCATCAGCTCGCCAGGAAGCATGGAGACTATCGCTGGATCCGTGCCAGCGAGAACGATGCCGGTGGCAGTCGCGGCACCGGGCGCACCATACGAGGAACTGATCGTCTGGGTGATCATGCGCGGCGTGTAGTCCACCACCGTGGTGTTGAGGTCGCCATAGGCGCCCGGTGATGCAAGTTGAGTGGTGTCGGGAAGGGTATGTGTATCCAGATAGCCCGTGTGAAATCCATTGGTCAGCGCCGGATTGAGCATCACCTGGGCCACGTAATTGTTGTAATCGGCCGCGGTCAGGCGCGGGAACGGATTGTCCGAAGAACCCCACTTCCAGCGGGTGACCTCGACCAAGTTGTTGAAAAACCCGATCGGGATACGAAAGCCACTTGCTTCGCGCGCGCCATCGTAAATAGAAAGCTGTGTAGTCGGATCGATAATGCCTAGAGGGTCGAACGTTCCAAAAAGGCCTAGCGTCCGGGTGGTTCCGGCAGCATCCGTATAGCCATAGATGGCGTGACCGTCGGCGTCGTAGCCAGTGATGAAGATTGCGTCGCGCATCTGGTCGAGAAGAAAGTTGATATCACTGAGCGTGATGTCGAACGGCTTGATGGAAGGCATCGCTTTTCTCCATTCGTGTGCCGTACGCAACGGCGACAGGACTACGGTCAGCGCCCTCGGGCGCATTGGCGGGAGTTGGGAAGTGCCTTCTCGGGGGGAGGGCAATGAGGCTGTGAAGCAGCGCCAATGCCGGTCTTCTCCGACTGGTTTAATCCCCACGTTAACCCTTGATTAAGCATGACACCGCCAGTTCGAATGCCTACGGTCGGACGTCGCATGATGTTTTCGGCACAAAGGCTAGGAATTTCGACGGATGGTCTGGCGCCAGCCTGGACCAAGGTTGGGGCTGAAACCAGACTTTGGTCAGGACCGGGCCAAGGTGTCGAATTTGTCAGGTAAGCTTTCGCGTCTGCAGCGATTGGGCTGGGCGCTACACGCTTGCTCGCTGGCGGCCCATGGCAGCGACGCCTTGCGCGCCGTCGTCTCCGCGGTGGAAGCCGAGGCCGAAATCCCTGCGGTCCAGCCCGCCGAAACCTAATTGCAGCGATTTCGAGGCCTCGAACGCTGCCTCAACGCCTCAAACACTTCGAAAGCATCGCCACCGATGTGACGGACACGCCTTGTCCTTCCTCAACTCCGTCCGCTCGTCTGCGCCATGTCTGGATTGAATATCGATCGAAGCCCGTCGCAGCCCCGCGGGCGGCTCAAACGCATGGGACAGGCGCAATGATTGTATTGTCGATCTCTCAGGCCCGATCGATTTAACCGCGATCACAGAATCTCCATGCGCGTCTCCGCGGGATTTTATATGTATCGATAAAACAATGTTCCTGATTTTCTTTCGTGACTACAAAATGTATAAAAGATTACCCTCCGCAAATTGTTATACACGAAGAGATTTAGAAAGATTTGCTGAATACCTCGCGTCTTCGACGATCCTTAGCTGCGTTGACATCCACTTAAGTCAAGTCTAACATATGGTCAGGGTGTTGATGGGATTGTGCAGGGTTGACGGCTCACTGGCGTGAGACACGCCTTGGGTTGTGCGCTGGGGGTAGCGGCGTGGGCGATCTGGAGAGAGTTTCAATTGCCATTGTCGACGATCATCCGATCGTTCGACGCGGTCTAGCCGCTGTCATTTCAGGCGAGGCGGGTTTCAGTCTCGTTGCCGAAGGCAGTACCGCGCGTGAAGCGCTGGAAATCGCCGAACGGTGGCGACCCCAGATCATGCTTCTCGATCTGGGAATCCCAGGAGGCGGCATGGAGGCGCTAAAGCGCATCGTCGTCCAAGCGCCTTCCGTCCGATGCATGATCCTGACAGTCTGTGATTTGGCGGCCACGGCGATTTCTGCCTTGAACGCAGGCGCCAAAGGCTATGTGCTCAAGGGCGTGAGCGCCGGGGACCTCAAGAAGGCGATGTGGACGGTGGCGAACGACGAGTCGTTCGTCTCGCCTGAATTTGCGACGAAACTGCTGCAGGCCGCGCAGATGAACGTCCGGCAGACGTCCTCCATCGATCAGCTTACCCACCGTGAAGCTCAAATCATGAAAGCCGTTGAAGAGGGTCTTACCAATCGAGAGATTGGCGAGAAGCTGGATATCAGCGAAAAGACGGTCAAATATTACATGTCTGGCATTCTGCAGAAGTACGGCGTCACAAACCGTGTTTCGGCGGTAATTGCGGCGCAAAAGTCGCGCGGAGTAAATCCGCCTCTGGGCAATTGACGCGTCAAGGACCGCCTTCTACGCGGTGCAGGTCTTGCGGGATGATAGCAAACGAGTGAGAGCCCCTGCGGCGGAACCGAGATCAATGCGCCACGCGCGTCTCTCCTGGATCGAGTTGGGTGGCTGCCTCCTGCTGGCCTCGCTCGGCTATCTGCTTTGGTTCCAGTTCAGCACTGGGCGGGAAATGGACATCAAGGCCGCGATGCTGGCGTTCCAGGCAGAGAACCAGGCCAAGAATCGAGCAGTCGCGGTCAACATCGAGGCCAGTTTTCGCCAGATGTACCAAGGCATTCGCACGATCGCCCGCTTGCCGACGGTGCGAGCGCTGAGCTCCGAATCCCATTCCTTGCAAGAGGATGCGAGGGTAAGCGCCCAGGAGATCTACAACAATCTGGCGGAAAACCTCTCGGTTTCCGAACTGTACATAGTGCCGGCCAATTTCGATCCGGACCGCGTCGACGCCGATCGGGCGACGCCAGAGGTACCGTTGATGACGTTCGATGAATTTATAGTTGGCAAGAATGCAGATCAGAACTCGGCGCGCTTAGCCTCTTCCGTAAAAAGCAGAGTAGAAGAGGTAGAAATATTTGAGTATCGAGCGATGAAAATCCAGCTCGACTATCTAAACAGAAAATATGGCAACGACAACGTAATCTCGAATCTGAACTATCCTGCAATTGCAAGCAGGGAAGTCATTACATGCGACAACACGCACTACTCGCCGACGGCACCTGATGACGACAATCGCAAGGGCCTTGTCTATTCGGTTCCATTCTTCGGGTTTGACGGAAAACTGCGAGGCATCGTTACCGCGGTCGTGCTGTCCGACGTCCTTACCGAAATTCTGCCGAACGACGGCTATGCGTTAAGCAATGACAGGCTCGGTTTCTACAGGGGGTCCCGTGACGGCCAACTTTGGAGGCAAGTCTCGCCGCGAACCGAAGCCAGTCTCGACAACGTCGCTTATGGCAGCTCGACGCCGCTCGATTTTCCGGATGTCGGGGGAGGATGGAGCCTTTGGTCCGTGGTGCCGACGGCGGTGTTCCTGAAATCACCCGCCGTCCAGTCGATCAACGAGCGTTTCCGCACCGAGGTCATGATCCTAATTTTGGGGAGCGTGGCCCTGGCCGCCGCGCTCCGATGGCTCGCCTATAGAGGCTCGACGGTTGAAAGGCACAATCGGGAGCTCGCCTTGCGCATCGAGGAGCGCACGGCCGAGCTGGCCAATGCCAAGAAGGTAGCGGAGGAGGCCAGTTCCGCCAAAAGCCGGTTCCTTGCCCGGGTCAGCCACGAGATCAGGACGCCTATGCATGCGATAGTCGGTGCGGCGGAGTTGCTACGCGCCAGTCAGCCCGACAGGCGTGCGCAGGCCAAACTTGAGATCATCGACCATGCCAGCCAGACATTGCTCGACATCGTCAACCAGGTGCTTGATCTGTCGGCGATCGAACACGGCAAGCTGAACGTCAACTCGGTCGAGTTCGAGCCTTCGACGCTTTTGTTGGAAACATGCGACATGATGCGGGCCGTTGCCGACCGCAAGGGACTGACGATCGCCGTCGAATGCGCTTCGAACACGCCCGCCCGCTACCGCTCGGATCCGGCGCGCATTCGCCAAATCCTGGTGAACCTGATCGCGAACGCCCTGAAGCATACTCCGGCCGGCGGAGTGACCGTCCGGGTCAGTAGCGAGGTATCCGGCATTCTCGCCTTTGACGTCGTGGACACGGGTTCGGGCATCGCAGAGGACGATCGCGAGCATATCTTCCAGGAATTCTATCGCGGTGCCAATTCGGACGGGTCGGGACTGGGGCTGGCAATCAGCCGCCAGCTTGTCGAACGGCTCGGCGGAACCATCCAGGTCAGCGAAGCTCACCCACATGGCGCTCACTTCCGCTTCACCATCGCCATCGAACCGGCGGCCGCAATTCCCATCGCACGCGAAGAACCTAGCCTGCCGGAGCCGAAGCGGAAGCTTTCGACCGCGGCAGGGCCGGCGATACGCATCCTGTTGGCGGAAGACAATGAGCGTGTCCGCGGACTGCTCGAGGAAACCCTTCGCCAGTTTGGCTGCCTTGTACAAGTGGCCAGCGATGGAGAGGGGGCGGTCGCCGCAGTTCGCCACACCAGTTTTGACGCAATTCTGATGGACTGCTCGATGCCGAAGCTCGACGGAATTCGTGCCACTTCCAGGATCCGTGAGATCGAGGCGGCCTCAGCCCCCGACTGTCGTCGGGCCCGTATCATTGCCTTGACAGCCAGCGCATATGCCAGCGATCGCGAAGCATGCCTGCGGGCAGGAATGGACGATTTTCTAAGCAAGCCATTCAAACGGGAAGAGCTCTTTCGTGTCTTGGGAATTGCCGGCGAAGCAACGGGCAACGCCAGTGCAGTTTTGGCACCGGTTGCGGAGTAGAGTAGCGCTGTCCGATTTCGTATGGCTGCGCCAAGCGCCGGGAGCATAGAAAAGCAGGGCCACTGGTCAGTATCTTCCTGGACCAGGCCTGTCACGCCAGCTGGCGCGAGATCTGCCGGAGATCGTTCAGCGCGTCGACGCTCGCCGACTTCACATCCTGAATTATCTGTCTGGGCACCGGTTGGGCGCTGCCTTCGGTGTCTCGCAACATGTCTTCGAGTTCATCGAGGCGCAGTATTGCATAGGTGAGCATTTGTGCGGGGCCATCATGGATGCGCTGGCCGATTCCTTCGTGGTGCAGGCCATGGGCGCGCCGGAAGACGACAACGATTGCGCCGAGCATGATGGCCCAAACGAGAGCGACTGCTGCGGCCACATGTGTTCTGCCGAGAACTGCATCCGGACCGGTCGTCGCCCCAACTGCCACGGAGATGTATTGATCGATCCACCAGCCGAGGGCGATCATCGAAAGGGAAACGACGACAACGAGAAAGACACAATGCCGAATCGCCCGAGGCGAATGCCTGAGCCAAGCCCGTGCACAGTTGAATCCACGTGCTGCGGCACAAACTGCCTGCCAGGCGCGAGCCGTAAGTCCAATCGCCTTTCCCCTACCATTTCCAGCCATATTGTTCCTCATGGCGAGCGCAAAACAGGTGAATAGACGTTAGAAAAAAAACTTTCAAAAATTTCATGAATCTCGGTTGCGTTAAAATTTACGCTGCGCCCGAACACTACATTTCGCAATGAGCCTCGCATCCGGTTCGCGATCTTGTGTGACAGAATAGGTCCGTTGCCGGTGGGCGGCAACGGTCTGGAAGGCTTGCCAGCTTCGCCAAGCAGATTTTGATCCGGGCGCCGTTGACCGTCAAAAAGGATTGGTGCAGTTCCTGGTCGGCTACAGAGAAATTCTGGAGGAACAGTTCCGAAGGACGTCGTGCCCGCTATTGACTGGACACTGCTTGGGGATCGCTGAAATCGCTACAGCGAACCTTAGATGTCAGTGCAGTAATGCAGCCTGCCGATCATTGGCCGTGCCCTAGCAGCCCCAATACTCCGGTGTGGGCGCGCTGGTGCCTTCTCTTTCGATTCACTTGCGTCGGTGTGGGAGGCTCAAAACGTCCCTACATAAAACCTGCCCATCGGCTTGTCGTCCTTCATCCATCCGGGCTTTGAGGGCCGGTTGTGTGTGGCCTGTCTGTTCACGTCCGGTCACGAAGCAATCCCGGACATCTGAGTTCACCGTTGGTGATGCACATCGCAGTGACAGTAAGCGCCTTTACGCTTGCCTTGAAGACATTCTATTTTGAAGGATACTAGCCGCTCGTGGGCACAGAATGTCGGTACTGCCTTTCTTGAGAATTTACGCGCCGCTCAACGCGGTGCTGGCCGCGCCTGGGCTTCTGGCGGTGGCTGCGCTCACGATACCGGACATGCCCGGACGAAGCAGACTCGCTCTGGCCGTCCTGCTTGCTGTCATTTGGGGCGCCTATCTCCTGCAAATGGGCGCGACGCTGCTCAAGCACCGGGCGGGAGACGTACGGAACTGGACGCCGGTAATCGCCATCGATGTGCTCGCGGTTTTGGTTCCACTCGCCGCATTTCTGTTCGTCGGCACGCCCGACCGGAGCCTCTACTGTGCTGTCTGGCTGCTGAAACCGCTGCGTGACTCGACGTTCTTCCCGGTGCTGGGCAGGGTCCTAGCCAACGAAGCGCGCAACCTGATCGGCGTCACCACGCTCTTCGGCGTCGTTCTGTTCGCCGTCGCGCTCGCGGCTTATGTCATCGAGCGCGACTTTCAGCCCGAAAAGTTCGGCAGCATCCCCCAGGCAATGTGGTGGGCGGTGGTCACGCTGTCCACCACCGGCTATGGCGACGCTATTCCGGAAAGCTTCGCCGGTCGCGTCCTTGCCGGGGTGGTCATGATGAGTGGCATCGGCATCTTTGCGCTTTGGGCTGGCATTCTTGCCACCGGCTTCTATCAAGAGGTCCGTCGCGGGGATTTCGTCCGTAATTGGCAATTGGTCGCCGGCGTGCCGTTGTTTCAGAAGCTCGGCCCGGCCGCGCTAGTCGAGATCGTGCGCTCGTTAAGACCCCGCGTCCTGCCGGCGGGCGCCGTGATCTGCCGCAATGGCGAGCGCGGTGATCAGATGTTCTTCGTCGTGGAGGGGCGCGTCAGCGTTGCGCTGCCGAACCCGGTGGAGCTTGGCCCTGGCGCCTTCTTCGGCGAGATGGCGCTGATCAGCGGCGAACCGCGTGCGGCGACCGTCAGCGCCGCAACGGTGGTCTCACTCCTGTCGCTGCACTCGGTGGATTTCCAGATGCTGTGCAGCAGCAGCCCAGAGATCGCGGAAATCATCCGCAAGACAGCGCTCGAACGGCGCGGCGCGGCGCCGATGGCGTGACCGTACCAGGTGTGCAGTTCCCGGACTGTATTGGTGTGTCATCGATCTTGAGTACCGAAATCGACGGATAATTTCCTCGTACTGCGCCCCTTTCCCAGGGTGGCCTCTGTCAGAGAAATACGGGAATCCCGACGCTGGGAGTATCGTATGACAATGCTGGCATATGCGCTGTTAGCCAGCGACAACAAACGGCTCGTTTCAGCAAGATCCTGAGACAGCGTGGTTGTCCAGCAAGGCGAGCCGCAGAGCATCATCCTCAACCCCCGGAATACGCCTCGGCGCGGGCGCATCCGGCAATGATGTCTTGTCGGTAATGTAAATTGAAGGCGGCGTGCTGTTGAATCGCCCAACTGTCCGGCTAGTTTATTAGGGATGTCTAAATTGGCCGGAAGGGTTCGAAAATGCAGCGGGCGAAACGAGTTCTGGTGACGGGGGGCGCGGGTTTTCTGGGATCGTTCTTGTGCGAGCGACTGCTTGGTGAAGGTCACGAGGTTACATGTGTCGACAATTTTTTCACCGGAAGCCGAAGAAACGTCTCGCATTTCCTCGACAACAGGTCCTTCGAGATCATTCGTCACGACGTCACCTTTCCACTCTACGTTGAGGTCGACGAGATCTACAATCTTGCCTGTCCTGCGAGCCCCGTTCACTACCAGTTCGATCCGGTCCAGACGACCAAGACCAGCGTCCATGGGGCGATCAACATGCTGGGGCTGGCCAAGCGCGTTCGCGCCAAAATTCTTCAGGCGTCCACGTCGGAAGTTTACGGCGACCCTGAAATTCATCCGCAGACCGAGGACTATTGGGGCAGGGTAAACCCGATAGGACCCCGTTCCTGCTACGACGAAGGCAAAAGATGTGCCGAAACTCTGTTTTTCGACTATTGGCGCCAGCACAAGCTGCGGATCAAGGTCGCGCGCATCTTCAACACATACGGCCCGAGGATGCGTCCGGACGACGGCCGTGTCATTTCCAACTTCATCGTCCAAGCGTTACAGAACGAGCCGATAACAGTGTACGGGACGGGCCAGCAAACACGTTCATTTTGCTATGTCGACGATCTCATCGACGGTCTGGTTCGCTTGATGCAGACCGATGACGATGTTACCGGTCCGATCAATCTTGGCAATCCAGTCGAATTTACGATGCTCGAGCTCGCCAATCTTGTGATCGAGATCACTGGAAGCCGGTCGGCGATTAAATTCACGCCGTTGCCAATTGACGACCCAAAGCAGCGGCAGCCCGATATCGGGAGCGCCTTGCATGAGCTCAATTGGAGACCAAAAACCGCATTGCGCGATGGTCTTGCCAAGACCATCGCCTATTTCGAAAGCTTGGTTTCGTCGAAACATTTACGATCGACCGCTGCCGAATGAAGACTGTCCTGGTTACCGGCGGGGCCGGCTATATCGGATCGCACTGTTGCAAGGCGTTCGCTGAATCCGGCTGGTCGGTCGTCGCATATGACAATCTCTCGCGCGGTTGGCGCGACGCGGTCAAATGGGGGCCGATTGTCGAGGGCGATATTTCCGACGCCGCGACCGTGTCGGCGGCGCTACGACAATATCGGCCTGATGTGGTGGCGCATTTCGCCGCCTATGCCTATGTGGGCGAGTCCGTCGAGCACCCCGAACTCTATTACCGAAACAACAGTTTCGGGTCGCTGGTCTTGCTCGAGGAAATGTTGAAGGCCGGCGTCGACAAGCTCATCTTTTCCAGCACCTGCGCATCTTATGGCGTTCCGGTTCGCTCGCCGATCGATGAAATGCATCCGCAGTCGCCCATCAATCCCTATGGATGGTCGAAATTCATCATAGAACGGATGGTGGACAATCTGTCGTCTGCCCATGGCCTGAACGCAGTCATACTCCGGTATTTCAACGCGGCCGGATGCGATCCTGACGGCGAGGTCGGTGAGCGGCATGAACCGGAAACACACGTCATACCGCTCGCCATCGAGGCGGCGATCAGGCCGGACCGGATTTTTACCGTCAACGGCACCGACTTCGATACCCGCGATGGAACCGCGGTACGGGACTATGTCCATGTCACCGATCTCGCGCGTGCTCACGTCCTGGCAGGGGAGAAGCTTCTCCGCGACAGGGGTGTCGACGTCTACAATCTCGGGACGGGAACCGGAACGACGGTGAAGGAACTGGTCGATGCGGTGAACCGAGCTTCGGGGTCGCGCCTTCCGGTGGTCTACGGCCCGCGCAGGGCAGGTGACCCGCCAGCGCTCGTAGCCGCGGCAGGCAAGGCGTACCGGGAACTTGGCTGGACACCCGAGCAATCTGGAATCGACAGGATCGTCGAGACGGCACTGGCTTGGTATCGTAGCCGATTGTGAATTGTGATGGGTACGACACTCCGCCAGCTGGCCTGCCCGCCCGTCATCAAGAGAGCAACCGCGCCGGCCGAAACTGTCGATTCCATTGCCCCGCGCCGGACCGACACGCTGGGGATCGAGGACGTCACGGCCCCTCACTTTCAGCCTCGGACGCACGTACGACTTCGTGCTGGCGATGTTGATATTGAGGAACGACGAGTGAGGCAGGCCCTTGGCTGATGACTCTGCCGTTCTCGATCCAAATGACATTCGCGGCCTCACGCGCCGTGTCGATGCGGTGCGTGATCAGCAAAATTGTCCTGCTACCAAGCTGCCTATCAATCGCACGCCGCACCTGGTCCTCGAGCGCGGTATCGAGTGCGTTCATCGCCTCATCCAGGATCAGGAGGTCCGGATCGCGCAATACAGCCCGCGCCAGGCCAATGCGCTGCCGTTGGCCACCGGAAAATCGCAGTCCCTCCTGTCCGATCCAGGTGTCATAACGGGCTGGAAGGCCCTCGACGAATGCCGAGACACCGGCACTGCGGGCGGCGGCAATGATCTCTTCTTCGGTCGCATCGGCTTTGGCCATTCGGATGTTCTCCGTCACCGTGCCCTCGACGAGGTCGACGTCCTGACCGGTCACGGCGATCTTGGATAGCCAATCGTCCCGCCTGATTTCCGCGAGCCGGGTGCCGTCAATCATGATGTCGCCGGAGGTCGGTTCGTATAGCCGCAGAAGAAGATTCACGATCGTGGTCTTGCCGGCGCCACTTGCACCGATCAGCGCCGTAGTCACTCCGGCTGGAATCTCGAGCGACAGGTCGGTGAGCACCGGCGTGCTTGGATCATACCCAAAGCTTACGTGGTCGAAGACGATACTCGCGTTCAAATCCCTGAGCGCGATTGTGCCCTGCGATGGATATTCCTTGTCCTCGGAGCGGATCATCTCCAACACCGAGCGCAGCTGTGGCTGCATCTGAGCCAGAAACAGCAGGTTGCTTTCGAACTCCTGCGTATGCGGCTGCAATCGATACAGCAGCGCGACAGCGGCCAGTGTCACCTCGAAGCTGATGTGCCACCACCCGGAGACCAGAACGATAGTGCCCAACATTCCCAGATAACCGATCTCGGTGGTTGGGCCGATCCACGACGAAAGGCGGATCATGGACAACGAGGCGTTGCGCGCGGCCGCTGACGATTGCACGAAACGGCGCTGATGGAGCGCCTCTTGTCCATAGGCGCGTATGGTGCGCAACGCCTGGAGCGTCATCAGCATGTGCTCGCCGAGCGATTGATGGATCTTCTTTACCTGATGCCCCAGGTCACGCGCGGGCCGCGAAAAGATGCGCAAGATCGCGGAGATCGCAACTGAGCCGAGAGCTGCGATCAGCAGGATCTTCCAGGAGATCATGAGCAGGAAGACGGCGAAGACGAAGATCGAGCAGCTATTTATGATGAGTCGGGTGACCGCCCCATAGGACTGCGCGACCAGCCACGATTCGGTCCCGAGCACCTCCATGAGTTGCGATTGCTCGTGCTGCTGGATGGATCCGAAAGCGACCCTGAGATATTGTTGGTGGATGAGGTTGCGCACGCGTTCGCTGATCCGTTCGCCAATGCTGGAGCTTATCAACGAATACACCAGCGCTAGTGCTCCCCGCGCGAGGATGAGCAGGAGGATGGCAACGGCGAGCCGAGTGGGACTACCGAACCAGGCGACTGCCAGGCCCAGCGCTCTGCCCTGAAGGCCACCTCCTGCTTCCGTGATCCGATCGGACACCAGATAGAGGAACAGCAGGATCAGCGTGATGCCGAGCGTCTCGGCCAAGGACGACAGAAAGCCGAGCGCGAGCAGCACCGGGGTCGCCCAGCGCGGCTTTCCAACGATGCGAAGCAGCTGCGAAAGATCGCGCAACGAAGCACGGACCGCACCGCGGCGTGTGGGGCCGTTGGCTTCGCTCATTTCAGTTCCCCGGTCGGGAAGCGCGCGGTCACCTGCGAGCGGATCGGCCGGCGACCACGCACCAGCCTCGTCACGACGCGCTTGGCCAAATGCGCGCCGACCCATGGCAAATCGATGACGATTATCCGCATAGCGATCGCAGGATGATGGCGAAGCAATAGCGACAGGATCGGAAGCACATAGCGTGATTGCCGCTGGCGCAACGTTCGCTCCAGGAGCCAGACCGAATAGAAATGCAACCCCTCACGCAGCGTGGATGCCGCATCCGGGTGGCGGCCGAGCATCTCGTCCACCACAAGCATCCAGGATCGCAGCATGCGCGTCATGTTGCTTGACATATTCCCCGGAAGGTAACGATATCCGACCAGCGGCTCTTCGACGACTTCGAAGTGGTATCGTTCGGCGACGCGACAATAGAAGAGGATGTCTTCACAACCTTGCGCGCCCGCCTCGCGCAGTCCGCTCTCGAAACCGCCGGCGTCTATCAGTGCCTGCCGGCGTACCAGGGCGGCGCTGCCGTTACCAACGAAATTGCCGTGGAAGAGGCGTTCAAGCACATCGCCCCGCCAGTTTGGCCGATGCTGATCATCAGTTACCTTGCCTTGGGCGTCGACCACCAAATACCAGCAGTAGACGAGCCCAACTTTCTCGTTTGTCCGGTCGAACACAGCCAGCTGCCGCTCGATCTTGGTCGGCGCCCACAGATCGTCGGCATCGACAAAGGCGATCAGATTGGATCTCGCCGCTTGCCAACCCGTATTGCGAGCAGCGGCCACGCCGGCGTTTGCCTGCTCGATCAGCCGCATCCGCGGGTCGATCTCCATGTGACGTCGGGCAATGGCGACAGTCTGGTCGCGTGAACCGTCGTCGACGACAATAATCTCAAGCGCGCGGTGAGACTGCGAGCGAACGCTGCGGAGCGTCTCGTCGATTGTATCTTGCGCGTTGTGCGCGGGGATAATGACACTGACAAGTTCACCGTTCATTCGAGTGCGGCCTCCAGAATGGCGACAAAGTCATCGAGCGAACGATCGCCGCGAATCTCGATGCGGGGAAGGTCGATCGGATCGCAATCGAGGTCCGCCGGCCCGTGCCTGCCGCCGAAGCCGGTTCGATAGCCGCACTCCCTGGCCAGCCGGCCAAGCCGCCGGTCGGTGACAGAGAAAGGCGCCGCGAACGTCGTCGTTGGCCGGCCGGTCCATCGTTCGACGAACATGCGGGAGCGCAGCAGTTCGGCGGCCAGCTCGGAGCTCGACAGACCGTCGATGGCACGATGCGTCGCCATATGGCTTCCGAAGAACGCACCTTCGCCGGCGAGGCGCCGCACCGTCCCGGCGTCCACGAGCGGCGTCGGCGGACCGCAGTCGGCATCCCACTTGGCACTGTCCCCCACCAGATCCGTCACCAGGAACACTTCCGCGGTCAAGTCGTTCCCGCGCAAGATCGGCCAGGCATGGTCGGCAAAGTTCTGGAAGCCGTCATCGAACGTGATCAGCACCGGGCGGCCAACGAAAGGGTGACGGTTGGCGATGAACCATTCCAGCTGCTCGGACATGATCGCGTGGAAGCCGTTGGCGCGCAGCCACGCCATCTGCTCGGCAAACGCGGCGGGCGCCAACCGGAAACGGGCGAGCGCGGCCGGCCCATCATCGGCGACGCCATGATACATGAGGACGGGGATACGCTGCCGCCGCTCGCTGCGCGCGACATCGCGGCGCAAGGCCCGCGCCCCGCCCCAGACGATTTTTCGCGCGACCTCCCTTTCGATGGGCGCGCGGATTGGCACATGATCAATCATAGGTTCCGCCGCCACATCTTCAGGTGAAAGGCGGCGGAAGCGGTCTATGCGATAGAGCTCGGTCTGGATCGATTGCTCGAGCACGAGGCCTTCGGTCGCCGCCAGCGTCTCCGAGATCGCCTGTGCACCGAATGTGTTCCAGTCGAAGCCCGTCCGTTCCAAATTGTCACGCAGCACGAATGCGTGTGCGCTGACGAAACTGCCGCCAGGCGCCAAAGCCTCGACGAGTTTTTTGGCGATGCGCCGCAACTCGGCGAGATCATCCAAATAGTAGAGGACTTCCGAACAGACGATCAGATCCATCTCGCGCGGCAGCGTGTCGGCAGAGAGATCCAGCACCCCGAACTCGACATTCGGCTGATCGCCGCATCGCGCGCGCGCGCGCTCGATGGCTACGGCGGAGATGTCGGTCGCGGTCAAATGGCCCACTCGCGGCGCCAGCTGCCGCGTGAAATGGCCCTCCGCGCAGGCCAGCTCGAGCGCCCGGCCGATTGGGCCGGCCGGCAGAATTTCGAGCTGCCGCTCATATTTTTCCTGTTCATAGGCCGAACCATAGTTCCAGGGATCCTCGGTCGCGAAATGGCGATCCCAGAACGACGCGCGATCATTGTCGCGCCCACCGTCGGCCGGTGCGTGACGCGGCGCTGCAAGAGGCTCCGCAACTTCGGCGCTCGAGCCCATCAACTGCTGGGCTTCCGCCGCCAACCGCGCGAGCCTGCCGTAGTGGCTGTCTTGATCAGACCGGCGTCCCGCCATGGACAGCAATGCCGATGCTGCAAGCATGTCTGACTTGTCGGCTCCGGCGTTCTGTTGCAGAGCTGGTACGAGCGATCGGCCCGCCAGCCGCGCAACGCCCTTCCAGAAGCGGAACGCCATGCGCCGATGGCCGGAGAGGCCGCGTATGATCTCCCGAGGAGGCACGAGATCCAGGATCAATTCCATCCAATGACGCCTCGTCACTTTCCCGAGTGCACCGAACTGCACCAAAGCCTCGATCTTGCCGTCGATCATCAGGTAGGCGTAGATTTGATCGATCCCTTCCGGCAGTTCGGTCGAGGTCGGATTTCGGGCATCGACGCGAATCCCTAGTGTCCGCGCTAGCGGACGCGGCGCGGCAAGGTCGTCGAAGTCGAGAAGCATTTGCTCAAGGTGATATTGGACGCGGCGACCCGCCACGGGATTGTCCCAGACCTGGCCGAGTTCGACGATCAATTTGCTTAAGGGGCCGCCGAACCCCGCCCATCTGGCAGCCAATTGCGCCGGCCCCGACAGGCTTCCCACCATCAGGCCGTCGAAAATCACCTTGGCGACCTCACGCGCCCACTTACGTCCCACGGGGAGCGCGCGCAGGGGCTCCGGGTTGGCCAGGCGCGAGCCGCTGCCGCAATCCGACGCGGCATTCCACAACGCGAACCAGGCGAGCGCTTCGGAAGCGGTGCGGCCGTTCGCCGGGATCGCCCCCTTGGCGTGCGCCGGGGCTGGGTGTTTGACCCTGGGGTCGGCAGAAAAGCCGCGGGCGATGACGATTTCCGCGTCTGCCAGCATCTGCGTTGAATTGCGGGTGAGCGAGTTGGGGCTGGCCCGATAGAAAGCGAGCGGCTCGTCGACCATCAGCCAATTTTTGCCCTGACGTGCGACGCGCTGCCACAAATCCCAGTCCTCGCAGGTGCGCAGCGACACATCGAAACCGCCCAGCTCGACGATTGTCGCCCGATCGATCAGCAGCGCGTGCGTGCGGATGCCGCACCGGCGCGCGAATGTCTCGAAGGGCTCGATCGCAACCTCGGTCGCGATGCTCGGCGGGGTGAGTGCGCCATCGGGCATCACGCGCCGGGAACCACAATAGGCGGCCACGGCATCGGGCGCGGTTTTCAGCGCGGCCAGCATCTTGGCAAGGAAGCCGGCGTCCACCCAGTCGTCCGCGTCCAGGAACATCAGCCAGCGGCCGCGCGCTGTCGAAATCCCCTTGTTGCGCGCGCCGGCGGCGCTGTGGGCGCAAGACTTCAGCGTCCGAAATCGGGCGTCGCCTTCCATATAGCCGGCGATGATCGCGGGGGTGCGGTCCGTGGAGGCGTCGTCGACGACGATCGCCTCCCAATCAGCAATATCCTGACCGACAAGGCAATCGAGCGCCTGCGCCAGCGTCACCTCCGCATTGTGCGCAGGCACCACGATCGAAACCAGGGGATGATGCACCACGCCGTCTTACCCGCGCCTGGTTCGGAGGTAGAACAGGAGCCCCGACACATAGCCGGCGATTTCCTGCCAAAGGAAACGATCCTCAGGGACCCTGCGTCCAAGCAGCCTCCTGCGAACCCTGCCGAGATACCAAAGCGGCTTCCATTTGAACGCCTGTCTCAAATTCGCCCTGACGCCAGTCCGTTCATGCTGGACGAGCAAAGCGGCTGAGTGACCGCGCATGTAGAAGTAGATTTGCTTGGCCAGGCCTTCCATCGTCCGCCTGTGGAAATGGAACGCGACGGAGGTGGGCTGGTAGCGGCAGTCATATCCATTGGCGAGCAGCCGATACCAATATTCGGAGTCTCCAGAACATCCGGCCTGACCGACGTCGAGACGCTCGTCAAACAGCCCGGCGTGGTCAAACACGTCGCGCCGGAACGCCATGCTGGCGCCAGCCCCAACTTTCCAGGCAGGGAATACCTCGTGCTTGCTGGCGGCAAAATCGGCCGCGCGGAAAATCCGAGGTGTATAGCCTTGCCCGAAACTCCAGAATGTCTCGAAATAACGCTGCGCTTCGGTGGTAATCTCGGCGGGCAGCACAAGACCCGTCACCGCGCCGATCGAAGGTCTGTCAAATGCTGTGACCAGCCGCTCAAGCCATTGCGGATGAAGCAGAACGTCATCGTCCGTGTAGGCAACGATCTCGGAGGATGCACGCTCAGCGCCTCGATTTCGGGCAATATCCAAGCCGGGTCGGTCCTCGCGGACATAGATTGCGCCGGCAGCGAGCGCTACCTCGCGCGTTTCGCCGCCTGCCGACGCGTTGTCGACCACAATGACCTCCGCGGGCGGAAGGGTTTGCAGAGGGAGCGAGGAGAGGCAGCGCCGCAGCTCTTTCGGCCTGTCGCGCGTACAGATGACCACGCTGGCGCTCGGCAGGTCCAGAACCGGTGGAGCCGGGCTTGAGTCTTGAGCGATCGCAATTGGGGCAATGCGGCACTCCCCGTCGCTCGCCCTGAGCAAATGCCCGACCGGCAGCCCGCCGCGCCACAAGACGATCATGCCGGCATCGCAGTCCTCAGGAGCACCTTGGATGTCTAGATCCACGTGGCGGACACCTACGCAGCCGTCCACGCCAAACATCTCCCGCAGTTCTGCCTCCAGCACATTTACGTGCCCGTCTGGAGTGGATGACATTTTCACCAGCTCATTTCGCTATAAAGAGGCCGAAATTCGGCGTCTTTGTTTAGCATCCGTTTCACTCGAAGCTTGATCCAGCGAGGAACCAGCCTGGCCCGGCAATATGCGTCTACGATGTCAGGCAGACCAGAAATCGCGGTGCGTGGGTCCAGGACGACGGACTTCTTCAGCAGTTCGTAGGCCGCGAAAAACCGTCCCTCAATCAAAGCTCTTGTGGCAAGCCAATGGATCATGTCGACCAGATGGGCATCGAGATCGCCCCCGAATTGCGGATATTTTTCACGAAACTCGGCAAGGACGATTTCGCAGGAACGAAGCATCTGCATGACATCGCTCGACATGTTGACGTTCGTCATTCGGTAGCCCACAAGATGTTGAGGCACGACACGGAACTCGTAACTTTCCGCTATTCTGAGGCACATCAGAAGATCCTCGCAGCCTTGTGCGCTCTTGGCCCGCAAGGACGAATCGAATTGTCCCGCTTGCTCGAATGCGGAGCGACGTACAAGCATCGAACTTCCATTGCCGACAAAATTTTGTCTGCACATGCGCTGGAGCACATGACCTTGGGCGTCGGGGTGATTATGCAGCGAGAATACCCGACCGTCCTCATCGATATGCGCAAACCAACAATATGCCAGGCCTGCTGAAGAGCCACCTTCCAGCAAGGCGCGCAATTGCAATGCGATCTTGGATGGGGCCCAAAGATCATCCGCATCGACAAACGCTAGAAATTCCGCGTCGGTAGAAGCCGCGCCGCGATTGCGAGCGTGCGCAACTCCGCCATTTGACTGCCTTATGAGGCGTATACGCCGATCTTTATCGGCACAGAAGGCCACGATTGATGCGGACTCATCCGTCGATCCATCGTCGACCACGATAATGTCCAGTGCTTGGTAGTTCTGGCGGCAGATGCTGGTCAGGGTGGAGCGAATGGTTCGCTCCGCGTTGAACATCGGCACCACGACGCCTACTGTGGCATTGTCCTTGACCATCGGGGACTTCGTTTTCTCCGCAAGGTGGTGGAGTTCATGCAGGCACGCCGTCAGTACCGCTCTCTTCAAAGATCGGGGCGAATTCGCGGCAAAAGACGCTATTCTATTAGTTTTTACTAAATAATCATGCAAGCCAGCAGGCTCGGGTGGGCTTGGCAGGTCCACCCATAGTGATTTTTTGCCGCAGGCGGCTTCAGTTACGCGATGTGGCAGACAGAATGGAGTTCGTTCCGGTTCGCGTTTCAGGTCGGACCGGCCGCCATGGGCGGCGGTGTGTCGAGCGAGCGTCGACCGAGGACCGAAAACATTCCGACAGATGATCTTCACTTCTTGTCCAGGCCTGCACACTCTTGTGGCGGCAAGGGCGCATATTAGGTCGTCGCTCGAATGAGAGAGGGTCTTTTGCGTCGATTGGCGGATACGTGGTACACTGCATCAGCGGCGTGTGGGGTTGTCTTAGCCCCGGGTCTTACGTCGGCAGAATTTGAACACGCACCCTGCGTGCCTTGCGAGCCGGACAATGATCCACGCTGACGCCCTCTGCTCGTCATCGCGGTGCACTTCTGGAAATAAGTATTGGACGATCAGGCCATGTGCGGTACAGACTTCTCCGAGCACCGGAGCACCGGACCTCATGTTTGGGTAAGAAGAAAGATATCAGGACAATTGGTTTTAAAATGCGACCTTCCTGCCGGACACTGTCATCTCCGACGCCATGGCAAGCGCAGAACGTGTCGCTGCTGAACCGCACAGGGCGTGGACGATCGTCTCGAATATCGATCGAGAAAGGCCGGAAGCATTCGTGTCTTCAAGGTGAAGCCTAGTGCCTTCCGGTCTCAAAAAATCTGAAGTCGCCCATTCAAAGATCGGGTCCAAGAGGCCCCGCGTCATCTCGCGGCTCTTGACATTGCGCGGTTTGGCCCTCGTGCACGATGGCCTTATGGGGGCCGCCGCGCTGTTGCTGTCATTCGCATTGAGGTTGGACGGCTTCTCGGGGAACTTTTGGAAGTTCGTTGCAGCTGCGGCACTCTTCGGATTCATAGTCAGCATCACTGGCTTTTTCCTTGGGCTCAATCGCGGCGTATGGCGTTACGCATCGCTGTCAGATTTCCTGGCGATCGCCGGCGTAACTACCGCATCTCTCGCCATCTTCACGGTCATCGAATTTCTGGTCGATCGACTGAATTCGATCCCACGTTCTTCCATTCTCATCGCGTGGGCCTTCGCGATCGTGTTTCTGGCCGGGCCGCGTGCCGCATACCGCGTCTATCGGAATCGGCACGATGTTAGAAAGGGGAAGGTTGCCAAAGGAAGCGCCAAGAACGTTCTTCTCATCGGGGCGACCGATAATGCCGAGGCTTTCATAAGAACGATCAAGGAGAGAAAAAGTGCCTCTGTGGAGGTGCTTGCAATTCTCGACGAACGCGGCCGAAGAACTGGGCGAGCGATCCGGGGTATTCCGGTCGTGGGGCCGCTGAACAACCTGCCTCAGATATTGGACCGGTTCGAAGCGCGGGGCCGCCGGGCCGAGGCAATAATCCTTACTCGATCTCGCGAGGAATATCAGCAATACGCCAGCCTCGAGGAGTTGGTGGACGTCGCGGCGCAGCAGAAGGTGGAGTTGCTGGCACTCCCCAATCTGCTCGACATGAAGAGTATCGATGCGGAGATTCAACTTAGCCCGATAAAATTAGAGGATCTCCTGCAGCGTGCGCCCGTGAGGTTAGACACGCAGAAAATCTCCGCCATGATTGGCGGTAAGAACGTGATGATCACCGGAGCCGGAGGTTCGATAGGGTCCGAACTGGCGCGACAGGTATTGGATCTCAGTCCGCTGAGCCTCGTTCTCGTGGATGCCAATGAGTATGCGCTCTATTGCATCAAATCCGAGCTGAGCCAAAAGCATCCTGACCTACCTATCCACGCGGTGCTGTGCAACGTGCGCGAGAGGGAGGCGATCAGCAACGTCGTTGAAACCCACGCACCCAATCTGATCTTTCATGCAGCTGCTCTAAAGCACGTGCCGATGGTGGAGGCTCAACCAATCGAGGGCATTTTCACCAATGCCATCGGTACGCGGAACGTTGCCGACGCCGCATTGCGCTGGAAAGTCTCCAAGATGATCATGGTTTCGACCGACAAGGCAGTAAACCCTGCTAACGTCATGGGAGCCACTAAACGTATGGCGGAAATGTATTGCCAAGCGATGGATATCGATCAAAAGACGTCCACCACGCGCTTCATGACGGTTCGATTTGGCAACGTATTGGGATCAGCCGGATCCGTGGTTCCGCTCTTTGAACAGCAGATAAGGGCCGGCGGCCCTGTAACAGTGACCCACCCGGACATTGTGCGTTTTTTCATGACCATTCCCGAAGCGTGCCTGCTGGTGCTGCAGGCAGCAGCCCATGATCCGGACGACGTTAATGAGCGCGGCCGAATCTTTGTTCTCGATATGGGTTCACCGGTGAAGATTGCTGACCTGGCGAGGAACCTCATCCGCCTATCTGGGCTGCGTCCGGACACCGACATTCAAATCGCTTACACCGGGCTGCGTCCCGGAGAGAAACTCTACGAAGAACTGTTCGACAGTAACGAGACATTGCGTGAGACGGGGTCGCCGGGAATCCTGGCAGCGTCCGCGCGATCCATCGAGCGGGCGATGATCGAGCGCATCTTCGATGAGATGCAGCGTATGATAGATAGACTGGATTTGGAGGGCGCGCTTCGCCTTCTTCAATCGACAGTACCAGAATTCACCGCGGGACCTGATATTCACCTGACAATGAGCAACACGCGCTCGCTACGGCAATGAATTTCATTTACCCGGCAACTGAGGGTCTGCAGACAGAAAGCGGCGCGACCGAGGAGAGATTGCGCGTACTGGTGATCAGCCAGCATTTTTGGCCCGAGAGTTTCAGGATAAATGAGGTTGTCGAATCGCTGCGGCACCAAGGCTGCGACGTTGAGGTCTTGGCCGGGCAGCCGAACTATCCACAGGGCAAGATTTTCGAGGGCTATAGCGCCTTTGGCTTCGGGACCGAGACCCACCCTTCAGGGTACTTGATTCATCGAGTACCCGTGGTGCCTCGAGGCCGCGGCGGCGGAATTCGACGGATATGGAACTACTTCTCATTTGTAATATTTGGAGGGCTGCTGGGCCCGTATCTTACGCGGACCAAGCGATACGACGTCATCTTTGTCTACGCAATCTCGCCCATATTGCAAGGACTGGTGGGCGCCGTTTTCCGGCGTATCAAGGGAGCAGCTCACGTCATTTGGGTGCAGGACCTGTGGCCAGAAAGCCTTGAAGAAACCGGCTTCATAAAAAACAGATGGATGCTGGCAGCGGTCGAGCGGCTCACTGGTTTCATATATCGACGCGCTGACCTTCTACTTGTCCAGTCTCGCGGATTTATCGGGAAGATACAGGCCATTGTGGGTGACGACGTGCCAATCGCGTATCATCCGAACCCCGGTGACAACCCCTTGGCGGAGAGCGCATCCCCTGAGAGTTCATCTCTCAAACTACCCACGGGATTTAACGTCGTGTTCGCGGGTAACCTTGGGACGGCTCAGGCATTGGAGACCGTGCTGGATGCAGCAAGTCACATTCAAGATCCAGAGATATGCATCGTTCTTGTGGGCAGTGGCAGCAGATCCGATTGGCTCAGAACGCAGATCGAGCGGCGTCGCTTGAGCAACGTGGTATTGGCAGGCCGATTTCCAGCCGAGATGATGCCAAGGATATTGGCGCAATCATCGGCGCTTCTTGTCACATTGAAGCGGTCGGCCGCCTTCGGGCTGACCATACCCAGCAAGATTCCAACTTATCTTGCCGCAGGCCGCCCCATTCTGGCCTGTTTAGATGGCGAGGCTGCAGAGATCATTCGTGAAGCCAATGCCGGAATAACGATTCCGGCAGAAGATTCGTTTGGTCTGTCCGAAGCTATGGTGCGGCTCAAAAATATGCCCGAAGAAGCGAGGGAATCCATGGGAGAGTCGGGCCGCGAGTACTTCAAATCGCATTTTGCGCCCGCGCCGCTTGCTCGTCAGCTAATTGATCATTTTCGACATGCACGAAGTAAGCTAGCACGCTCGCGGTTGTAAATCAGGAATCGGTGATGGAACGACAGACTCATCGCAAATTGCTGGTGCTAGGTGCCTCTGGCATGCTGGGCAATGCAGTCTTCAGATTTTTCTCAAATAGTCCTGGCTTTCAAACTTTTGGCTCAATCCGTTCCAGATCCCATCAACGCCTCTTCTCGGAGGAGGTCAGAGGAAATTTGGTCAATCTGCCCGACGCGGAAAACCCCGACGCGCTCCTCGATCTGTTCGCCGACGTGGCACCCGACGTCGTCGTAAACTGCATCGGCTTGGTCAAGCAGCTTTCCTCGGCGAGTGATCCTTTGGTGGCAATCCCCATCAACGCGATCTTGCCACACCGGCTAGCACGACTCTGTAGGATCGCAGGTGCCCGCCTCATTCACATAAGTACGGACTGTGTTTTTGATGGCGCGGACGGCAACTACAGTGAAAGTTCGCGTCCTAACGCATATGATCTCTATGGGAGAAGCAAGCTGCTCGGCGAAGTCGATTACGACAACGCGATAACACTGCGGACTTCGATCATCGGCCGGGAATTGAACAGCGCCCACAGCCTGATCGACTGGTTTCTGAACCAAGAGGGCAGCGTTAAGGGGTTCACGCGGGCGATCTTTTCCGGCTTGCCCACTGTCGAGCTAGCCAGGGTCATCCGCGATTTCGTTCTTCCGAACCCGGCCCTGACAGGCCTTTATCATGTCTCCGCCGCGGCAATCAGCAAACACGATCTCTTGAACATAGTGGCGCAAATCTACGCGAAGGAAATTCGCATCGAGCCGGATGATAGGGTGGGGATCGATCGATCTCTTAACTCATCCCGTTTCCGCCACGCTACCGGATACGAGCCTCCACAATGGCCCGCGCTCATTCAAGCCATGCATGATTTCTGCTAACCAAACGAGACCATAAGTATGTTTTCCAACAAGACGCTGCTCATAACCGGGGGTACTGGATCCTTCGGGAATGCCGTGCTTTCGAGATTTCTAGCAAGCGATTTCGCGGAAATTCGCATATTCAGCCGAGACGAGAAGAAGCAGGAAGATATGCGCTTGGCGCTTCGGGATGAGCGCCTCAAGTTCTACATTGGCGATGTTCGCGACTACCATGCTGTCGACGATGCGGTTCGTGGTGCCGATTACATTTTTCACGCGGCGGCTCTCAAGCAAGTACCTTCCTGCGAGTTCTACCCAATGGAGGCGATCAAGACCAACGTCCTGGGGGCGGAGAATGTACTTCGCGCGGCAATCAGTCATGGGGTTCAGCGGTGTGTCGTGCTCAGCACGGACAAGGCGGTGTATCCAGTCAACGCGATGGGGATGTCCAAGGCTCTAATGGAGAAGATGATGATCGCCAAATCCCGACTGAGCGATTCCGTCCGTACGGTCGTCTGTGCGACACGTTATGGCAACGTGATGGCTTCTCGCGGATCGGTGATCCCTCTTTTTTTGGACCAACTCATGCGTGGCCAACCGCTCACGGTGACCGATCCGAACATGACTCGCTTTCTCATGTCTCTCGACGAATCGGTGGATTTGGTTCTCTACGCCTTCGAGCATGCGCGGTCGGGCGATATTTTTGTTCAGAAGGCGCCAGCTTCCACAGTGGGGGTTTTGGCGGACGCGATGCGGGAGGTTCTCGGACGCGACAACCCCGTGAGAATCATCGGCACGCGGCACGGCGAAAAGCTCTTCGAATCTTTGGTCTCTCGCGAAGAAATGGTTCGCGCAGAGGATCTCGGAAACTACTACAGAATTCCAGCCGACTCGCGCGATCTGAATTACGATAAATATTTCGTAGAGGGGGAGCGGGCGGTTTCAGCTCTCGATGACTATACATCTCACAACACGGTTCGCCTTGATATTGCTCAGGTCAAAGAACTCTTGAGCCGCCTTGATCTAATCAGGGAGGCTATCAGTGCTTAAAGTCATGACTATCGTGGGGACGCGGCCGGAAATCATACGGCTGTCGCGGGTCATCGCCCTGTTCGACGCAAATTTCCAGCACACCCTGGTGCACACAGGACAGAATTACGACTACGAACTGAACGACGTCTTTTTCTCAGAGCTTGGAATCCGGACGCCGGATATTTTTCTCAGGGCAGCCGGGAAATCAGCGGCCGAAACGATAGGGCAGGTGATTATCGCCGCTGACGAGGTGCTGGATAAGCACAATCCAGATGCCTTGCTCATCCTCGGTGACACAAATAGCTGCCTGGCAGCCATCTCTGCGAAAAGGCGTAAGGTCCCCATTTTCCACATGGAAGCGGGGAATCGGTGCTTCGATTTTCGAGTGCCCGAGGAGATTAATCGTCGCATCGTTGACCATATCTCGGACGTCAACCTGACTTATAGCCAAATTGCTCGCGAATACCTGTTGCGAGAAGGGCTGCCGCCTGACCAGATAATCGTCACCGGAAGTCCCATGCGCGAAGTCCTCGAGTACTACCGCGAACCGATCAACGGCTCAGATGTGCTCGGCCGTTTCGGACTCACCCCGGGAAGATTTTTCATCGTCAGCGCACATCGCGAGGAGAATGTCGACGCGCCTGATAGATTGGAAAAGCTGCTGAGGATCATCAATGGGATTGCGGATCGTTACGATGAGCCAGTGATCGTATCGACCCATCCCCGCACGAGGAAGCGCCTGGATGCACTCGGCGTGGATTGCAGTCCTAAGGTAAGGTTCGAAAAGCCGTTTGGCTTCCTCGATTACATAAAACTTCAGAGCTCTGCCCGAGCTGTTTTATCCGACAGCGGGACCATTACGGAAGAGAGCGCAATCCTCAACTTTGCCGCGTTGAATTTGCGCGAAGTGCATGAACGTCCGGAGGGGTTCGAGGAAGCTTCGGTAATGATGGTTGGGTTGGAGCTAGAGCGGATACTTGATGGACTTAAAATCCTCGAAAGCCAACCGCGCGGTGCGGACCGGCTGTTGCGCATGCCGAGCGATTACCATCCCGACAACGTGTCCGAGAAGGTCATGCGAATTATCCTAAGCTATACCGACTTCGTGAACAGGCGTGTCTGGAGAACACAATAGCGACTAACCGCGTTCGCCTACTGCAGCGATTGTGGCTCAACGGGCGTGCTTTCAACTCGACCGTTGCTGGACGCCAACCACTTCGTGGCCCACCAAACCGCGCCAAGGAACATAACGGAAAGGAGTAGTTCGATCGCATAGATCAGCAAAGTCCATGGAAATCCCATTTGGACCGTCAGGTAGGCCAGCGACACGCCTGTTACGGACGCGGCTGCCAGGTTTTGCGTCGAACGGGCAGCTATCCACTCGACCAAGTGACCCGCTAGCGTGAGTGCAAACATAAAGGCCGCCACGACCATCGCTGACCCGGACAGGCTAGCTACGCCGATAGGGCCGGGGAGTGTGAGGAATGTATAGTACTCAACATGCCCGTAACGATTGCCCGACATTTCTTGGTAGATTGCGTGGGAGCCTGCGGCGGGATCCTCAGAAATCACTTTCAAGAACAGGTCGGCGCCGAGTCGGTCGGAATTGGCGGCTGCTGTCATAACGCCCTCCATTCCGACCCAACGCATGACAGCGAGATTGCGGAGTTGGCGGAACAATCCCTGGAGAGCAGAACGATTTCGCGTTACGGTTTCCACTTTGTCGGCCAATGAAGTTTCTTGAAGCGCGGGAGGCTTCGGGACTGCTCGCGGAGTTGCAGGAACCTCTGAAGTCGAGCTCGCCTCAGCGGAGTTCGAATCATTGGATGCTTCAGGAGGCGTTGCCGGCAGAGGCACGGAGGTCCCGGACGCAGTTTGCGAGAAGTCGAACGTGCGTTCGAAACTGACTACCGCCAGCGACGCCACAAAGATAAACGCGGCTAAACCCATCGCCAAGCCAACGGCAATCCAGCTCCGCACCTGCCGCCGCCGCAACGCAATGACTACGACCGCAGCCAGGACGTAGAGAAGAAGCTGGATCCGGCTGCCCATCGAAATAGAAGCGAGCAAACCAAGAAATGTCGCCGTAAGGATCAAGGCGGCATATGGCCATCCCCGGAGTTCGATGAGCCAGAGCACCGCAGTCAGCCCGCCCAAGAGGGAGCCCCAGGCGATGCCAAAGGCGGCGACCGCGTAGATGCGAGCGTCCATGTCAATGCCAAGGGGGAAGCCAATTCGGAGGATATGAAATGTGTAGTTCGCCCAATACATCCCGATTGAGCAAACTATCAGCACAGAAAACGCTCCGAGGACCGAATTGGCAAGATGAGCGGTTCCAGAAGCTCTCAAAGTGTTTGGAAAGGATGGAAACAATGTCGCCATGAAGTTCGCCAAACACACGCCCGACAAGCCGCTGGCCGCAAAAATTAACGCTTGGTCCCATTGCGACGTGAATGTGCTAACCGGCTCAATTAGCTGCACAGCAAACACGAAGTGCGCGATCGCTTTCGCTATGAAACCCACGAAGAGGAATGACGACAACAAGAAAACGAAGAAAGAGGAGGGAAATGCAAGCGAGATGGCTACCGCGGCGCAGCCGGAAACATAGAACCAGAGGAGGATTAACGGCGAGGCGCCAGAATTGGTCGTCAAGAGCAATAGGAACAGAGGTAGCGCTATGACCGCTCCTGCAGGCAGCGCGAAACCTGTGATCGAGCCGGATCGGGAATTTGGCGAAGACGCAGTCATGGGCATTCCCTATACTCCGAAAGCGGCTTGCGACCCAAGGGCGACTTTTCCATTTCCCCAGCAAGGGTTGGTGGGCCTACGCCAATGGTCCGGCCGTCGTTGCGCGGCGTGTCGGGCTTATGGTATAGGCCGAGCAAATGCGAATTGGCCTGGCTCGCTTTAACCGCTCACCATCTCGGCATCGCCGCGTGCAGTATCACTCCGAAGAAGCCTCTACATGAACGACGAGCGATTCGAAAACGAGCCACGCGTAGTCGTGCTCGGAGGGACCGGTTTCGTCGGCGAGGCCTTTGCCAAGTGCTGGAATATCTCTGCGGTTCGTCCCAGCCGATACCTGGTGCACAGGTCGCGGCCAAAATGGCTCGACTCAAGCGACGTGGAACGCAACGACGTCAACCTCGGTGACCCTGCTCAAATGCTGAGCGTGCTTCGCGGTCAAGATGTTCTGATCAACCTTCTGCGCCCGGATGGCAGCGGCTGGTATAGCGGTGCGATGGAGAGCCTGAAGTCGATCTTTCGGGAGTCCGGAATCCGTCGTTGTATCCACGCGAGCAGCATTGACGTTTATGCCGGCGTAAAAGACCATCTCGTTGACGAAGATACGCGACCGCGGCCACTGTCACCTTATGAGACAGAGCATATTGCGGTCGAAGCGGTAATGAGAGATTCGTTCCCCGAGACGATCGTATTGCGACTGGGGGCCGTGTTCGGGCCAGGCGGTCGCAATCTGGTCAGCTTGGCGGAAGAGATAAGCCGTGCCCCGCAGTGGAAAATCGTGCTTCGCCGTTCACTGTATGGCGCCAGACGGATGCACCTTGTCAGTGTCGAGACTGTAGCTCGGGCACTCGTCCAATTGTCGCTCGAACGAAAGCGTCTTGGCCCTCAGGTGGTGCTTGTCACAGACGATCACGACCCAAACAACAATTTCGCTTTCGTCCAGGATCGCCTCGCTGTGGCATTTCGTCGTAATGTACCCAAGGTTGGGCCTACGGCGCCGAGATCGTTGCTGAGGTTGCTCCTTCGTGCGAGAGGATTGCCGGATCGGAACATCGACCGACGTTTTTCCCATAGAAAGGCCTCCGAACTCGGATTGCCGTCCGAGGCGTTCGTGGATCGATTGGAGGAATATGCTCAGCATCTAGCCGACGACATCGGCAGATACGACGAATGAACGTCCTCCTGACCACCGTATCGCTCGATTCCCAAAAGGGAGGAGGTACCGCAGAACGAACGCGGCGCCTCTCGGCTCATTTGGCGGCCAGGGGACATCGATGCGAAGTCGCGACTATGCAGGATGGCGATTTGGCGGAAAAGCTTCGCCAGCGAGGCGTCCCAGTGTATGCGACGGGTTCAGTGCGCCTACGGCTTACGGTCCCCTTTATCAATCCTCTGCGGCTCGCCCGGAGCCTCCGCAGAGCCGATGTTGTTCACATTCTTGGTTACTGGAACCTTCTTTCGGTCGCGACAGCGTTTCTGGCTTCGCGGCTGGGCAAACCTTACGCATTCAGCGCCGCGGGCGAGTTCGTGGGCCTTGACCGCCCACGTCCGATCGCGCGTCTTTTCCATGTCCTTTTTGGCAAACGGGTAATCCGCGATGCAAGCTTGCTGGTTGCGATTACCCCACTGGAACGAAGCCAAATTCTGGAGCGATTTCAGCTACCAGAAGACCGTGTCATCGTCCTCCCCAATGGAGTGGAGGAGCACGCCCAGGCCGTCACCCATCACCCTTCTCAGTCGGATGCGCCCTACATACTGTTCATGGGACGCCTTGCCGAAGTGAAAGGCCCAGACCTGCTCGTCCAAGCTTTCGCCGATGTGGCGTCGGAATACGGTGATGTCCGGTTGGTGATGGCAGGGCCGGACTTTGGAATGCGCTCCAGTTTGGAAAAGTTCGTTGGAGAAAGGCAACTTGGTGATCGCGTTATCTTTACGGGTCATCTAGGCGAGATTGAGCGGAACGACGCTTACGAGCGAGCTCTGTTTCTTGCCGTCCCATCTCGCGCCGAGGCGATGTCGCTTGTTGCGTTGGAAGCTGGAGTTGCCGGAACACCGGTGCTACTGACCGATCAATGCGGATTCGACGAGATTGAAAGCGTTGGTGGTGGCCTTGTTGTGCAGGCGACCGTTGAGGGGCTGCGTGGCGGCCTCCGGTCGATGCTGGCAGAACGCGAGTCGCTGAGCACGATGGGCCAAGCTCTTCAGGCCCACATTCGCGGAAAGTTTACATGGCCTTCGATCGTGGATCGCCTAATTTTACAGTTCCACAGTATGATCGCGAACCGCAGAGGGGAGGGCGGGGATTAGGATTGTCTCGGTTCGGCAACTTTCAAGAGAAGCAGCAAGCAGCAAAAAACGTCCCAAATGAGCGCCTTGGAAATGAATTTGGATAGGATGCCGCGGGTTTCTTTGGTCGTTCCCGCCTTCAACGCGGCTGAGTATATTGGCGAGACGATCGAGAGTCTGCTCGTTCAGGATTACCCGAATTTAGAGATCACCGTGGTGGACGACGGTTCTACCGACGCCACCAGCGACATCGCCGCCACCTTCTCCGGGAAAGTGAAACTGCACCGCCAAGTCAACGCTGGTCAAAGTGCGGCCATGACGGTGGGATGGGCGATGAGCACCGGAGAGGTGCTTGGCTATGTTAGCGCGGACGACCGGCTTCGCCCTGCTGCTATCCGGCGATGCGTCGAGGAGCTAATGGCGCGTCCAGAAGTCGTTCTCGTTTACCCTGATTTTCACATCATAGATGAACGGTCGGTCCTCCGATCAACGCTCCGACCACCGGATTATTCACGACGCGCGCTCTTTGCCAAGCTCCATTGCTTGCCAGGCCCTGGCGCGCTCTTTCGACGCGCCGCCTACGAGAAGGCCGGTAGTTGGCGTTCCGACCTGCGCCAAATTCCTGACCTGGATTTCTTCCTCCGCTTGGGATTGCAGGGAAGTTTCCATCACCTGCCGGCGGTGCTCGCGGAGTTTCGGATGCATAGTGCTTCGACGACGTACAGAGCTGTCCCATTCGAAAGGGGGGAAGAGCCGCAGCGCATGGTCGATGCCTTCTTTCGGCGGCACGACCTGCCAGACGATATCCGGAGGTGGGAGCGCGAAACTCGGGCTAATGCAAGTCTGCTTTCGGCAGCAATTCATGGGCGTTCGGGCCGAACAGGGATCGCCCTGCGCCGGGTTGCCGCAGCAGCGTTGCATCCGCCCACACTTGCATCACTCAAGGCGCTAAAACATACTTGGCTGATAGCTCGGAGCGCATTTACGGGGGCAGTGCCGCGGTGAAGTTAGGCCGGGTCAAAAGCCAGCCGTTTCTTGTCTTTGCCAAGGTATTCACAAAGGGCCGCCACCCCGCATTGGTGGTCGGCGCGTTGACTAAGACCCGAAACGGCAATCGCGCCGACCACACCCACGCCCTGGACGTGTATGGGGAACGCTCCGCCGGCCAGGACGTAGTCTGCCGGATCGAGCCCGTATCCCGGCGGAAAGGTTCTATCCTCACGCTGCTGCTCCAAGGCCATGCGATAACTGCTCTTTTGGAACATCCTGACGGTATTAAGCTTGCGCCGCGCCCATTCCGCGGTGGCGGCGGTTGAGCCTGGCAGAGCAGCGTGGAACAGCTGCCGGTCCCAGAGACGGACATCGACCACGATACCCTGCCTCTCTACGATCGCGCTCGCGCGGATGGCACAGCCAATCTCGAACGCACACTGTTCATCGAAGCATGCGAAAAGGAGCGTCGTTTCCTGTTCGACGACTATTTTCAAATCTTCGGTCTTCCCAGCTGTTCCTGCCTTCAAAATCTTCGCCTCCTTGCTTGCTGGCCGTTGAAAATTCACGGTCCTACAACAATCTCAGTCCGGTCGGAAATCTGTCGTGGGCAATGGGCCAGAACGCCTGGCACGTCTGTTGAAGTAGTCCCACCACTTCAACCCTATAAAAACTTGCTGCTGCCTTTGGATAAAGCCCCGAAATTTGTCGTCGGCTGCTGTTAGGGCTGTTGCAATCTGGGCAGGATTGCTAGAAGTCGCCAACCAAGCGAGACCGTCCAGGTCGCAGAATTCCCAAGGGCAATGAGAAACCGAACATTTTTTGCGATAGTTTTCGTAGGCAGGCAAGGGTCCAGCTATCTCCAAGGGCTGATAGACTCCCATCCAGACGCGACGTGCGAAGGTGAATTGTTCTCGCCGACGGCACGCTTGCTGGCTGACGTGCTCAGGCGACGCACCATATCGTTCAGGAACTCCCGCCAGAAAGACGTCGCGACTTACCTTGAGAAAAGGCTGCACAGGAAGAGCAGCGACGTCATCGGATTCAAGATGCCATATCTCTCGCTGATAGAACATCCTGATGCGAAGGACGCGTTTGAGACTTTTGGGTACAGGATTATCCGCCTTTCTCGCGAGAATCTCCTGGATCAGTACATTTCGTACAAGCTTGCGACTATCAATGGTGCCTGGAGGTCCGATCGCGGCTCAATGACCGTCAACTGCTTCACTGCGGAGCCGGCAGATGTGGAAGAAGCGTTCAAACGATGGACCGAATGGAATTTGGAGCTCTCAAGGATGGTAGAGACTCTGCCCAATCTGCATGTTACTTACGAGGAGTTGGTAGACGGGCCAGGTGTGTCTCGCTCGCTGGAGTTTCTCAATTTGCGCCAAGTTTCGCTCCATAGTCCGTTCAGGAGGCAGCGGTCCGGTACCCAATCTGAAATCATCAAGAACTATGCCCAGTTGAAGGAGCATTTTGCCCGGACAGAATGGGTAAGTCATTTCGTTGGATGAGTGCTGTTCCGAACGCTGCCTGTTATGGGATCGAGAGCGACGAGCGCGGGGTTTGGCCTCGCTACGGACCTCCGCCCCGAGCCCTCGAAGGCCATTCGGCGGCCGTATGAGCGCGCGGCAATGACCGAACTCTCCGGCGTGCTTAGGAGAGCGAAGCTGCCTTCCATGTTGAGGGCCAGCGGAGCGGCGGCGGCCGGCCGAATAGCAATACTGGCAGCCGGACTAGGCAGCTCGCTTCTTCTCCCCCTCGCCTTACCGCAAGACAAGGTTGGCATCTACTTCATCGCTCAGATTCTCACAGCCGGGTTCGCAATTCTGGCGATGATGGGTCTTACGTTCACGGCGCCGGCACTTGTTTCGGCCGCCGCGGCGCGAGGCGATTTCGGACGTGCGCGTGACGCCATCATGAGGATCCAAGGAATCGTCGGCGGGTTTGGCCTCATAGTTGGGTGCGCCTTTTGGCTTGCAGACCGGTGGATTCCCTCAGGGGCAAACGTCACGGCTTGGAGCGGAGTGCTGGCAATAGTTGCGCTGCAAATTCCGTGCGCCGCACTCGGAGCAGTGCAGGTGGAATTGCTCAGAGCAATTCACTCGATCAGGAGTTCGGCGTTTCTTATGGCGTTTCCGAGCACCGCGGTTGCCCTCTTTCTAACTTTCGCCCTGACCACTCGACTGCAACCAGACTTGCATCAGGTGCTCCTTTGCAGTTTTGCTGGATACGCAATTGCCGCGGGGGTTGGAGCCTTCAGCATTTCCTCGTCGTGCCGGCGCTGGAGCCAGGTGGCCAAAGAGCCCATTGGCGCTGGAGCGATCATCCGCCGGACCCTGCCCAATCTGGCGACAACGTTAGTATTGTTTGGGTTGTCTCAGGTGGACATGATCCTGTTGACGCTGCTCAGCAGTCTACAGGAGATCGCGCAATACGGCATCGCCCTACGGATTTCGACAGTGCTCATAATGCCGCTGAGCATAGCCAATTCGGCCTTTGCGCCCTCAGCCGTTCACCTCTGGACACTCGACGATCGTACAGGACTCCAGAAGGCGCTGCGGCTCCTGGTCTCAGTGGCGACCCTGCTGACTTTTCTCATGTATGCCGGCCTCGCGGTGCTCGGCTACACCTTGGTCCATCTTTGGAATCCACATTATGAAAACTCTCTTTGGCTCGCCCTGATCCTGGGCGCCGGTCAACTAGGGCATGTTCTCGGCGGTTCATCGGGCATTTTGCTGATGGTTCTGGGCGACGAAAAAGTCGCCTTCCGTATCACTCTCGTCACAGGTGTAGCGACAGTTGCTCTATGTAGCGTCGGCATTTTGGTCGGAGGACCTTATTTGCTCGCCGCCGCAGCGGCCGCGTGCAACGTGCTTCAGGTCTTCTTCTTCGCGAGACGAGTTCGGGAAAGATTCAAGGTAGACGCTACATTCAAGTCGCTCTTTCATAAAAAAGTCCCAACATCAGAGGTCTAACCAGACAGTTTCTGACGTGATGTTTGCGTCAACGTTCTGAGCATCGGACAGCAAGGCGTCCTTTCGGGCTCCGGCTCCGATAATACCAATGCTCTTATCTGCTCCTTCGTTGGTCTTGGGCCTGATTTGCTTGAGGATCGGCAGAGGCCTGGCGGCGGGCCGGGGCGCGCTGCGCCAAACCTGCTCACCTACAGTGCCGCAACGATCATCCAGCCGATATTGGTTTGTGCGCGGCGGGCCGAGCTTCCGGCCCGCCGCCGATCCGGCGCAGGATCCGCAGTCCCCGCGCCTAGCGCTCCTCGTCCGGTTGCTTTGGCCGCTGAGTGGTCACGCTGCCGTCCTCATCGGCGGAAGTCCCGGGAGCAGCTTGGCCAGGGTGATCGGAAAATCCCGGACTCGTATCCCGGTGGCGTTGAATACCGCGTTGCTGACCGCCGCTCCCGTGCCGCAGACGCCAAGTTCACCAACGCCCTTGATGCCGAGATGGTTGGCGTGTTCGTCATAGTCGTCGAGCAGCACCGTCTCGATGGCCGGAATATCGGCGTGCACCGGCATCAGATATTCGGCGAGATCGCCGTTCACCCAATTGCCGTGGCGCCGATCAACATGGGCGGCCTCGTGCAGTGCCGAGCCGACGCCCCAGATCATGCCGCCCATCAACTGCGAGCGCGCCGTCTTGGCATTGATGATGCGGCCCGCCGCGAACACGCCGGTCATGCGCCGCAAACGGACTTCGCCGGTAGCGACATCGACAAGGACTTCCGCGAACGCCGCGCCATAGGTGTTCTGGGAATAATTCTTGAAGTTCGGATCGTCGGCTTGGCCAATAGTTTGTCCTGTGGCTTCAAGGCCTTCTGGAAACCAGCGGCCGACATCGGCGAGGATGTCGTTGGGAACGGCTCCCGGACCAGCAGCTTCGGCGATCTTGTTCCTGATCTCTTGGCAGGCCCGGTCGACCGGTATCGACAGGTTGGACGCTCCCCAAGAGCCGCCGGCGCCGGCGCTCGGCGGAAAATCCGAATGCGCCAGTTGTGCCGTCACCAGATTCACGCCGATCCCCAACGCTTCCGCCGCGATTTGGCAGGCGATGGTGTACGTGCCGGTGCCGATGTCGGGCGTGTCGGAGCGCACGATCACACGGCCGTCCGGCTCGATGCGGACGATGGCGCCCGTCGGCCCCTGAAAATGCATTCGGATTCCCGCCGCCATGCCGTAGCCGACCAGATGATTTCCCTCGCGACGGCTACCCGGCGTCTTCGGCCGCTGGTCCCAGCCGAAGCGCTTGGCACCTTCGCGAAGGCAGTCCGCGAGCCGCCGTCCGTTCAGCGGCACGCCCAGCTCAGGATCGGTCGCGGTGTCGTTCTTGAGCCGCAATTCCACGGGATCGATATCGAGCGCATGGGCCAACTCATCCATTGCGGTTTCGAAGGCCAGCAAGCCCGGCAGTTCGCCGGGGCCGCGCACCGCTTCAGCCGCCTTGAGATCGAGATTGGTGATCGAGTGTCGAGTCAGGCGGTTCGGCGCCGCATAGAGCGAGCGCGCCACTGTCGCGGCCTGCTCGATCCATGGTTCCCCTTCAGCCGCCTGAAGGTTGACGTCGTGCCCGAGGCCGGTGAGTTGGCCGTCCGGTGTCGCCGCCAGGCGCACGCGGTGGATCATTTCTGGCCGATGCCCGGTGAGGGTGAAGACCTGCCGGCGCGTCAAGGCGACCTTGACCGGGTGGGCCAGCGCGCGCGCGGCCAGCGCCGCGAGAACGGCTTCGGCGTGGAGATAAAGCTTGGAGCCGAACCCACCGCCGACAAAGGCCGCGTCGACGGTCACCTGATCGGCCGTCAATCCCAGCGTTTCGGCAAGGGCGATGCGATTTTGCGCGACGGTCTGCGTCGCCAGATAGACGGTGAGATGGTTGTCGCGCCAGTCGGCGAGACAGGCATGCGGCTCCATCGGCTGCGAGAAGTGGTATGGCGTCGTGTAGGTCTGGTCGATGGTCACCGGTCCGGCCGACATCGCTGCCTCGAGGTCACCGAAGCGCGTCTCGCCCGGAAGGCCGATGCTGAGGGTCGCCTGCGGTTCTGCCCGATCGGCGTGAGTGGCAAGATCGAAGGCGCCGTCTTCATGCGTATAGGTCACTTTCACAAGAGCCGCGGCGGCGCGAGCTTGTTCGAAGGTGTCCGCGACGACAAACGCCACCGGCTCGCCAAAATACGCGATCCGGTCGCTGGTCAGCTGCGGATGCGACCGGTCGAAGATCGTCGGCTTGTTGACGAACGCCCCCTGTTTGGGAACGTTTCGATGGGTCAGCACCAGGCGCACGCCAGGTGCCATTTCGGCTTCCGCGGTGTCGATGTGGGTGATCTTGCCCTTTCCGATCGCCGCGCCGCGGATGAAACCGTAGAACGGTTGGCCCGGGTCCTGCCGCTCGTAGGAATACACAGCGCGCCCGGTGACTTTTAGCGGGCCGTCGATGCGGTTGATGCCGGGGCCGATCATCTGGAAGCTCCTTCGCGTGCCTGTTCGAGAGTAGCCGAGAGTGCCCGTCGGGCGAGCGGCAGCTTGTAGGCGTTCTGTTCGGTTGGCCTGGCGCCGGCGAGCACAATGTCGGCGATCGAGTCTGTGTCGGCGTCGGTCCGCTCGGCCTGTTCGACGCGCCAAGGCTTGTGTGCGAGACCGCCGAAGGCAAGCCGGTCGACGGTGAGGTGGCCCTCCTCGACCTTGGCAATCAATGCCACCGAGACCGTGGCGAACGCGTATGACGCGCGTTCACGGACCTTGCGATAAAGCTGCACGCCGCCGCGTGGTTCAGGCAGCGTCACCGCGGTGATCAACTCGCCCGGCTCCAGTACGGTCTCGATATGCGGCGTATTGCCCGGCAGGCGATGGAAGTCGGCAATCGGAATGCTGCGCGTTGCCCCTCCTGGCGCCACCGTTTCCACGGCCGCGTCCAGCACCCGCATGGCGACGGCCATGTCTGAAGGATGCGTCGCGATGCAGGCTTCGCTGGCGCCGAGAACAGCGTGATTGGCGTTGAGGCCGCCGATCGCGGCGCAGCCCATGCCCGGCGAGCGTTTGTTGCATGGCATATCGGTGTCGTAGAAATAGGGGCACCGTGTTCGTTGCAGCAGATTGCCGGCAGTTGTCGCCTTGTTGCGGAGCTGCCCGGAGGCGCCGGAGACGATCGCCCTGGACAGCACGCCGTAATCCCCGCGGATCCGAGGATCGGCAGCAAGATCGGTGTTGCGGACAAGCGCGCCGATGCGCAGGCCGCCCTGGTCGGTTGGCTCAATCCGATCGAGGCCGATGTTGTTGACGTCGACAAGATGCGTGGGCGTTTCGATCTGGAGTTTCATCAGATCCAGCAGATTGGTGCCGCCGGCAATGAATTTTGAGCCAGGTGTACGCGCCGCCGCGGCCGCGGCCTCGACCGCGCTGGCCGGGCGTTCGTAGGTGAAGGCTTTCATGGCCGTCCTCCTGCAACCGTGTGGATCGCTTCGATGATGTTGGGATATGCGGCGCAGCGGCAAATATTGCCGCTCATGCGCTCACGGATTTCCGTTTCGCTCAGCACGATTGGTGCAGTGAGATCGGCCGTGACATGGCTTGGAATGCTGGCTGCGACTTCGTTCAGCATTGCCACCGCCGAACAGATCTGCCCCGGCGTGCAGTAGCCGCACTGAAAGCCGTCATGATCGACGAAGGCGGCCTGCATCGGATGCATCCGATCGGGCGTGCCCAGTCCCTCGACGGTCGTGATCGCGTCGCCCTCATGCATGACGGCGAGGGTGAGGCAGCTGTTGATACGCTGCCCATTGACCAGGACGGTACAGGCGCCGCACTGGCCCTGGTCGCAACCCTTCTTGCTCCCCGTAAGATGCAAGTGTTCGCGCAGGGCGTCGAGCAGCGTCGTGCGGGGATCAAGCTCGAGCGCGTGAACTTCGCCGTTGACCCGAAGCTCCACCGAGTATCGCTTGGATGTGCCGCTTTGGTTACCCGCAATGTGGGTCGGTGAATTGTCCGCAGCCGCCGAACTCGGCTGTTTGCGACCGCGTGTCCGCATATGAACTGAAGCCATGCATCGTCCTCCGTTCAGGACGGTCAGACCGCAGCGCCTGCTTCATTCACCAGGATCTGCGGAGACCGCGCTTTGCCCAGGTAGCCCGTCGCAAAAGCTACGATACGTAGCGTACACTTGTCAACCACGATACGTAGCGTACACTTATCAAGCCGATTCGGGGGTTTGGGCGGGATCAGAGGCGCGAGTCTGCTGCTTGCTTTGGCCAGACGGACCGCATGGGAAGCGACGATGCAAAGGAATGTTCGATTGGAAACGGCGAAGGTCGCGCATCCGCGCCAGCGCGGCGCGGATGCGACGGCGGCGATTCTGCGCGCCGCGCTGGACCTGGGCGAAGAGGTAGGATTCGACGCCCTGACGATTGAAGGCATCGCGGAAAGGACTGGCGTAGCCAAGACGACCATCTACCGCCGATGGCCGAATGTCTCGGCAATCGTGATGGATGCGTTTCTCACCGAAGTGACAAAGGCGGCGCCAATCCAGGAGAAGGCGACTGCGCGCGCGAGCTTTGCGGCGTCCATGAAACTGCTGGCACGGGCTTACCGCGGTAAGCAGGGCAGGATCATGCGGCCGCTGCTGGGCCGTGCGCAAACCGATGAAAGGCTGCTGGATGCCGTAAAGATGCGTTGGGTCGAGCCGCGGCGGCGGATTGCTCGCGAGATCGTTCGGCGCGGCATGGCGAACGGTGAACTGAGACCCGGATTGGATCCGGATGTCGTGCTCGATGCTCTATATGGCCCGATCTATCACCGGCTGCTCGTTCCGCACGCCAACTCCGACATCTCCGACGCCTACATCGAGGCGGTCGTTGAAACCGTATTTGGTGGTCTGACGGCGCGCTGAGCCGGCCACCCCGGTGGAGCGGCATCGCGCCTTGTTCGTCCGCGGTTGTTGTGTCGTCGTTGTGGCTAAGGATCTTGCGGGCGCCATCAAATCGCAAGGAGAACTCACAAGGAGAACTCACATGAAGGAAATGCCCGCATCCCATGCCTATCGACTGCTCGAACCTGGCCCCATCGTCCTGGTCACGACCGCTCTAAATGGCGAACCGAACGTGATGACGATGGGCTTCCACATGATGGTCCAACACGCGCCGCCGCTGATTGGATGCGTCATCGGACCCTGGGACCATAGCTACGGAGCATTGCGCGAAACCCGCGAATGCGTGATTGCGATCCCCACGGTCGATCTTGCCCGCACGGTCGTCGATATAGGCAACTGCTCGGGCAAGGAGGTCGATAAATTCGAGAAATTCGGGCTGTCACGCCTTCCCGCCCGGGACGTGGGGGCGCCTCTTATCGGCGAATGTCTCGCCAATATCGAGTGTCGAATTGCCGACGACAGCATGGTCGAGACCTACAACTTGTTCCTTCTCGAGGCGGTCAGGATCTGGATCGATCCCGACCGGGAGGAGCGGCGGACACTACACCACAGGGGAGATGGGTCCTTCACCGCAGACGGCGAGGTCGTCGACCTGCGCGAACGGATGGTAAAATGGCGGGATCTTCCTGCCTGACCACCAGAAACCTTCGCGCCTCTGCTCGCCGTTGCCGCTCGTCGGTTGCGCCTTCGGCGAGCTCGGAGCGCGGTTCGTCTACGCGATGGTCTCGCCCTCAAACAAGATATCCCGGCGCACGGTCGAAGGCAGCGGCCGTCCCTCGCGGTCGATTTCAGCAACGGCGCCGTAATGGCGCCCGCCTACCGCTCCGTGAAGGCGCGAGCGAATGAATCGAGCATCGGCCGCGCGAGATATTCGAAGAAGGTCCGGTCGCCGGTGTTGATGAAGGCCTCGACCGGTGTTCCAGGATAGAGCTGCTCGGCCCTCACGCCGGGCGGCAGGGCGTCGGCAATCTTCAGCTTGGCGCGAAAATAGGGTTCGCGCGTTGCCTCGTCGATCAGCCGGTCCGCGGAAATCTGCGTCACCGTGGCTGAAACCTCGGGCGTCAGGCGCGAGTTCAAGGCGGACAATCTGAGCTTCGCCGGCTGGCCGACGCGAACCAGGTCGACGTCTCGCGGTCGCAGCCGCGCGTCGACAATCAGGCCCGATGCGGTGGGCAGGATCTCCATGATTTTCTCGCCGGGGGCGATCACGCTGCCCTTCGAGTTGTAGGTCGACGACACCACGATGCCGGCGGTCGGCGCCTTGATCGTCGTACGCTCGAGCACCGCCTCGGCCGTCCGCGTCTGTTCCCCGATATCGGCGAGCTTGGTGCGAAGCTCATCCAGCTTGGTCAGCGCCTCCTCGACCCGCTGCGTCGTCAGGCGTTCGGTCTGGTCCTGGGCTTCGACGATCTGCGTCTTGGCCGAGGCGAGGTCCGCCTCCAGCGCCCCGGCCTGACCGACGAGGTCGGCCTCGCTGCGCAGAAGCTGCGAATATTCGGTGCGGTTGGTGAGGCCCCTGTCGAGGAGGTTCGTCTTGATTTCGAGTTCTTTCTTAACCACGCCGGCCTGCTGCTGGATGGCCTGTTGCTGGGCGTTTAGCCCCTGCAGCGACTCGCGATGCATGGCGACCCGTTGCGCGAGGATCGATTGCTCCGACCGGAACCGGGCGAGCCTGGCGGCGAACTCTTTCTGCTGCTCGCCGATCAGGGCCTCGAAGTCGTGCTGGAACGGCGTCGGCGCCGCCTCGGTGATCGGCGCCAGCCTGTCCAGTCCGTCGCGCTCGGCCTCCAGCCGCGCCGCGCTTGCCCTGAGGGCGATCGACTGCCGCGTCAGCCGGTTGAGCTCGGCCTGCGCGGCTGTCTTGTCGAGCAGGACCAGATCCTGGCCCTGCCGAACGCGGTCGCCTTCATGGGCCAGCAGCTTGTCCACGATGCCGCCCTCGGGATGCTGGATGAGGATGTTTCCGCCTGTCGCCGAGATCGTGCCCTGCGTGATCACGGCGCCGGACAAGGGCGCGGTCGCCGCCCAATAGCCGAAGCAGCCGACCAGCAGCGCTATCGCCGCATAGCCGGTGAGCGCGACGCGCCGGAAGTTGGTGCGTGGCTGGCCTTCCCAGGCAAGGCTTTGCGTGGTCATCGTCTACGATCCGAAGCGGGCGTTATGCGTGCGGATCATCGTGGCGAACGAGCCTGTCACCGCCGTGTTCGCCGGCGCGGGAGAGCCCTTGGCGACGACCGGTGGCTTAAGCACGTCGCTGTGCGGGCCGAAGGCCTCGATCACGCCGCCGCGCAGCAGCATCACGCGGTCGCAGGCCATGGCGATCGAAGGCCGGTGCGTGATCACGATGGTCGTGACGCCGGCCTCGCGCGCGGCCGCGAGCATCGCCTGGAGGGCGGCTTCGCCCGTGCCGTCGAGATGGGCGCTGGGCTCGTCCAGCAAAAGCAACCGCGGATTGCCGTAAAGCGCGCGCGCCAGGCCGATCCGCTGGCGCTCGCCGCCCGACAGCGCCCGGTCCGACGGACCGATCCTGGTCTGATAGCTGTCCGGCTGCGCCAGGATCATCTCGTGCGCCTCGGCGCGCTTGGCTGCCTCGACGATCGAGACGTCGTCCGCGTCAGGCTCGAAGCGGGCGACATTGTCCGCGATCGATCCGGGGAAGAGCTCCACCTCCTGCGCGAGATAGCCGATATGCCTTCCGAGCTGGTTTTCGTCCCATGTCCTGAGGTCGGCGCCGTCGATCCTGACGAAGCCGCTGGTCGGCTGCGCGGCGCCGACGAGCAACCGCGCCAGCGTCGATTTGCCGGCGCCGCTCGGGCCCACGATGGCCACCGCTTCGCCGGCGCCAATGCGGAAGTTCAGCCGCTTGATGATGGGCGCTGTCCCGGGCCGGGCATTCGGCGCGACAAAGATCAGGTCCTCCACCGAAATCGCGCCCGACGGGTCCGGCAAGGTCAGCTTGCGGGTCTGTGCCGGATGCTCGACAAGCGCTTTTTCCAGGCGCTGCCACGCTCGCCTGGCCTCGACGATCTGCCGCCACGATCCGATCAACTGGTCGAGCGGCTGCAACGCGCGCGCCGACACCAGTGAGGACGCGAAGATCATGCCTGCGGTCATCTTGCCTCCCAGCACCAGCCACGCGCCGGCGCCCAGTATCGCAAGCTGCAGCATCATGCGCAGCGCCCGAGAAATTCCGCTGAAGATCGCATTGGCGCTCGAAGAGCGGTCGTGCAGGGTGAGCGCTTCCCCGACATGCCGTCCCCACACCCCTGCGGCGTTCTTAACCATGCCCATGGCGCGCAGCGTTTCGGCATTGCGGGTGAAGGCCTGTTCCGACTGGCTGGCCAGAGCCGAGCGTTCCGTGGACAAGGCATCGTTGCGGCCAATGGCGAGCTGGTTTGCCATGACCAGCACGAAGAGCACCACCGCTCCGGCGAGCGTCAGCCAGAACAGGACCGGATGGATGAGGTAGATGAGAGCCAAGAAGAGGGGAGCGAAGGGCAGGTCGAACAGCACCGCCACGCCGCGTGACCTGATGAAGGAGCAGACCGAGGCGAGGTCGCGCAGCGGCGACAGGCTTGCGCCTGCATATCCAGCGCTGAGCGAGGCGGCGAACGTCCTTGCCCCCAGCCTCCTGTCGACGGTGGCCGCGACGCGCTGCGTGTAGATGGCGCGGACCGCGTCCAGGAAGCCGAGGAAGGCAAGCGCCAGGACCGCGATGGCCGACAGATAGATGAGCGTCTCAACGCTCGAGGAGGGCAGGACGCGATCATAGACTTGCAGCAGGTAGAGCGGGATGACCAGGAGCAGGATGTTGATGAGCAGCGAGAAGAGCCCGACATCGGCGACGACGCGACGGAAAACAGGCCGCAAGCCCGACTGTCCAGTCATTCCCGCACTCCCTGTCGAACCCACGGCATGGGGCTGGTCACACGCTTCAGGCCGAATGCTCGCCCGCCATGCCCAAATGGTGTGTGCTGGTCGCCGTGTGGCTGGCCAATTCGAGAGCGTGGCTTGTCGTGTCGTTCAGCGTGTAGGCGCGGATGTAGTCGATCTTCATCTCGGCCGGCGTGGCGAGATGATCCGGCGGTGTGCCGGCGGCGCCGCCGATCGCGAGATTGGCCAGCATGTACATGGGGCTGTGCATGTCGGCCGGCGTGGCTGCCTTGGCGACCTCAATGCCGTCATACGTCCAGACAAGCTCATCGGGAGTCCAAAGCACGCCATAGGTGTGGAAGCCTCCCGTATCCATGACGTTCACCGTGGACGAAACCTCCGTGTGCTGGCCCGTGGCATTCGAATGCGCCGTCATATAGAGCGTGTTCGGATCCTGGCCGCGCGCTTCCACAGCATCCAGCTCCGGAGGCCACGAGCCGTTTTCGGGAAGAAGCCAAAAGGCTGGCCAGGCCCCGGCCGTATGGGGCAATTCGGCCCGCATTTCGAAATAGCCATAAGTCTGGGAGAAGGATTCATGCGTCGTCAGCAGGCCGGATGTGTATCCGTAGTTGTTGATGAGGGGCTTGATGTCGGCTGGCGCCTGCGCCGCGGTGATGGTGAGAACTCCGTCCAGCACGCTGAACGGATGCACCGAGCTGGTCGGGGCGTAATTGGTGTTGATGTACCATTGCAGCTCGCTGTTGCCGGTCAGGGTACTTCCATTCGGTTGGCCCCACCAGAAATTGGAATTCCAGGTGCCGCTATGGCCGTTCCAGAGGCTGAGCGAGTTGAAGTCGTCGTTGAAGGACAGCGTCATGCCGGACTTGTCGATCGGCAGTTCGAACTGGCTGGGCTGCAGCTTGTCGATGGTCGTGTTCTTGAACTCGAGGATCTCGCCCGATCCGAGGTTCAGCACAACATTCGGTCCCGCCTGGATCATGTTGGAGTGGATGGCATCGAACGAAGTGAAACCGTAGCCATCGAGGCGGACGGTATCGTTCGCGGCGAAATTGACGATCAGATCGCTTCCATTGCCCTTCGAGACGATAAAAGTGTCGCCGCCGCCGCCACCATCGATCAGGACATCGTTCCCCCGGCCGCCGTCCAGCGTCTGGCCGCCGGCCGTGGCGGTGATGATGTTGTCCAGCGCATTGCCGAACGCAAAATTGTGGGGGTTGGTGACGACGAGGTTCTCGACATTGTCCGGCAGCGTGTAGCTCATCCAGGTACTGATCGTGTCGATGCCCGCCCCGGCGGGCTCGACCACCTTGTTGCCCGCGCCATAGAGGTAATAGATGTCGTCGCCCGCGCCGCCATACATGGTGACGTTGGCACCGCCGGCGCCCCAGATGGAGTCGTTGCCGGCGGTGCCGTATAGCACCGGCCCGACCCCGGCCGCCGAAAACCAATGGTTGGAAGCGCCGCTATAGGGGAGAGGGACGCCTAGCGCGTTGACGACGAAGCTCATGGGACAATCCTTCCTGGTGTGCCTGGCCCGCCCCGCCGCCCGATGCAAGTTCAAGCGACCGCTTCGAGCAAACCTGTGACTCACCCTATTGTTCCAAGAAATAAGTAAATAGTACAGGGAAAAATATCTTATCCTTCTGTCGAGGCTCCGCGTGAATGGAATAAGCGGCGGCTAATGCAATTATAGCGTGAATCTTCGCCAATTTTACTTAACTTTACTTAATATTGTGAGATTTTCCGCAAGAAAATTATGCAACCTGCCGTAGATGGATGCACTTGTTGCAGCCGGATCTTTTGATCTAAGCGGAGTGAAATCGGCTGGGTTGCCGTAGCGCCGCTCGCCTGGAAGGCGGACGTCGGCTTGAGAAGTCCGTATCGTCGTTCAACTCTTGCGTATTCGCCAAGCGAGGTAAGCAGTCGCCGCGCCCACGCTGATCAGTTCAATCCCCAACAGCAGCCCAATCAGCCACATGGCCGTCAGGGGAATCCTGATCCACACCATCAGGGAAAGAAGAATCCCAATCAGTCCACTCCCCAAGACCCAGCCCCAGTTGGGAAAGGGACGGATGGTGAGGGCGAAAACCACCTTCGAGATGCCCTCGATCATGAAGAAGACGATCAGCAGTAAGGTGATGGTCAGCAGGCCGTTTCCAGGATGGCGCAGAAAAAGCAGACCAATCATCACGGCAAGGATGACGGAGATGAGTTGCAACCAGAAATGAGGCACGTGGCCCGCGCCGACCAGGCTTATGCCTTGCAGGGCGCCGCTGATGATCAGCAGCCACCCGAGCAGGACCACAACGGCAACCGACGAGATCATAGGAAAGATCACGGCTAGAATTCCGGCCGTGACCAGCAGCACGCCCTCTACCAGATACCAAAGCGAGTACCGCTTGACAGTCTGCCGCATGGCCTCGCGAAAGATCTCCGCGGCGGCATCCAACGAGTTCGACTCGGCCCGCCTCCAAAAACCGTCTGTATCCACGACAGCTTCAAGCCGGTCCGCATGCGCCTTTGCAATTTTCAGGAGAGTTGCCGCCGTTTCCTGGGCTGTCCATCCGCGCGCTTGTGACGCTGCGACCAGTTCCTCGAAGGCGGGCTCCAACGCGACCTCACAGTTGACTTCCCGACCGGGGCTGTTCTCTCGCAGGATTGGCAGTTCAACCTTCGGGGACATGCAAAGGAAGTGGATCGCGGACGAAAGGTTCCGAGGCGCCTCGATAGTTGATCGGATTCTGAAAGGGGCCGGCTTATTGGCCAGCGTGGCGTCGCCCGCGGTGATCGAGCGTAGTCCTCCGTGCCTGAAATGGGTGTTCCGTTTTACGGTGCCCGCCTCGAATTCCTGGAGGTTTTTCCAACTTTCTGCCTCGCACCTCAGTCCGCTGAGGTTCGGCGGTGCTTCCTCAGCCTCGTGATCGCGGACTTGTCGACGGTAACCACGCCGCCGCAGTCGATCCGCACGGTGAGCTTATTGGCTTCGCGATCAATACGGATGACGTCCCCAACAAGCACAACCTTGTCTCCGGCGCGGGTTTTGGGCGGTGGGTCGATCGCATAAGGATGGCCATACGATGGAATGCCGGCTATGGCGCGTCCGCTGGGGAGAATGCTTATGACGGTACTCGTCAGCGCGACTTCGTCACCAATCTCATATTCCTCAGGCGTGTTGTATGGGAGCATGGTCTTCCTCCCGATGCTTTTCCCAATAATGTCGGCAAATTGAGTTGGTTGCCTGAAATCGCCTTTGTACGGTTTCGCACAGACTGGCGTCTTCGAAGCACTGGCTTCGCAGCGTCAATGGACAGGTGCAGCGCCTTGCCGGCCCTTGCGGACGCGTTCGCATGGAAACGGCGGACTGGGTCCGCATCGGATTCAGTCAATGGAGTTGCGTAGGTTCGTGCGTTCCAGAATCGCTATGCGATCCTCTCCGCTGCAACGACAAGCACGCGTCATTTGCGCGTTTAGCTGCCAACGCTGCTCCGGTCAGTCGTCGGGCTCGAATGTCTTTGCGACGTCGTCGATCTTACGCCAGTCATTGCCGTGGCGCCGCAAAACATCCCGAGCTTGCTTGGGTGACAGGTTCGTCGTGGCGGTAAGGTGCTTAACCTCGGCGTCCTCGCCTTTCAGGGGTCGGGTGCGAGGTTGCGCATTGTCGTCAGGTGGCGGTGGCGCTTCCACCGATCGGTCTTTTTTTCGCAACGTAGACACTCCTTTAGCCCAATTAATCGGCGAACAAGGAAAAGGTTGCGGATGACGATCCGGCCCAGATCTCCCGACGTGACCCGAGATATCCGCAAAACACCTGCCGCGCCAAAAGAAGGCAACTCGGCAGATCCGGCCCGGACGCGCTGACCGGGACCGGGTCGTGATAAGTGTCGCGGAAGCCGCCGAGTGCCGCGAAACTGGCCCGCACGCACCGGCCTCAGGAACGCAAGGCTAGTGAGACCCTTCGCCGCCAGCGTCCGCCAACCCCTCCGTGAAGCTGACCTTGGTCCCCTGCTGGACCATGGAGCCGAGGTCTTCCGCATCCCAGTTGGTCAGCCGGATGCAGCCGTGCGAGAAGGTTGTGCCGATCTTGCCCGGTTCCGGCGTGCCGTGAATACCATAGCTTTCGATGGAGAGGTCGATCCAGATCGATCCCACGGGATTGTTCGGCCCGGCAGCGATGGTGAACGGGCGCTTGGTCTTGACACCCTTGAAAGCAAAATGCGGATCATAATGGTAGGTGGGGTTGTGAACCACGCGTTTGACTTCCGCCATGCCGCTTGGTGCAGGTTTCTCCTCGCTCCCGATCGAGGCAGGGTAGACCGCGAGCCATTTGCCCGAAGGATCGAGCACGCGCACCAGACGAGCGCCTTTGTCGACCTCGACGCTCGCGACAGCGGCGGGAGGGCCGTCCCGGCCAACATCCGGCACCACCAACATTGTGCCGGCCTTCCTGAAGCCGATGCCCGGATTGAGCCTCCTGAGCAATTGTTCGCTGATGTGAAAGCGCTCCGCCAGCTTCTCCACTGCGTTGCGATAGCCGAGCCTCGGTAGACGGGCCATCTTCTCCATACGGCTCGGAATGCGCTTGGTGAAGGGCCCGCGCACGTCCTTGCGCGTCACCTCATAGGTTACCAGCACAGGATTGGTGGAGGTTGCCATGAGCTTGTCCCAGGTCTCCTGAGTGAGCTTGCCATCCGACGGGAGTCCGCTCGCCGTTTGAAAGGCCCCGACTGCCTTGACGAAGTTTTCTGAAATGCGGCCGTCGATCAGGCCCGGCGAGAAGCGGGCCCGGTCCAGAAGGATTTGCGCCTTCAGCACGGCCGGATCAACGTCTTTTGGCTCGCCGGCGGCGAACTGGGCTTGATTGACGGTGGTCATGTCCAGCTTGGCCGCCCGCGCCACGCTACAGGCGAGGGCGAACGCAGCGAAGACGACAAGAAGGAGGCGGATCATCGATGTCACTCTTGGACCGCAACAGGAACCTGCTTCTATGACGCGGGTGCAGGCCCTCTGGTTCCCCTCGCGGGCAACTTCGTCGTCGGAGCTCGCCGGACGGGATTTCTGCGCCATCTGGCCGGCCGCCTGTTCTCCGTCGGAGATGGCGATGCCGACGGCGCCGCGAAAGCCCGCCGCAGGCCGGGGAACAAGCGGAACCCGACCGCCCCACCGGTTGTTAGAAGCCGTGTGCGCGCGACGAGCCATGACGAACTCGATGCCGGCAAGGATAGTTTGGCCGAGGTCCGCAAGGCCATCTGGCGCTCGCCGAAGCTGTCGCGAGACGGCGCCAGGTGATCCCGTCCATAGGGACGGAACTCGATGATGCTCATGCGCGATAGCGCGGCCGATATCGGCGGCAGGTGAGGAAAGATGCCAGGCTGGGTCCGTGAAGGCTGGGTTCTGCTGAGCGAGAGCGTCAGCGGCTTCGTCAACGACAAGGCGCTGAGCCATGGCGCAGCGATGGCCTTCTACGCCGCCACCTCGCTGGCGCCGATCCTGCTCATCGTGGTGGCGATCGCCGGTCTGGTGTTTGGCCACGATGCCGCCCAGCTCGCGCTGTCGGCCCAGATATCGGGCGTGATGGGAGCACAGACTGCCGACCTCCTGCGGGCGACGATCGAAACAGCGTCGCACAAATCTTCCGGCACGCTGGCCACTATCCTCGGGCTGGTGACGCTCTTCGTCACCGCATCAGGCGTCTTCGGCGAAATGCAGCTCTCACTGAACGAGATCTGGAAGGTCGAGCCCAAGGGCGTCTCGCTTTCGCGGCTGGTGCGGGCACGGGCGGCAAGCCTCGGCCTTGTCGCTGCCCTTGGCTTCATGCTCCTGGTGTCGCTGGCGGCGAGCACGGCGGTCTCGGCGCTTGGCGAGTTCATCAACGCCCGCCTGCCGTTCGGCGCGCTGATCATCAGCGCCATCAACACCGTCGTTTCCTTTGTCCTGATCGCCCTGCTGTTTGCGGCAATCTACAAGGTGCTGCCGGACAGAACGCTCAAATGGCGTGACGTTGCCATCGGCTCGGTCGTCACCACGCTCCTGTTCACCGTCGGCAAGTCGCTGATCGGCTGGTACATCGGCACAAGCGCCATAGCCACGTCATACGGAGCAGCCGGCGCGCTGCTGGTCGTGCTGCTCTGGGTCTATTATTCGGCGCAGATCTTCCTGTTCGGCGCCGAGATAACGCGGGCCTACTCGGTCAGGCGCGGAAGCCGGCCGGACCTCGCGCCGGTGATCGCGGCTGACTCCGGCAAGGACCTCGCGCGGCGCGGCCGCGGCGCGTCTGAAACCGAAGTCGTGGCGTGGATGGTCTTGAGTAGCCTCATCACCGCACTGGTCTCGCAATTCTGGCGGGGGAGGCGCAGCTGAGAGTGGCTGCATGGCACCGCCGGCTGCCGGCGCGTGACTGCCGTCGGAGTGTCCGACGGCAATTTTTCGAGACACCGGAATGCCTGCGTTGCCATGGCTCGCCACGGCGCATTCGATCCCGAGAGGGCAATTCCAAATGCCTTCCTGTTCTTATGCGTCGCTTCAGAGGAGGCACGGATGTCTGCCCCGACCAAATTGCCAGATGGCGGCGGTCGACGCAGCCATCTGGATCATTGACAAGGGTGGCGGGCCGCCTCCCGCAGGGCGGTCAGGCGACCTTGAGATCCTTGAGCGCCTTCTCGAAGGCATCTTTGACCGGTCTGGAAACGTCGGTTGCCGCCTTGGTGGTGAGCGCCTGGAATTCCTTGGCTTGCTCGACACCCATTTCGACGCGTTTGCGCAGGAAGGCAGTCTGCAACTCAAAAATTTCCGACAGCGACTTGGCACGGACCAGAGTCTCGAGGTGCGAGAAGTCAGCTTCGGCATTGACACGCAGTGCGGCAATCATCTTCAGCGACAGCTCGCTGCCGGCCGATTTCGCGGTTTCGGCGGTCGACTCGAGCGCCTTCTGGGCGTCTTCAGTGCCCGACTGGAATTTGGCGAGAGCTTCTTTCGATTGCTCGACGCCCTTTTCGGCGACCGCGCGGAGCTGATCAGTAGCCTTGCCGGGGTCGAATGACGGAGCTTCGACGGTTTCGGCGGTCTTGTCGGCGGTCTTGGACATTTTTCTTATCCTCTTGGTTGGCGATGGTTGTCTTGCCGCCCGGGCATATTGAGGCAGATATGTGACAGTCTTGTGTGCGATGCAGCATTTTTGTTGCGACGCATTATTTTCGACCGCTTCAAGGCCTGGTTCGCGCGGGAGAAGGCGATTTGAACGGGCATTACCTGTTCAGCGTGTCACCTTGGGGGCGCCCGGGGTGGTGAAGCCCGGCCAGCACAATGAAGCGTCCCGGCTGGCTGCCATGGAGCACGATGAACTGTCGAGCGTCGTGACGCGTTTCATACCGAGTGAACAGCGGTGGAAGCAACTCATGGAGGATTTCAAGCGACGACGTGTGAACAAGGGAGCGGAAACGCCGGGCGCTTTCGCGGCATTTCGTTATGACCGGATGGCTATCGAGCGGTTTCGACAGGCCTTTCCCCGGGCGAGGTGGAATGATGAACGCCGGAGCTGGTTTATCCCAGGCAAGACCGGAGCCCGCCGGTTCGACCGCTGGCTCGCGCATGAAGCCGAATTTGCGGACAGATATGGCGATCTGAAGGGTCGAGATGCCTATGCCTTTGACCCGATTACGAGCCCGTACCTGGAAATCGGCGAAGATCTTCGAATTCGAACGCCTTATTCGAAGACTATCGTCGAACAGTTGCGGGCGATCCCGTGGGCACGCTGGGACGACGACCTGCGGCTTTGGCATGTGCCGTTCAGTTCCTATGAGGAGTTACAGCGCCGTTGGCACGAGATCGAGGAGGCGGCTCGACGAAACGAACCGGAAGAGAGGAGACAGCGACGGGAGGCAAAAAGAAACTCGGAAGAGCAAAAAGCCGCCCGTTTGCGCTCCGCGGAACGCAAACGGCGTCGCTATCCCTTGTCGCCTGGGGAACTGCCGCCGCTGGGCCGGCCTGTCGCAACAGCACGGTACGGAATTGTTGTCTTTACAGACATAACGGGCGAGCTTGCCGAGCCGGCTGCGTTAGCGGACTTCTACCCTCACGCGGCCCACGCAGGTTTCGATCCTATATGGGGTATCTGGCGTTCGCCGACGCTATCGGAGCTCGTCGCGACCTGGCCCGCTCGTCATGAGCCCGGCCCGGCGGAATACGGGCGGGGTTGGTGGCAACCGACACTTGCCGAACTCAGAACAGCCCGTCGAAACGCGCGTTCCATGGAGCGTCGAAAGCAGAGGAGAGAACTTGGTCGAGTGCCACCGGTGCGAAGATGAATTTGTTCTCCCGCGGAAGGAGGCGGCTGCAGCTACCGGTTGACCAGCCACAGAATGATCGACAGCACGATGCTGATCAGGATTCCGGTGGAGATCGGAGCGTAGAATGTGAAGTTCTCACGCTCGATCACGATATCACCAGGCAATCTGCCAAGGCCGATCCGCGACAACCAGGGCCATAACAAGCCTATGGCAACCATGATGAGACCAACGATGATCAGGGTTCGCGACATGACCGCTTCCTGCCGGGCGAAAATGCAAGCCGCCGGTCGAAGCGCCGAGTGCGATCGACTGTCGACAGCGGCATAGTTGAGGCGAAATCATCGTCGTCGGCAAGGTGGCGCGACGCGCCCATCCGCAGCATGTCGGCCCCAGCCGGCCGTGGCAAGGCCGAGTGGCAAAGCCCGGCCTGGTCGAGCGCCGCGTCGGCCATGGTCATGCCTAACCATCGAAATCTTGCCGCTTGCGAATTGACCGAATGAGATCATCGACTTGGCCCATTGAAGCGGTCGGTGCGTCCTGCCGGACCGATCGGGCGTCGAGCCGATTGTCATAAATCCGTCTCAGCAGGTCACATGCACTCCTGGCGCGCTCCCATGTGCGGCCTACGAGCTTGCATCCTCCCAAGGTCGCGGGTTCGTCGGCAACGTGATCCCAGACGGTCCAGGTGCCAGACGGCGCGGGACGACAGCGAAATCTGGGTTGGCGATCTTCCATGACCTTGAACGGCCAATGCCGCTTCGAGTTCGGCTCGACATGGGAAGATGGTTAACCGCCGCGGCGTGTCCCTTAAGGCATCGGCATGGGCACGGACACCTGGCCGCCGGACATGGTCTTGAACATGCAGCTTGGATTGATGCTCGGCCGGGTCATGACCGGCGGTTGGATTGGTCCCAACTGGACAATCCCGTGACAAGGTACGCGGTTTTCGGGCTACCTTTCCCGAGCCACGGCGCTTGGAAGAATGAATTGACGCCCTTTTGCTTTCCTTGTTTGAGGGCGCCGGCGCCGGGAGTAATAGTCGCCACGGAATTCGTGAGGAGGAAGAGATGACGCTGAATTTCGACCCCAGGGCGAAGGCGATCACGCTTTACCACGGCGAATTCCGGCCGATGTTCATCGGCGGCAAGTGGGTTCCGGCGCAATCCGGCCAGGAGATGCGGGCGCTCAATCCGGCGACGGGCGAAGTGCTGGCGACGGTGCCGCGCGGGGGAGCCGCGGATGTCGATGCGGCGGTCGCCGCCGCGCGCGCGGCCTTCGAAGGACCGTGGTCAAAATTCTCGCCCTACGAGCGGCAGCGCGTGCTTCTCAGGATCGCGGACCTGTTCGAGACGCATTGGGAAGAGCTCAGCGTTTCAGATACGCTCGACATGGGGCTGCCGATCACGCGCACACTCGCCAACCGCCGCCGCGTCATCGGCATGCTGCGCTTCTACGCCGGCATGGCGACCGCGCTGCACGGCGAGGCGATCGACAATTCCATTCCCGGCGAGATCGTCTCCTTCACCCGGCGCGAGCCAGTGGGTGTCGTCGGCGCGATCATCCCCTGGAATGCGCCGACCGCCGCCTCGATCTGGAAGATCGCGCCGGCGCTCGCCACGGGCTGCACCATCGTCTTCAAGCCTTCGGAGGACGCGTCGTTGACGCCATTGCTGATCGCACGGCTGATGCAGGAAGCCGGCGTGCCTGACGGCGTAGTCAACATCGTCACGGGAACGGGTGCGGAGGCCGGCGCGCGGCTGGCCGAACATCCCGACGTCAACAAGATCGTCTTCACCGGCTCGACGCTGACCGGGCAGGCGATCGCGCGGGCGGGCGTTACCAACCTCAAACGCGTTTCGCTGGAGCTTGGCGGCAAGTCGCCTGTTATCGTCTGCCGCGATGCCGACATCGACAAGGCTGTTCCAGTCGCGGCGATGGCGGTGTTCGTGCATTCGGGCCAGATCTGCATTGCCGGTTCGCGCCTGTTCGTGGCGCGCGAAATTCACGACGAGTTCGTGCGCCGGCTTGCCGAGTTTGCCGGCAGACTGCGCATCGGCCATGGCATCGAAGCGGAGACCGAAATCGGGCCGCTGATCAACGCCAGGCAGGCCGGCAAGGTGGAGGGCTATATCAAGGCCGGCAGCGACGAAGGCGCCGAACTGGTCGCCGGCGGCTCGCGGCTGACGGGCGCGCTCTATGATGGCGGCAATTTCATCGCGCCGACCGTCTTCGGTTCGGTGTCGGACAAGATGACCATCGCGCGCGAGGAAATTTTCGGGCCGGTCATCTCGGCGATGCCGTTCGATACGCTCGACGAAGCGGTGGCGCGCGCCAATGCGACGCCCTATGGGCTGGCCGCAGGCATCTTCACCACCCATCTCGGCACCGCGCACAAGCTCGCGCGCCGTATCAAGGCCGGCTCTGTCTGGGTCAACATGTATCATGCCATCGACCCGGCGGTGCCATTCGGCGGCATGAAGATGTCCGGCTACGGCCGCGAGGGCGGCATCGAGCACCTGCACGAATATCTGGAGACGAAGTCGATCTGGATCCAGACCGACTGAGGCCAGTGGCGGTCAAGTTCATCAACCGCTCCGAGAAGCCATGGCGCACCTTAACCATGCTACGGGGAAATCAGCGGCGACGCCGTCTCCCAGGAACTTTTCTTGCTCTGGCGATTTTCGATATAAGATGGAATCGGAACGGCCAGGAGGGTGTTGCCGATGATGACGACCAAACGGTTTGCGATCTCGGCTCTTGCCGTGGCCATGGCTTGTGCCATGTCCTTGTCGGCGTTCGCCGGGACCAGGCATCGCCACTATCAGCCCGAACCGGTGCATTACGTTCCCGCCGATGACGATCTTATCGACTTCCTGTTCGGTGGCCCGCGCTACTATGACCAGCAGCTGTTCACCACCGCCGCCGGCGCCTGCTCCTACGATCGGAGAGGTCCGGACGCGAATGCGCTGAACAAGATCAACGACCATCATTGCGGGAAATAGCATGCCGGCGAAGGGCGCTGGTCCCAGCGCCTCGATCTCGACGATGCGGCGAGCATCCCACCCTCCACGGCGGTCAACCTTTCGGTGGCGTGGTTTGATACTGCGTTGGACGACGGTGTGTAACCCCGCGCTTTCGCCATTGAAGCACGTGCCGCTGGCATATACTTCAGGGCCATGAAAAAAATCGGTTTCCTGTCATTCGGGCACTGGACGCCCTCGTCGCAATCGCAGGTGCGTTCGGCATCGGACGCGCTGCTGCAATCCATCGATATGGCGGTTGCCGCCGAGCAACTGGGCGCGGACGGCGCCTATTTCCGCGTGCACCATTTTGCCCGCCAGCTCGCCTCGCCATTCCCGCTGCTGGCCGCCGTCGGCGCCAAGACCAGCCGTATCGAAATCGGCACGGCGGTCATCGACATGCGCTACGAGAATCCGCTCTACATGGCCGAGGATGCGGGAGCGGCCGACATCATCGCCGGCGGGCGGCTGCAGCTCGGCATCAGCCGCGGCTCGCCCGAGCAGGTCATCGATGGCTGGCGCTATTTCGGCTACGCGCCGCAGGAAGGCAAAAGCGACGCCGACATGGCGCGGCATCACGCCGAGGTCTTCCTCGATACGCTGCGCGGCGAGGGCTTCGCCCAGCCCAATCCACGGCCGATGTTCCCCAATCCGCCCGGCCTGCTCAGGCTCGAGCCGCATTCGGAAGGCCTGCGCGAGCGCATCTGGTGGGGTGCCGCCACCAACGCCACCTCGGAATGGGCGGCGAAGCTCGGCATGAACCTGCAGAGCTCGACGCTCAAATTCGACGAGAGCGGCAAGCCGTTCCACATCCAGCAGGCCGAGCAGATCCGCGTCTATCGCGAGGCCTGGAAGGCGGCCGGCCACCAGCGGGAGCCGCGCGTCTCGGTCAGCCGCAGCATCTTCGCGCTGGTCGACGATCGCGACCGCGCCTATTTCGGGCGCGGCAATGAGAGCCGCGACCAGATCGGCTTCATCGAGGAAAACACCAGGGCGATCTTCGGGCGCAGCTATGCCGCCGAGCCCGATGTGCTGATCAAGGAATTGGCGCAGGACGAGGCGATCGCCGAGGCCGACACGCTGCTGCTCACCGTGCCCAACCAGCTTGGTGTCGACTACAACGCCCATGTCATCGAGGCGATCCTGACCCACGTCGCGCCGGCGCTCGGCTGGCGCTGACGCCGCGACGCGCTACCGTCGGCCCGGTGGGATCGAAGGAGGTTATTGCCGCATGCGGAAGAAGGCCCTGATTGCCTGGGGTGGCTGGGAGGGCCACACGCCCCAACGCAGCGCCATCGTCGTGCGCGGCATGCTGGAGCGCAACGGGTTCGACGTCACACTTGCACAAGGCACCGCTGTGTTCGCCGATCCCAATCTCGGCTCTTTCGACCTGATCGTGCCGGTCATCACCATGTCGACGATCGAGAAGGCCGAATTGCAGGGCCTGACCCATGCCGTTCGCCAGGGAACCGGGCTTGGCGGCTTTCACGGTACGATGGGCGACAGTTTCCGCAACGAGCCGAACTACCAGTTCATGACCGGCGGTCAATGGGTCGCGCATCCCGGCGACATTATCGATTATCACGTGGTCATCACCCAGCCGGACGATCCGATCACAAGAGGCGTCAGCGATTTCGCCTACCGGTCGGAGCAATATTACATGCATGTCGACCCGGCCAACGAGGTGCTGGCGACGACCACCTTCACCGGCGCACATTTCCCGGGCATTGATGGCGTCATCATGCCGGTCGTCTGGAAGCGCAGATATGGCGCGGGGAAGGTCTTCTACAGTTCGCTTGGACACACGGCGGATGAGTTCGCGGTGCCGGAGATGGCGTTGATTGTGGAGCGCGGTTTGCTGTGGGCGGCCCGAGGGTAGCCACAAGCGCCATTTGGCGCATTCATTCGTCATCCTAGGGCGTAGCAAGGAGCGAAGCGACGCGGCGCAGACCCTGGGATCCATGCCGGGAGTTTTGAGCGGTACGACGGTGGAGAAAGTTCGGTCGGTGTCGTGGAAGGCAAGTTGGCTGAACTGGCGACCGGTGCAAACGATGTTCTGGACCGATGCATTCTTAAGTCACAGTCCCGGCATGGATCCCAGGGTCTGCGCCGCGTCGCTTCGCTCCTTGCTTCGCCCTAGGATGACGAAGGCGTGGTGGCCGCTGTCCTCACCCAATCCCGCCGGTAACCGCATAGGCTCCGGCGGTGCGCCCGTCCTCCAGCCGCACCAGCGCTGTCACGATGGAGCCGTACGAGCCGCGCCAGACGCTGTGGAAGCGCTGATGCTCGGCGGCCGGGACGAGCGCAATCCCGTTGAAGCGCGCACCGCTGCGTTGCATCGCGATTTCCTCGCCGTTGACATGCACCTTGACGCTGGCGTTCCCGGCCTCGGCTGCCTCAACGGGCAGGTCGAGCGTGACGACGATTTCGTCCTGATCGCCCAGAGTGCGCGTTTCGGCGGCCAATGCGATGGCGAGGGGAGGCGCTTTGCCGCCGCCGGTTTGGACGGGGCGGCGCGCAAACACATCATCATCCAGTTCCGGCGTGCGCGGCGGGCTTGTGCGGCGCCGGCTCGACCGTTCGTAGTCCCCGGCCATGCGCAGCAGCTTTTCGTCGTCATAGGCCTTGCCGGCGAAGGTCAGGCCGACCGGCATGCCGATGTCGGCCATCGTCCCCATCGGCACGGTGACGGTCGGAATGCCGAAATGGCGCCAGACCAGATTGCCGTTGGCGACCCAGGTGCCGTTGCGCCAGGCAAGTGCTGCGGATGCCTCGTTGGTGTCGGCGTCGGCCGGCCCGACATCGGCGGCCGCGGGCAGCACCACGGCGTCGATGCCCTGCGCGTCCAGCCAGTCCTCGAAATCGACGCGCCTCGTCGCCTCCAGCCCCTTCAGCCCGTCCTCGATGGTTGGAATGTGTTCGAATGGCGTGACGCCGGATTTCGCCCGCTCGACATATTCCGACAGGTCGAAGCCGCCCTCATAACGATCGGGCAGCGTGCCCGGCGGCTGGGGAAAAATCTTCGGGCCGTCGACCGAGGCGAGATCGGGCAAAGCAGGGTCGGCATTGGCGCGCAGAAAGTCGTCCCAACCCCAGACGCAGAGGTCCCAGAGTTCGCGGTCGGCGAAGTCTTGCGGCACCAGCCCACGTTCGACCATAGTGCGGGCGCCGGGGCGGTCACGCTCATAGTTGGAGACGACGGGAAAATCGACTTCCACCACCTCGGCGCCAAGCTGCTTGAGATCGGTCGCCGCCTGCTCCCACAGCGCCAGCACCGAGGCGCGGGTTTCGATGGGGCGGTCGGCCTCGCTGTCGCGGCCAATATACATCCTGGGCACGCCGAGCCGTTTGCCCTTCAGCGATCCGGTGAGCGTCAGGTCGGTATAGCGTTGCGGCCTTGTCTCCGAACTTTTCGGCAACGCGACCCAGGGCTGCGCGCGCCAGAAATCGCCCCGCGTCACGGGATCGTCGGCAACGATGACGTCGAGCAGTTCCAGCATGTCGGGCACGCTGCGCGTATGCGGCACCACGACATCCATGGTCGGCACCAATGGCCAGTTGCCGCGCACGGAAATGACGCCGCGCGAGGGCGTGTAGGCGACCAGCGCGTTGTTGCTGGCCGGCGCGCGGCCCGACGACCAGGTTTCCTCGCCGAGCCCAAAGGCGCAGAATGAGGCAGCCGTCGCCGTACCCGAGCCGTTGGACGACCCTGACGCGAAGGCGGCGGTCAGATAGTCGGCATTGTATGGACTTTCGGCACGGCCATAGACGCCACGCTGCATGCCGCCATTGGCCATGGGCGGCATGTTGGTGAGGCCGATCAGCACCGCGCCGCCGGCCCTGAGCCGGGCGATGGTGAAGGCGTCTTCATTGGCGACGAGATGCTCGAAGGCCGGCGAGCCGGCGGCGACCGTCAGACTCTTCACCTTGTAGCTGTCCTTGGCGGTGTAGGGGATGCCGTCAAGCGGCCCGAGCGTGGCGCCATCGCGCCGCCGCCAGTCCGAAGCGGCGGCCTCCTCGAACATCGCCGGATTGAGCACCGGAACGGCGTTGAGGCTGATGCCATGGCGGTCGAAATGCGCGATGCGGCGCAGATAGGCCGCGACCAGTTCGACGCTGGTGACGACGCCGTCGTCGAGCGCGGTTCGAAGTTGGTCGATCGTCGCTTCGACAAGGCTTAGGCTGGCATCGGTCATCATTGGTCCCAGGCTGTTTTCCGCACGCCATGGATGGAGGCAACGGCTCGCTTCGGCAAGAGCCAATCGCGATTCGTTACGAGCCTAGCTGGGGCAAGCCAAGATTGGGCAAGCGGAGCTGGCTCACCCGCGCACCGGAGCCCCGGCATCACCCTTGGTGCCTCACATGGTCGATGAACGCGCGCAGTTTGGGCAGCATTTGCCGCCTTGCCGGGTAGTACAGGAAAACCCCCGACGAGTTCGCGGCGAAAGGCTTCAGCACCTCCTGCAAACGGCCATCGGCGATCGCCGGCTTGGCGAGCGGCGCGGGCACCTGGGCAAGTCCGGCCCCCTTTAGCGCCGCCCCAAGCAGCGTTGGATAATCATGGGCGATGAGCGGCCCGGAGACGATGACCTCGACCGGTTTGTTGCCGTCGAGAAAGGGCCAGGGCGCGATCGATCCGTTCGAGCGGCGCATGCGCAGGCAGGCATGGCCGCGCAGATCCTCGATCTGTTCGGGCACCTTGCGCTGGCGCAGATAGTCGGGGCTGCCGACGACCGCGAATGGCAGCGGCGGCGTCAAGCGCACGGCGATCATGTCGGAGGCGATAAACTGGCCGGGCCGGATGCCGGCGTCGAAGCCCTCGGCGGCAAGATCGACGAGTTCTCCACCCGCCACGATCTCCAGCTCGATCTCCGGATAAGCCTGGCAGAAGGAGGCGATGAGCGGCTCCAGCAGGACCGGCACGATCGACGGCGGCACCGAAAGGCGCAGCAGTCCGGTTGGGCGTTGGCCGAGGTCGCGTGCCGCTTCGCTTGCCGCGACCAGTTCCTCGAAGGCTGGCCCGGCGCGCGACAGGAAACGCTCGCCGGCTTCGGTGAGGCCGACGCTGCGCGTGGTGCGGATGAAGAGCGCCGCCCCGATGCGTGCCTCGAGCGTGCGGATCGCCTGGCTCATCGCCGACGGCGTCACCTTAAGCTCCGCCGCCGCCTTTCGGAAATTGCGATGGCGGGCGACGCTCAGGAAGGCCTCGACGCCATCGAGCGCGCCCTGCCTTACTGTGAAGTTCTGCTTCATGGCACATCGACATTATCGCGGATAGTCGCAACCCGGAAGCGGTCCTATGTCTCCAGCAAGGACGAAACCAGAGGAAACCGCGATGACAGACAATCTCGACGGCGTGCGCGCCCATTACCATGCCAGCGGCCTGACCGAGCGTCTCAAGACGGCGCTGGCGGCTCTCGGGCCGGAGGACCAGCGGCTCATGCCGGAGCAACTGGCCGGGCTGGATCAGTTCCACACCCGAGGGCTCGCGGCGACCGCCGAACTTGCCGGCCTGGCCGGGATTGGGCCGGACACAACGGTTCTGGATGCTGGATCGGGACTTGGCGGGCCGGCCCGCTTCCTGGCCGCGACTTATGGCTGCCGGGTGACCGGCGTCGACCTCAGCGAGCCGTTCGTCGAGGCGGCGGATTACCTGACCGAACGTACCGGGCTGAGCGGAAAGGTGACCTTCGAAGCGGCCAGTGCGCTGGCGCTTCCCTTCGATGACGGCCAGTTCGATGTCGTGCTGCTGCAGCACGTGGCGATGAACATCGCCGACAGGGAAGGGCTCTATAGCGAGATCAGGCGGGTGCTGAAGCCGGGCGGCCGGTTTGCCACCTATGACGTCGTGCTGAACGGCGGCGACCCTCACTACCCCGTTCCCTGGGCGCGCACTCCAGCGGAGAGTTTTCTGCTCACAGCGGCCGAAACGCGGACGCGGATCGAGCAGGCGGGCTTTGAACCGCTGGTGTGGCAGGACGACACCGCAACGGCCAAGGCCTGGTTCGCCCAGCTGCGGGCGTCCGGGCCGCCCGCTTTGCTCAATCTTGGCGTTGTCATGGGATCGGGTTTCGCGGGCGTTGCCGCCAACCTCGGGCGCAATCTCGGCGAGGACCGGCTGGGCATCCTGACGGCCGTCTTCGAAGCCGTTCCGGGCAAGGCCTGACAGGAGGCACTGATGTCACCGGCAACAATCTTTAATATCCATCTCGCCTTGGGCTACGTGCCATGGTTGCTGTGCTTCGGCTATTATGTCTGGCCGAGGCTCAGATCGATGGACCCGATCGAGGCGCAACGCGCCATCGCCACGCTGCACAGTTTCCGTTTCTTCGGGCTGGTCTTCATCCTTCCCGGCGTCGTCGGCACCAATCTGCCCGCCGGTTTCGCGGTCTTCGCCGCCTATGCCGACTTCGCCACCGGATTGCTGGCCATGCTGGGGCTGCTCACGGTGCGGATGCGTTCAGCCTTCTGGCTGTTCGTCGTCGCCTTCAATCTGGTCGGGGCAGTCGACATCGTCGTCGACTATTACCATGGGGTTCTGCTCGGCCTTCCCGATCTGGCCGGAGAACTGGGCGCGGCTTACGCGATTCCGATCATCTATGTTCCCCTGCTGATGATCACGCATGTCGCCGCGTTCTATCTGCTGATGCGTCGGCGGCCCGAGGCGGTTCAGGGCTCCTACCCGTGATAAGGACGGGAGAGCGGCGGCCCATATCATTGAAAAAACCGTGCCGAGATCCCAGCATGAGAGGGGAATCATGCCTGACCAGAATGCCCGCGCGGCCATCGGACGGCTGCTGTCCGAGAAAACCGGAGTTGCGGCTATTTCCATGAAAGAAAGCATCGCGGAGCTGACGGCAACAACCGGCACCGCGCCGACCCTCGAAAGCCTGCAGGATCTTCTGCTCGAAATGGCCGAGGTCCGGGGCATGACGGTCGTGCTCTACGTTTAGAGCAGTTCCAGTAATTGTGGAACGGCTTTCCTTTTACAGCAGTTCAAGGCCGGCGGTCGCCCGTTCAACCTGAGAATGTTGCGCATTTCGCGCCGGTGCAAGCGTGCCGTCGCCATAGATCATGCGGCCGGCGCGGAAGGTGGCGCGCACACGCGGCACGGGCTGGCGGTCAGCCACGACCAGATCGGCCAGCAGCCCGGGCTCGATGGCGCCGCGGTCGGTGAGCCCCAGCGCCGCGGCCGGGTTGGCGCTTGTCAGCGCCGCCGCCGCCACGAGGCCACCGTCGCGCAGTTCCGCCAGGCCGAGAATGGCCGGCAGGATCGAGGCCGGGTGGTAATCGCTGGCCAGCATGTCGAGCAGCCCGGCCTCGTAGGCCTCGCGGGCGGAAAGATTACCCGAGTAGGATTCGCCGCGCAGCGCGTTTGGGGCGCCCATGGCGGTGTGCATGCCAAGCCTGCGGGCTTCCCGCGCCGCTTCCAGGGTTACCGGGAATTCGCTGAGCATGGCGCCGAGGCCGTGGACGAGCTCCACCTTTTCCAGCGTGTCGTCATCATGCGAGGCGAGCACGATGCCACGAGCGCGCGCACGGGCTGAAAGGTCCTGCAGGGCGTTCAACACATCGCCCTGGCCCTCGCGGCCGGCCATGCGCTTGCCGACGACCTCGGATGCCGCGGCAACCGACATGCCGCGCTCCTTGGCGATGCGGGCGATGTAGAGTTCGACGTCGCGGTACTGTCCCTGTCCGGGCGTGTGATCCATCAGCGAGATCAGGTGCAGCCTGCCTGCGTCCATCAGCTTTTGCAGCATGGGAACCGCCGGGGTGAATGTCACCTCGAAGCGGGCATGGATGCGGTGATCCACCAGCAGGTCGCCCTTCATTGCGGTCATGGTGTCGATGATCGTGGTCGTATGATCTTCCGAACGCAGCACGCCGCTGGTGACGCTGGCACCGATGAAGGAGAGCGCGGCGTAGGCGGTGGTGACGCCGCAGGAGGCGAGCTTCTTGTCGAGCTCGGCGATGCCGATCCGCATCGGCACGTGGACGCCGATGCGCGGCTCGACTTCCCGCTCCACCATGTCGCCATGCATGTCGATGAAGCCGGGCAGCAGCAGGCGGCCGCCACCCGATATGTCGGCCTGCTCAACGGGTTCGTCGCGAATCTCGGCGATCCTGCCGTTCTCGATCCTGAGGGCGCCGCAGGCGATGACGCGGTCGCGCAGGACAATTTCGAATTCACTCAGCCACATCTAATGTCTCGTGCAAGGATGCTGTTTCAAGGCGGATTTCCCCGTCGACGAGGTCGGCGACATCGTCGGGCGATGGAAGACACCGATCATGGCGACACCAGCGGATCGCGGGGGGCAGGCGAGCCGTCAACCTATCGGATCGTGACAACCACTTTTCCCTTGGCGTGTCCGCTTTCGACATAGTCGAGCGCTTCGGCGATCTTCGCAAATGGATATGTCCGGTCGACGACAACCTTCAGTTTGCCCTGCTCGATGAGTTCGGCAAGCAGGGAGAGATCGCGGCCGCTTGGGTGCATGAAGAAATAGCGATAGCCGACGCCTCTGCGGCGGGCTCGGGCCCGGATGCCGTAGCTGACGAGCCAGAGGACGGCGGAGAGAACCTTGCGGCCGCCCAGATCCCTGATAGCGGTTTGCGGTTCCGGTACGCCGGCCACCGAAACGACCATGGTTCCGGGCTTCATGATGTCGAACATCTGCTCCAGCACCTTGCCGCCGATCAGGTCAAGTCCCGCGTCAAATCTGCTTTCCACGCTGGACAGGTCCTGGACCGTATAATCGATCACCTCATCGCAGCCGAGGGAGCGCACCAACGCTTCCCCTCTCTTCGAAGCGGTCGTCGTTACATGAGCGCCGAGCCATTTGGCGATCTGAATGGCAAAGGTGCCGACCCCTCCGGCGCCGCCGGAGATGAACAGTTTCTGCCCCGGTTTGACACCGAGCAGGTCTCTCAGCGTCTGCAGGGCGGTCAGCCCGGCCAGCGGGACCGCCGCCGCGTCCGTGAAATCCAGCGTCCGGGGCATATAAGCGGCGTGGTCCTGATCGACGCATGCCTGCTCGGCGAAGGCGCCGGCGCGTTCCTTGGCGACCCGGGCAAACACAGGATCCCCCACGCGGAACCGCCCGACCTGGCTGCCAACGGCAACGACATTGCCCGCGAGTTCGTTGCCAAGCACCAGCGGCAGCCTTGGCCGCAGGATGGCGCGCAGCTTTCCCTGACGGAACTTGAAATCCACCGGGTTCAGGCCCACGGCCCGGACTTCGACGAGAAGATCGCGCGGCCCCGGCACGGGCGCCGGTACCTCCATCATCCGCGCGCTTTCCGGGCCGCCATAGCGCTTGAGAACGTATGCGTGCATAAACCTCAGCCTCTCGGCAGGAGCATGCCATGTCCTCGGACCAGCGCAAAGCTGAGCGCCAGATTTGCCGACATTGGCTTTTTGTCGAGTGACGGAGTGGCGACCCATGCGCCGTGCGGATGGCGGGTGTAAGCCCGCCATCCCTCTCCAGTCACCGCCGAGGACCGCCACGATCCGACAAGCGCATTCACGTTCGCGCGGAACCCGGTGTGCGGCTTGCCCACCGCGGCGAGGCGGGCGTGCCCGCCGAAGTGCGTCAAGCCTGGATGTTTTTCTGCTCATGCCGCCGGTTGGATAGGTAGAAAAGAAACCGGCTAATTTGCGACCGGCTTCGCCGTCTGGGCCGCCTCTTCGATGAGTTCGGCAACGGCGCCGGGCTTCGACACGTAGATGGCGTGGCTGCCCGGGACCTCGACGACGGTGGAACCGGCGCGCTTCGACATGGCGCGCTGGGCATCCGGCGGGATCATCTTGTCTTCGGTCGCCACCAGGTACCAGCTCGGCTTCACCTTCCAGGCAGGCGCGCTGACCTTGCCCTCCAGCGCGGCCACGGCCCAGGGAACCTGGGAGTCCGCCATGAAGGAAGCGAGGTCCGGGCGGACATCGGCGGCGAACGACGCGGCGAACTTGCCCCGATCGAGGAACAGGAATCCATCGACCGGCGCCAGGATCGGCGGCACCGGAGCGCCGGGCGGCGGGTTGGCGATCAGGCTCGATACGGATTCGCCTGCATCCGGCGCGAAAGCGGTGATGTAGACCACGCCCGCCACCTTGGGATCGGTGCCGGCTTCCGAAACGACGACGCCGCCATAGGAGTGGCCGACGAGGATGACGTTGCCCGATGCCGCGGCGATCGCGCGCTTGGTGACGGAGACATCGTCGGCGAGCGATGTGGTCGGGTTCTGGACGATGGTGACCTCATAGCCATCCTTCTTGAGGATGTCATAGACGCCTTCCCAGCCGGATCCATCGACAAATCCGCCATGGACCAGCACGATGGATTTCACCGGGGCGGCGATTGCGCCCGTTGCCGACATGCCCAAGGCAAGCGCGGCAGCCGAGACGAGTGCGGTTAGAGCAGTCGACATTGAAGTTTCTCCTTGGAGCCTGGTTGCGGCGGCAAGTTCATCGCGAACTCTTCACCGGCCCACGGCAGGGCTGCTTCAGCGTCCGCCGATTGAACGATCCTGCGGTGCAGGGGTCCCGGTGGATCCTTGGCCGGCCTTTGGTGCGGCGCCGGAGAAGGTGTCTTGAAACGGCACTCGCGTATTGAAGCGATGCCGAATAATCTGCGAACAATTTCCTAAGGCGCGCCAGCACCCAGAAAATGTCGAAGCAAGCAACCGTTTTTGGCCCGTTTACGCTGGACCCTTACAAGGGGACGTTGCTGCGCGAGGGAGAGCCCGTGGCGCTGGGCCGCCGGGGCATTCTGCTTTTGGACGCACTGCTCAAGCGGCAGGGCGAGATCCTGACCAAGACCGAGTTGATGGACGCCGGCTGGCAGGGCAGCGTCGTCGAGGAGAGCAATCTTTCGGTGCAGATCGCGCTGCTGCGCAAGGCGCTTGGACCGATGCCGGACGGTGGGGAATGGATCGCGACGGTGCCCCGCATCGGCTATCGCTTTCTCGGGCCAGGCCTCGATGAAGCCAACAAGACGGTCCAGCCGCAGGCGAAGCCGTCGCTTGCCGTTCTTCCGCTCACCAGCCTCAGCACCGACATCGAACAGGAGTATTTCGCCGACGGGCTGGCCGAAGAGATCATAACGATGTTGTCCAAGCTGTCCGGGCTGGTCGTCATCGCCCGCAGCTCGAGCTTTGCCTACAAGGGAAAGTCGGTCGACATCCGCACCGTCGCCCGGGATCTGGGCGTCCGCTATGTCCTGGCGGGAAGTGTGCGCACGAGCGGCAGCCGCCTGCGCATCGTCGCTCAGCTGAGCGACGGAGAGACGGGCGCGCATATATGGGCCGAAAGCTACGACCGCGAGCTGGCGGACATGTTCGCGGTCCAGGAGGAGGTGGCCCGCAAGATCGTCGGCGAACTCCACATCGCCTTGAACCCGAAGGAGGCGGCCCAATGGCCTGGGATCACTTCGGCGGGAACCACCGATATCGATGCGTATGACTGCTTCCTGCGTGGCCGCGCGATGCAACGGGGCGCCACGCAGAATGCCGATGTCTTCAGGCGGACGGCAGAACTGTTTCGCAAGGCGATCGATCACGATCCCGCCTATGCGGCACCCTACGCCGCGCTCGCAATGGCGATGGCGCATGCCTACTACAATCGCTGGGTGAGCGAACCCGGTTGCGCACTGGCCGAGGCCGGCAGGCTGGTCGATGAAGCCATCGATCGCGATCCGAACGATCCGTTTCCGCATGGCGTTGCTGCCCTAGTTTCGATGTACCGGAAGGATTTCGAACGCTGGGCAGCGGAGGTCGAGATATCGCTCACGCTCAACCCGAACTTCGCGCCTTCGCTGTCGCTGCGCGGCATGCTCAACATGTATTCGGGAAAGCCCCTGGCGGCGATCGCGGACATGGAGCGGGCAATCCGCCTCGACCCGCTCTATTCGCATCTCTATCTGCATCATCTGGGGGTGGCGCACCTTATCGCCGGCAAATACGAAACCGCGGCCGCCCTGCTGCGCGAGCGCATCTTGCTGGTTCCCAAGACCGATATGAGCCGCGCCTATCTGGCGGCGGTGCTTGGTCTGCTGGACCACGGCGAGGGCGCGCGCCAGGTCTGGAGCGAATTGATGGCGATCAATCCGGATTATTCGTTTTCGGAAGGCATTGGCCAGATGCCCTTCAGGGATCCGCAGGATATGGAGAGGATCAAGAGTGGGCTTCAAAGGGCGGGCCTGCCTGTTTAAGGACTAGGTCGGTTTGAAGGCCAGGGCCGGTTTGAAGCCAGGCCGGAGTGCTGCCGGCGTGGCTTGGATGGCGTTCGGCATCTCAGGAGTGTCCCCGCCGTGGGCGCTATGTGGAAGCCGCGCCGTGACCGGCAGGCGTCACGGCTTTCCTGCTTCTTGTGCCACCTTTCTTCTGCGCCGGTTGGTGTGCGACTGGGCGACGGCCATTCTCAACTCGGGTGTGATCTCCAACGGCGCATCCTCCGGTCCATGCGGGTTCTGCAGCCCCTGGACGTGAACGGTCGGGAATGGGAGTTCGATGCCCTGCTCCTTGAAGACTTGGCGAATTCGTACATAGAATTTGCGCTTCATGGCGAAGGCGCCTCCCGGTCTGGTTGTGACCTTGACCCTCAAGACGATGCCGTACTCGCCGAACTCCTGTACGCCCTGCATCTTGATCGGCGAGAGCACCCAGTGTTTGAACTCGGGATCTTCCGCCAGTTCGAGGCCGATCCGCTTGATCAGCCTGCGAGCGAAGTCGATATCAGTGTCGTAACCGACGGTGATGTTGAATTTGTCGGTAACCCAGTCACGGCTCTGGTTCTGGACCGCCCCGAGTTCGCCGAAAGGTATCGTGAACAGCGGGCCACGGTGGTGGCGCAGCTTCACCGAGCGCAGCGAAAAGCTCTCCACCGTTCCGACATAACGTCCGGATGTAATGTATTCGCCAACACGGAACGCGTCATCGAGCAGAAAAAACACGCCCGAAATGATGTCCTTGATGATGGTTTGTGCCCCAAATCCCACAGCGACGCCAACGACGCCGGCGCCGGCGATCAGCGGGCCGATCTGGATACCCACCGACGCGAGCATCATCAGCACCGCCATCACCACGATCACTGCGAGCAGAATGTTCTGGATGATCGGCAAGAGCGTGCGCAGCCGCGCCTGCTGAGGATCGAGGTTCGGGACGTCCTCCTCGCCGATGACCGCGTGCGGCGTTTCGATGCCCAGCTTTCGTTCGATCAAGGCTTTGATGATCGACCAGCCGAAATCGGCGGCAAGTGCAATGACCATGACATTGATCAAGCCGCGCAATATGAGCGTCGTCATCGTATCGCGATCTTGCATGGACTGCATGTCCAGACCCAAGACACGCGCGAGAAAGTAAGCCGCCGCCAGGATCAAGATCATCCGGATTCCGCGATCGATGGCCGCGATCGTCACCGCCGGGATCGTCGGCCGGCCAGCATCTTCCGAACCCGGCCGCAGGACGAAATTGACCCCGCGCTGCGTCAGCACGATTGCCCCGGGCAGGAAGAACGCGGCGAAGGTAAACCAGAAGAATACATCAAGACCGGCGATGCGCTGCAGGAACAGAACGACGAAATAGCAAGTCAACAACCATGTCGCTGCCGTGTGACCGCTTTGGCGCGCACCGTCCCGCTGTGTTCTTGGCCGACGCCAAACGGCAAGCAGGAAAAGCAGCAGCAGCACGAAATCGGCGCCCGTCGACAGCACCAGCATTCCATCCCGATCGATGCCGAGACCCGGCAAGAGGAAAAACGCGGCGGCGAAGAAGGCGAAGACGCCGACGATCCGGGATAGCCAATAAGTCCAATGGTCGGCTGTTTCGTTGGTGATCGGCAAGGCACGAACCTCGACAGCGTTCTCGACGTTCATGAAGGAAGGGACGAGCAAGGCCGTGACGTACATGCGCACACCCCATGTAACGACCGCAGCCATCAGAAACGTCAGGACAATCTCGCGGATGAGCATCGGCCAGTCGAACAACATGAACGCGCCGGCGCTGCCCAGCGCGAAGGAGACGATCAGCATGCTGGAATAAAGCGTGCGGCCGCCAATCTTCTTGGCTCGCCCGGTGGGGGTGTCCTTCGGCTGCGCGATGATCCAAAGACGAAATGGACGGGTGAGCTTGTACGTTGCCCAGGTGAGCGCCAGCCCGGCGGCGATGAACATCGCAATCAGCAAGAGTACGCCGGCGGATCCCTTGCTGGACATATCCTCCATGGTCGCAGCCCGAACGCGGGCGAACTGGCCTGGCAGCGAGGGCAAGGTTCCCACGATCCTTTCGATATGATGCCTGATCCGATCGAGCGTGGAGGATGCCATCGTGTTCATCCGGGCCGGTGCGGCCACGGGGTCGGACGATGCGCCGGCAGGGGGAGCGCCTGCCTGGGCAGGCGCTTGCGTCGACCCGGCGTCCTGATTTCGTTGTTCGGCCACCCAGGTCTTCACCGACGGGTCGTCGAGAAGCTCGAACAGCTGTTTGACCTTTTCAGGCGGGACACTCGCCGGCGCCTGCGCCTGCGTCGGACCAGCCAACAAAAGGGCGATTCCAAAGACGAGCGGCCTGGCAATCAGGACAAACATCGCAGTCAGATCTCCGAGACGTCGCGCCGGGCGCGTCAGAGTCCTGGCGGCCAATCGTCGAATCCTGAGTGGCATGGTGCTGTAACCTTCCGGTCAAATCGGCAAGCAACGACATCTATGTCCGCCGTTGCTCCTACCTTGAAGAAACCGATGTTGTGGTGCAAGCCTCATCGTTCCGAGCCAGACCGTTGCATGACGGTCGATGATGCGGCGGGACAGCGAGCGCGCCACCGGGTGTCTGTGTCGGTCAAGGGTGGTCGTAGTCGACCGCAACCGCGCGCGACTTGCCGCCTCGGAGGCTGAGTTAAGCCAAGCTCAGCCCAGCAGATTGCGGGCGGTGCGCATGAAAATCCTCGACCCGATCGGGATCAGGTCGTCGGGAAAATCATAGTCCGGATTGTGCAGGGCAGGGTGCTTCTCGCCGGCGCCGAGGAAGAACATGGCCGACGGGGCGCCGTGGCCGAACAGGCCGAAATCTTCCGAGGCACGCATCGGCAGGGCTTCCTGCCCATGCGCGACACCTTCTTCGTCGAGGGCGCGCCGCAGGTGTTGCACCGCGTCCGGCGCGTTGACGCTGGCAACGAAAATCTCGTGATAGTCCCAGCAGGCGGAGAGGCTGTGGCGGGCGGCGATCTCCTTGACCAGGGTCTCGGCGGCGGCACACAGATCCGCCATGCGCTCGTCGCGGCGGGTGCGCAGCGTCGCCCAGACTTCTGCATGGGCAGGCGCGATGCCGAACACGGCTTCGCCCATCTCGGCATGGGTGACGGTGACCATGGCGAAGTCGTCATCGGCGAAGGTCGCGCGGCCGAGCGCGGGCAAGGCCGGCATCAGCTCCGAGATCGCCGGCATCGGCGAGATGCCGGTCTCGGGCATGGAGGAATGCGCGGTCTTGCCCTCCAGGATGATGCGCATGCCGCGCGAGGCGCAATTGACCACGCCGGGTTTCAGCCGCACCTCGCCGAACGGCACGCCGGGCAGATTGTGCAGCGAGAAGGCGAAATCCGGCGCGATCTCGCCGAAGCGCGGATCGGCGACGACGCCGGCCGCGCCATTGCCGGTCTCCTCCGCCGGCTGGAACATCAGCACGACGCGGCCGCTTGCCGGCCGCTGGCGGCCGAGCTGGCGGCCAAGCGACGCCAGGATCGCGGTGTGTCCGTCATGGCCGCACATATGCGACTTGCCGGGCACCTGCGAGGCATGCGGCGCGCCGGACAGTTCCTCGATCGGCAGCGCGTCGAGTTCGGAACGGAACAGCACCGTCGGTCCCGCCTTGCCGCTGTCGTAGATGGCGGCCACGCCATGCCCGCCGAGGCCGGTCAGCACCTTGTCAGGCGCGGTATCGGCGAGGAAGGCGACGACCTCTTTGGCCGTATTCTCCTCCTCGTTCGAGATTTCCGGCCGCCGGTGCAGCTTGCGCCGCCATTCGGTCAGCTCGACGATGTCCCGGTTGGTGAGGGTCATGCTTCTTGGCCTCCGCCGCGTTCTTCGTGACATGCCGGTCACAAGGCGAGGACAATCGCATAGGGCGCTCCCCCTCTCCGTCCGCTGCGCGGCCACCTCTCCCCCACTTTGTGAGGGCGAGGAACCAAGCCTCCCAAAGCCGCGACTTCGGAGATTGGCGTTTCCTCGCCCCCATGTAATGGGGGAGAGGTGGCCGCGCAGCGGACGGAGAGGGGCCGGCGCTGCCGTATGCGATTGCACTGCCCTTTGGCCGGAGAGGTTTCACGCGCAAGATGGTGCGGTCAAGGCCCCTGTTTGTCACCGCCCGCAGCCGTTGGCGCCGCCGATGAGGATGTCATCGTCGACAGCGCTGCACTCAGCGAATTATTGATTGATCTCGGGCTCGACGAGCTTTGCCAGGTTCCGGAGCGATTCCTGCCAGCCGAGATAGCAGGCCTCGACCGGGATGACGTCCGGAATGCCGGCCTGGGTGATGTCGATCTCGGTGCCGACCGAGACTTTCTTCAGGACTACCGTGACCTGCATCTCGCCGGGCAGGTTGGGATCGTCGAACCTGTCGGTGTAGCGCAGGCGCTCGCCCGGAACGAGTTCAAGATATTCGCCGCCGAAGGAATGGCTGCCGCCGGTGGTGAAGTTGCGGAAGGCCATCTTGAACGTGCCGCCGACCTTTGCCTCGAGATGATCGACCGTGCAGGTGAAGCCGTTCGGCGGCAGCCATTTCGTCAGCGCATCCGCCTCGACGAAGGCGCGGTAGACCTTTTCCGGGCTGGTCGTCAGAACGCGGTGCAAACGTACGGTGCCGGGCATATTCTTTCCTTTCATGATTGCTGTTCGACGCCCCAAGGACGAGCAAGGCCTGGCCAGTCCGACATCGGCCCTGGATTTTTTTCCGAAGGCCCGCCTCCGTCGCTCGTTGGGCCTGTCCGGCTGGCGCACGCCTAACTTACGCCGGTTCGGGTGGATTTGGGACTGCATTTTGCGGCGTGTGGCCCATCGTCGCGAATGAGGAAGCGGATGGTCATTATGGGGAGACAGTTTATAACGGTCGGCGAGATCGCGACAATCAAGGGGAGACGATGCGTTACATACGTCCGCTTTCAATCGAAGATGCCGTGGGCCAATTGGCCGGATCGGCGGGGCCGGCGGCCATTCTCGCCGGCGGCAGCGACCTTCTGGTGAGGATGAAGGGCGGCTTCATCGAACCGGAGCTGATCGTCGACATCAAGGGCATCGCCGGCTTGAGCGACATCCGCGAAACGGCCGACGGCTTCAGCATCGGCGCCGCTGTTCCCTGCGCCGTGCTCGGCGAGAGCGCGGTGCTGAAGAAGGCTTGGCCGGGCGTCGTCGAAGCGGCGAAGCTGATCGGCTCCAAGCAGGTGCAGGGCCGCTGCACCATGACGGGCAATCTGTGCAACGCCTCGCCGGCGGCCGACAGCGTGCCGGCGCTGGTCGCGGCCGGCGCCCGGGCGGTCATTGCCGGGCCCGGAGGCAGGCGCACGATCGCCGTGGAAGCCGTGCCGGTCGGGCCGGGCAAGACCTCGCTCGCCAGGGGCGAGATCATCGAGGCGATCCTGCTCGACAAGCGTGCGCCGCATTCGGGCGATGCGTATCTGCGGTTCATTCCGCGCACCGAGATGGACATCGCCGTGGTCAGCGCCGGCGTCAACCTGACGCTGGACGAAGCGGGCGTCGTGACGGCGGCCCGCGTGGCGATCGGCGCCGCCGCGCCGACCGTGTTGCTGGTGGAAGAAGGGGCCGAGGCCCTTGTTGGCAGGAAGCTCGACGAAGCGGCGCTCGAGCGGCTGGCCAAGGTCTGCTCCGGCGCCTGCCGCCCCATCGACGACAAGAGGGGCACCATCGAATTCAGACGGAAGGTTGCGGGCGTGCTGGCCAGGCGGGCCGCCATGACCGCCTATGCACGTGCAGGAGGCAAATGATGGCTGGCATAGCAGTTTCAACGACCATCAATGGCGACACGATCGAATATCTGTGCCAGCCCGACGAGACGCTGCTGGACGTGCTGCGCGACCGGCTCGGCCTGACCGGCGCCAAGGAAGGCTGCGGCACCGGCGATTGCGGCGCCTGCAGCGTCATCCTCGACAACCGGCTGGTGTGCTCCTGCCTGGTGCTCGGCGCTGAAGCCGAGGGCCGGCGGATCGAGACCGTCGAAGGCATGGCGCATGGCGATCAGCTGCATCCCTTGCAGCAGAAGTTCCTCGAGCATGCGGCGCTGCAATGCGGCATCTGCACGCCGGGCTTCCTGATCGCGGCCAAGGACCTGCTCGCCAAGAATCCCGACCCGACCGAGGAGGAAATCCGCTTCGGCCTGGCCGGCAACCTCTGCCGCTGCACCGGCTATGACAAGATCGTGCGCGCCGTCCAGGATGCGGCCAGCGTGATGAAGGGAGCCTGACAATGAATTTCGATCCGCGTTATTCGGGGCGCAGTTTCAAATCCGTCGGCACGCGCCCCGTCCGCCCCGACGGCGTCGACAAGGTCACCGGCCGCGCCCGCTATGGCGCGGACTTCAACATGGCCGGCCAGCTGGTCGGGCGCATCCTGCGCAGCCCGCACGCCCATGCGAAAATCCGCAAGATCGACACCTCCAAGGCCGAGAAGCTGAACGGCGTGAAGGCGGTGATCACCGCCGCCGACCTGCCCGACCTCACCGATGGCGATGCCGCCATGTACGACATCCTCGACAATTGCATGGCGCGCACCAAGGCGCTCTATGACGGACATGCGGTGGCCGCCGTCGCTGCCGTCGATGCCCGCACGGCAAGGCAGGCGCTGAAGCTGATCGAGGTCGACTACGAGCCGCTGCCGCATGTCACCGATGTCGACGAGGCGATGGCGCATACAGCACCCCTGATCAACGACGCGATCTTCACCGAGGGGCTGGAGGAGAAGCCGGTCAAGCCGTCCAACGTCACCAAGCGCACGCAATACGGCCATGGCGACGTGCATGAGGGTTTCGCGCATGCCGACTTCATCGTCGAGCGCTCGTTCAAGACCGAGCAGACGCACCAGGGCTATATCGAGCCGCATGCCTGCGTGGCGAGCGTCAGCTCCGACGGCACCGCCGACCTGTGGGTCTGCACGCAGGGGCATTTCGTCTACCGCCAGCACTGCGCGCAGCTGCTGGGCATGGAAGCCTCGAAGCTGCGCGTCACCTCCTCGGAGATCGGCGGCGGCTTCGGCGGCAAGACCCATGTCTGGGCCGAGCCGGTGGCGCTGGCTTTGTCGCGCAAGGCCGGACGCCCGGTGAAGCTTGTCATGACTCGCGACGAGGTGTTCCGCGCCTCGGGGCCGACCAGCGCCACCTCGATCGACGTCAAGATCGGCGCCCGCAAGGATGGCACCATCACCGCCGCCGAAGCGACGCTGCGCTACACCAGCGGCCCCTATGCCGGCAGTTGGGCCGAGGTCGGCGCCATGACGGCGTTTGCCTGCTACAAGCTCGATAACGTCAAGACGGTGGGCTACGAAGTGCTGGTCAACCGCCCGAAGACCGCGGCCTATCGCGCGCCGTCGGCACCGATGGCGGCCTTCGCGGTGGAAAGCGCCGTCGACGAGCTGGCCAAGGAGATCAGCATCGACCCGGTCGAGTTCCGCATCAGGAACGCCGCCCAGGAAGGCACGCGCTCCTCCTACGGCCCGGTCTACGGCCCGATCGGCATCGGCCCGACGCTGGAAGCGGCCAAGCACCATCCGCATATGAAGGCGCCGCTCAAGGAAAACCAGGGGCGCGGCATGGCCTGCGGCTTCTGGTTCAATTTCGGCGGCCAGACCTGCACCGACCTGAACGTCGGCATGGACGGTTCGGTGTCGCTCGCCGTCGGCACTGTCGATGTCGGTGGCTCCCGCGCGTCGCTGTCGCTGGTGGCGGCGGAAGAGCTCGGCATCGACTACAGCCAGGTCAAGGCGATCGTCGCCGACACATCCAGTCTAGGCTACAACGACATGACCGACGGCAGCCGCGGCACGTTCTCGTCCTCGATGGCGACGATCTCGGCGGCCCGCAACGCGATCAGGATCCTGCGCGAGCGGGCCGCGCAGATGTGGGACATTCCGGTCGACGACATCGTCTGGGAAAAGGGCCACGCGCTGGCCAGGGGCGAGAAATACGGCAACCTCGCCGCGCTCTCGCTGAAGGAGATCGCCGCCCAGTCCGGCAAGACCGGCGGGCCGATCGCCGGCCATAGCGAGCTCGTCGCCGACGGCGCAGGCGTCTCCTTCGCCACCCATATCTGCGACGTCGAGGTCGACCCCGAGACGGGCGCCACCAGGGTCATCCGCTACACGGTGGTGCAGGATGCCGGCAAGGCGGTGCACCCGACCTATGTCGAGGGCCAGTACCAGGGCGGCGCGGCGCAAGGTATCGGCTGGGCGCTCAACGAGGAGTATATCTACGGCAAGGACGGGCGGCTGCAGAACGCCGGCTTCCTCGACTACCGCATCCCGGTGTGCTCCGACCTGCCGATGATCGACACGCAGATCCTGGAAATCCCCAACCCCAACCACCCCTATGGCGTGCGCGGCGTCGGCGAAACCTCGATCGTGCCGCCGCTGGCGGCGATCGCCAACGCGGTGTCGAACGCGGCCGGCGTGCGCATGACCCACATCCCGATGTCGCCGCCGCGCATCCTGGCGGCGATCGAGGCGGAGCGGGAAGGCTGAGACATCCAACGCTGAGGTCAAGGTGTGTTGAGATTCAAGTCAGGACGAATCGAGAACGACGGCTTGCGAGAACCGGAGCGGAGCGTACTTTTCGTATGTGGGCACCGGAAGCGCAGGAAGCCTTCGTTCGCAGGCCGGCCTCACTTGAATATCGGCACACCTTAAGCGATGGTCGAAGTCACGCTTTGGGGCGCGCTCGGCCAACTCGCTGGCGGCAAGAGCAAGGTCGAAGTAGAGGCCAAGGACATCAGGGAGCTGTTCAGGAAACTGGCTGAACAGTATCCCGGCTTCGAGCCGTGGATCGATCGCGGGATTGCCGTGGCGATCGACGGGGTGATTTATCGCGATACGTGGGGGAAGGAACTGCCGCCCGGGGCGGAGATATTTCTGCTGCCGAGACTGGCCGGGGGGTGAGGGGGAATTTTACCCGAGCCTCCGAACCGCTCTTTAACGCAGCCTAACCCAACTCCGATGGGAAGATTGCATCGGCAGATCCCTTGAGAAATTGCCCGGTTGAGGGCAGGAGCAATAGTGCCAAGCGAGTAGACGCATCTAGCTTCATCGCCTTGCCCAGCATTGCGGCCCGCTCTCGGATCTTGATCGGAGTTGGAGGGATCAAGTCCTCCAGCAATTTCATAACGACCTGATCTAGAAACCTGAAAGTTATTCCTTCTGCGAACACATTCGCTTCAATGGCGGCCATGATCTCACTATTGAAGCTGGCAGGATTGCACGCGCGAACACCGACGTCAGTGAGTTGAACAGCCCCGCTCGGCTGAACGATGAAACGCGCTGTGCGCAAAAATTCCAAGTACTCTCTCAGGCGGTCTGGGGAGACGTATCTGGATGCCCCGCCCTCCTCCCTCTGCAGCAGAAAACTTGCATCAGACCTGATTGCAGCCGTTAGGTTGCCCATCGAGAGAGGGCCCGCTTGAATAATTTGCAGCAACCGGAACACTCGCCCGTAAATGCTGCGGCCAGACGCGAAGGGATTGTAACCGATTGGAACGCGGCGGGGCGCCGCCAGAAGCACGGTATTCCCATATTCCCCGAATGCACGAGGAATCTGAGATAAGTGTGTTTGCGATAAGGTCGAGATCATTCGACCGCGGGCGTTTTCGAAAACCTTATTGTAAGTCATGCCTTCGTGCCTGCGGTCGACGCGCTGATCGCTTTTTCTGATCGGAGCTTCAAGGGCGCGAAGCACAGCGTCAGAAAATGCCGCTTCGAAAGCGTAAGCATCGCCGGTTCCAAACATTGCGAACCAGTTGCCATTAGCGGCGCGGAATTGCTGTTCGGTTCGTCCTGCATGACATGTATCTAGTATAATAACGAGTTTTCGAATGCGCTCACTTGCAATTGTGTCGAGTAGCCAGCGAAGCTGGATGAAACGGTTGTTCCCGTCCTTGTCGACATCAAGGATCAGGCGTATATCGTCAGTCCCTTCACTCACGCTATGGCCAACGAAGTACACCAGTAGTTCGGTATTATCTGAGATATCCGAGGCGTTGTCGAACTGGGAGATGATATCGGCACGAGATGGGTTCTCAAGCGCGGCTGGTTTCATCGCGCGGTCGGCAAGCGCTCTAAACTCGTACCGATCCTCGTCGAAAATTTTCTGCCATCGCCCCAACAACGACAAAACTTTCTGTGGGGTAGGGATAGTTCGTCCCGCAGCTTTCCAGCTGCCGACTATAAGCGCACGACGGTCGATCATGACTAACTCTGGATCGACTCGAGGATTTTCTTGATGACGTTGACCGCGACCGGCAACGCCACCTCTTTGCCCAAAAATTTGATCTTTACAGCCGGCTTTTCTTCACGCGCAATCTCCTCGTTCGGCCCCGGCTTTTCGCCCGATTGCTTGGAGGTAGCCGCAGCGATAATCTCATTGATGGCGTAAACGAGCGCTGTGGCATAAGCCTTAGCCATAGCGGGATCAGTGGCGATGTCGATGATCCAATGAAGTGCGGAAAGATCCCCCTGTGCTCCTGGGGGTGCCGGGCGCTCCTTGGGCTTAGGGGCCTTTGCGCCTGCGGTTGAAGCAAGTTTATCCAGTTCCGCCTGTATGTTCGCGACGAGCGCGTCACGGTCCACACCAGCTGTTGCGGACCCGCCGGTATCCATGGTGACTTCAATCTTCAACAGTCCGCCCCCCCAGTTCTTAATATTGCATCGACTTTAATCACCGCTGTCATATAGTCTGGTGGAAAGAACCTTTCTAGTGCAATCTACGCACGCGCTCCGAAATATTTTCTTGTGTCGAATTTCTGCGCTGCAATAATCAGGAGGGCGACTATTCAAGTGCTCAGGATTTTTGAGTTGAGATCATACTGATGGCCACGCCGGATTCGACTAGTTTGCCGCACGTTGGCGGTGACGGCTTGCAGCAGTAGCGTTGGTTGGCGTCGTGACTTGAGCCGCTGCCATCGTTCTCCCAGGATGAAGCGACGCGGCAGCCTAAGCCGCACGAAAGAAGCTTCTTCCTTCGTCGGAACTCTCCGCTTGGCCAAGCCGTACCAAGGACTGAAGCACGTCTCGCACTTCGATGATGGTCTGTTCTGACAAGGAGAACGTCGCCGCAATTTCTTCAACCGAAAGAGGCGCTTTTGCGCGGCCCATGATGTCTAGCACAACCTGAGCCTGCGACAGCCGTGCTACGGGGAACGCTGTCTTTTTGCTTCTTGCTTTCGTGGAAAGGATAGCTTGTATGCGGTCGCCACGGTGCGCCAGTGGGCCGATCCTATCGATTTGATATTCAGGGCGTAGCCATTTGATGAAGCCACGGCGTTCTTCGGCAGTCCGGATTTCGTTCAGGCGGACAAGGCCGTCGAGGATTTGCTCAACGTCGCAATTCACCTGCCATCCGTATGATTTTAGAACTGCGGAATCGAGCCGGTCGTGAAGTTCCCGAAGTATCAAAACACGGCCGCGGCTTCGAATATCCTGCTCCCTGCCGGATAGTTGGCTACCCACCATAACGGCTTCGAGAACATTATAGAGCGCGGTCAGGGTTATGTCGGGATGCTCGACAAGGACTCGTTTGCGTGTCCCGTCGAGTTCCTCTGCAATAGCTCCAATCTCCGCGCGGGCGGCAGCGCTGGCGTCAGGAAAGGGGAAGGGATCGAAGCACTTAGATTTTACATAGACAGGATCATTTCCAATTCCGAGCCTGCCGCCCGCCGCCAATGACCAAGTCACATGAACGCGCGATGAAAGTACGCCGAGAGCGAAGGCGTCATCGAGTGCCATCACTACAAGCTTGTTATCTGGAAGCACTTGGCCATCAATGAACTGGAATATCCGGTGCTTCATCGTTTCGGCTGTGGCGATGTAGCGGAACAGACCTTCGATTGCTGGCCGGAGTTCCCTTCGAGGCTCACCAAACCACCACCATTTCTCCCTGTAGGAGGCTCGGTTATTTCGGTCACGCTCCGGCTTCACCGTCTCTAACAGATGCTGGTAGACCTCGGGAAAGTCGCGCCGAACGTCATCGGAAGAGGTACCAAACAGGTCGATTACCATCACCTCACGCGGCCGTGTCGTCAGATCTTTGCCATTTCGATATTCACGGATATATTTATCGAGGCCTAATCGCGTTCCAAAGCCGAGTTGAACGGCCTTCTCTTTCGTGATGATGAAACCAGCGCCCATCAATTGGACGCCTCGGTAGCCAATGGCGCTGTTGCTAACTAAGTCTCCCGCCTTGTCTGTGTTTGCCCCGATCGACAGGTCCGCATTTATCCTGCCCTCACGTTCAATAAACTCAATTGTAGGTTCGTCGGTGTCCAGGTTTTCTTCTCGCGTAACGATCCGCATTACACCGTACCGTTCGCCGGCTTCCGCTACGGTCATCGCGATTCTGACCGCAGCAGCATCCTTGGACGCCTTGGTCCATGGATGATCCGGAATGGCAAGCACAAGCGAAACTGGCGAAGTGCCCGACAGATGCCGCTCAAGGACGCGTCGCTGAAATACCTGAGTTATGGAGTTCGTCGTAACGAAGCCGAAGCGACGTAGCCGGGTTCCATTCTTTACAAGCAGTTCAGCCGCGCGGTCCCACCAGTACATCACGAAATCCGCCGCAGGGTTCATCTGCGGATTTGCCGTCCACAAGGCTTCAGCATACCCGGCCCCGAGGCGCCCTCGAATATCCTTACCGCCGATGAAGGGCGGATTCCCGACGATAAAGTCCGCCTCCGGCCAATCCGCGCGGATAGCGTTTGGATAGACGTATATCTCGTTGCCTTGACCGTCGGCCACGGGCTTGCCCAGCGAGTCACGCTTGAGTTGCAGATGGGGATAGCCCGACCAGGTAATCAGAGCATCTTTCGCATGAACATGATCACTGCTGCCCAGGACAGGCTCGGTGGGCACTGTGGAGCGTGTCCGCATGTGCCATTGAATGTACCCTATCCAGAGGACTAGTTCGGCAATCTCGACTGCTCGTCTGTTGAGTTCCATGCCGAAGAACTGCTCTGGCTTCACTGAAATCTCCACGATCCGAGCAACTGCCTGGTCGCCTCCGATGTCCTGCAATTGCTTGAGCGCTTCTCCCTCCAACTGCTTCATTCGACGAAGGGCGACATAGAGGAAGTTGCCTGTGCCGCATGCCGGGTCGAGTACCCGCACCGAGGCCAGGTGGCGCAGGAAGTCTTCGATCTCGCGAATGGCCGCCGCCATGGAACCATCGCGGAGTTCACGCGCAGCAGCCGATTGATGGCCGATCCAGTCTTTGCTCAGAGGTTCTATGATGGTCGCGTCGACAACGCTTTCGACGTAGGCGCGTGGCGTATAGTGCGCTCCCAGACGTTTTCGTTCGTGAGGGTCCAATGCCTGCTCGAACAGTGCACCGAAGATGGCTGGCTCCAGATCACGCCAATCTGCATCCGACGCGTCGCGGAGTAGACGTATCTCGTCCTGCGTCAGCGGAAGGGATGCGGCATTCTTAAACAACTTACCGTTGAATCGAAGCAGCCTCTCGCCGATACCCGGTGAATAGTCCCCGCGATCCATGTGACGCCAGAGGTCATCGATTTCGAACGTGAACCGTGTCGGATCATCGAGGCATTTCGTCAGAAGCTCCGTAAAGCCTTTTTTGCGAAGGAGGCCTACGTCCTCGACGAACATTGTGAACAGGCATCGCATAAGGAAAACCGCAACGCTGCGAGGATCAAAGCCTCGCCCCTCAAGGGCCTTGGAGATTTCGGCGAGCTGGCCGGCAATCTCGCGAGTGACTTTCGCAGTCCTCTGTGCAGGGTCCAAGGATTGAGGTTGTTCCCATACGGCGCGCAGAAGGTCTCGCGTCTCGGGGTTTTTCAGCTGGCCGAGTTCGATGCGGAACTGTCGCGCATCGGGGAACTGGGCGTAGTGGCGTCCGTGACCGGAAAAGTCGGCGTAGAGTTCGATAGCGCGTCCGACATCGCAGGCGATGACAAACGGGGGATATGGATGGTTAGAAGGCAACGACGCTGCATACCGCTCGGCCTGTCGGCGGGCTTGGACCATAACGTGATCGAGCCCTGACGCCGCCGTATCTGAAAGACCGCTTTGTGTCGAGCCAAATAAGTCCACCTGGCCTTCCGGCACCGCTTTCCTACCACCACGGAGGCGGCTCTGCTTTGCTTCGAGAATGAAGCAACCACGTTTATAGAGGTCGATGCGGCCGGCTTCCGTTGTTCCGTCTGGGCGTTTTCGCTCGACGCGCCGTTCAAATACATAGTCGTTGAAGTCGTGTGCGGCCAAAGCTGGATCGGGCCGCTTTACCTCGATCGCATCGCAAAGCTCAGCCAAGAAAAGGGAATAATTGGCGCGCTCTTGACCGCCATCAAGATTTGACCACCGATCAATAAAATCGGCTACTGGTAACTCCCCATTAAGTTTTTGCTCATGCCCCATACATTATATTAGCATCGTACGGTTACCAAGTTGATAACTGTGTCCTGCACACAACAACCGGCAATTCAGAAGAGACAAATCGTCTAGATGCTACATGCGCCCCCAATGATGAACGTAGATACTGTGAGCCACCAACGAAACTCACACCTGTGCTTGTGCGCGGAGGCGTGTGGGATGCAGCCGGGGGCGCCGGCGTCGTCCACATGAGGGGAATTGCACTATACTTCGATCACCCACTTGCCCTTCGATACACCAACCCCGCCACCGCCAAATCCCCCACAGCCAGCCCGCGAAACACAAACCCCGTCGTCTCGCCCGGGCTCTGCCTTCCCGCAAAATCGCCGCACACCAACCCCGTCAGGTCTCCGGCCACCAGGCCGGGGTCGACCATCGGTTTGGCCATATTCCTCTCCTGCTCCAGGTCGTCGACGATGACGCGGTCGAAGCGGGGCATTGTTTCGGGCAGCCAAGGCAGGGCCTGGTCGGTCATCACGGTGAAGCTGCCCGGCTTCAGCCAGTTGGCGTCGAGGAAGGGGGCGGGTCTGGGCACCAGGGGCACCGACGTCACCACCATGTCGGCGCCTTCGATCGCGGCCCTTGCCGTGTCGCATGGCACTGCCTGCAGGCCTCGCGATTGCGCCATTTGGCACAGCGCGTCGCGGTTGACGGTGCCGCGGCCGAAGGCGCGGATTTCGCGCAGGGGGAAGAGGTCGGCGAAGGCTTCGAGGTGGCCGCGCGCCTGCACGCCGCAGCCGATGAAGGCGATGGACGATGCCTCGCGTGCCGCCATGCGCCTGGCGGCGACGGCGCTCAAGGAGGCCGTGCGCTTCTCCGTCACCCAATTGCCGTCGACCAGGGCAAGCGGCAGGCCGGTCTCGGCGTCGAGCAGCGTGATCAGCGAGTTGATCGTGGGGAGGTCGCGCCCGGCGTTGCGGGGGTTGACGACCAGCGACTTGGTGGCCAGCACGGGCGGATTGGAGGCGACGCCGAGCGTGGCCATGATGTAGCGGTCGTCGCCCGGCTGCACGACCGCCTTCGGCGCGCACCAGAGTTCGCCGCGCCTCTGGCCAGCGATCTGGCGTTCGATCTCGTCGACCATTTCGGACGTCGAGATCGCCAGGCGGTCGAGATACGCCGAAGACAGATAGGGCAGGGTATCGGCTTCTATTGCTTGAGTGTTCATGCGGTCTTTTTCCAATGCGGGTCGGCAAACTACCAAGCAGGTGGCCAACCGCATAGGGCGGCGCGCTTTCTCAGTATCGCGGCTTTGGCGGGGGCCTCTAATTTGTGGGCAGGCAATCGCCTACGGCCGATGCTTTCGCCTTACGAGTATCTTCCCCACGAGGGGCAGGGCAATTGCGTTGGGAGGCCGAGGCTTTCGCCCTACGAGTACCCCCCCTGACTTGCCGGGGCGAGCCACGGGTCTCGCCCGTCCTTCGGACCCCCACAAGGGGGAGAGAGACCCTCGTTGACGCTGATCCGTGGCAAATTGTGCATGTTTTGGACGTCAATGAAGGAAGTAGGGGTGCGCGCGGCAGCGTTCCCTCCCCTTTGTGGGGGTCCGAAGGACGGGCGAGACCCGTGGCTCGCCCCGGCAAGTTAGGGTGGGGGTCCCCTTCGCAAGAATCCATTTTGCCATAGCCATGACTTTGTGAGGACGACGAAACGCCGGCTCGCAAGCCATGTTGCCGCCGCTGAGGCGGCGGGCACAGTTGCAGGCCTCGCCCTATCATGTCGGCACTCAGGCCGCGCTGCCGCTTTGGGGCTTGCGGCGGGAAGCTGGATCGAGGAGGGCTTCCGCCAGCGAATTGCTGGAGCGGGCTGCCTGGAAGGCGAGCGCCTCGGGCGCGGGGAGGGCCGGCGAGAAGAGAAAGCCTTGCGCGACCATGCAGTCGAGCGAGCGCAGGATCAGGCGGTCGGCGTCCGTCTCGACGCCCTCGGCCATGACCTCTATGCCCAGCGCGCGGCCGAGATCGATCACCGTCTTGACCAGGGCCTGATCCTCGACCGACTTGGCGAGGTCGCGCACGAAATGCTTGTCGATCTTGATCTTGCGGATCCGGCTGTCCTTCAGCGCGACCAGGGTCGAAAAGCCGGTGCCGAAATCGTCGAGCACGATCGATATGCCGGCATCGGCGAGGCGGCCGACCTTTTCGTCGACCCTGTCGCGATCGACCGGCGCTTCCTCGGTGATCTCGATTTCGAGCATCGCCGCCGGCACGTTCCTCGCCTTCAACAGGCCCAGGATCATGTCGTCGACATTACCAGCCTCGAGCTCGCGCGGCGACAGGTTCATGGCGACGCGGACATCGCGGCGGCCAGCTTTCACCAGCTCCTCGATCATGGCGCAGCAATTGCGGAACACCGTTTCCGTCAGCAGCGGCAGCAGGCCGGTCTCGCGCGCCGCGGTGACGATCTCGGGCGGGGAAATCGGCCCGTGGATCGGATGCCGCCAGCGCAGCAGCGCTTCGAACCCGACCACCGCATTGGTGTCGAGGCGCACCAGCGGCTGGAACCATGAGCAGAGCGCGCCGGCCTCGATGGCGCCGCGCAGGTCGCGCTCGATATGGTGCTTGCGTTCGAGCGCCTGGTCGAGCCCGGCATCGAAGAGACAGTGTTCGTTCCGGCCCTTGCGCTTGGCCGCGTAGAGGGCGAAATCGGCCCTGAGCAGCATCTCCGTCAGTCGCGGCCTGTCCGAGACGTAGATGCCGATCGAGGCGCCGACACGCACCGAGTTCAACGCCGGATCGGGTTGCGCGATCGCCGCGATGAGCGTGGAGGCAAGCGCGTCGGTCGCGGGCGCCGATTGGCAGGCGGGGAAGAGCAGCACGAATTCGTCGCCGCCGATGCGCGCGATCGTGGCGCCTTGCGGGGCATGGGTCTCAATGCGGCGCGCGACCTTGACCAGCAGATCGTCGCCGATGTTGTGGCCATAGGTGTCGTTGACGGATTTGAAGCCGTCGAGGTCGATCAGCATGGCCACGAACGGGCCGTCGGAAAGCCCCAGCTGGCCGATCGCCTGTTCGAGCCCGTACCGGTTGAGCAAATTCGTCAGCGGATCGCGCCTGGAATTGCGCTCCATCTCGGCGGCGAATTCCCTCGCCTCGTATTTGAGGCGGCTGGTCTCGCGGAAGCGGGCCTGTCCGATCAGCGCGCTTCTGACCATTCCGGCGAGGAAAAGCAGAATGGTGAACGCCAGAATGTCGTTCTCGATGCCGCCTTTGGCCAGCACGCATCCGGCGGCGGCCAGAAGCGGCAGCGTCATGAAATTGAGCGCGGCCGGTGCGTATGACGCCGAGTAGGTGACCGAGCCGGCCGACAGGCCCGCAAGCACGATCAGATAGAGCGGCGCCTGGGCCGTGGTGTAGCCGTGCGCCAGCACGGCCAGGAAGGGACACCAGTGCCAATGCGCCGTAGAGGGCAAACCGGGCGCTGACCGGCCTCGGCCCGCTCCCGGAAATGTCCGGCTGGGCGGCGGCAAGCGCCAGGCGCGCGCAATTGATGATGCTGATCGCCGCAAACCACAGCACCGCCGCCAGACCGCCGCCGGAAAGCATCTGCACAGCCAGGATCAGGGCCGACAGCACAATGCCGACAGGCATGGAAATGAAGATCCCTTTCCTCAGATCAGCGAACTGATCGCGGAGGATCCCCGTTGCCACGGCTTCGCTTTGCCCTTGGGGAGTGGGACCAGCAAACCACCGCTCGTCATGCCTTGCCATTGCATGGTGTTAGGGCAGTGGAATGAAAATTGTGTTAAGGATTTCAGCGGTTTACGGTGCATTTCTCGAATAAAGGCAGGCAACACGCCATTCCTTGGGCCACGGGAGGCGAGGTGGGGTTGCCGGGCAGCAAGCCGGACCGTTGCGGCGCCTTCCGAGCCCGCTATCTGGTTCAGCGGCCGGGAAAAGGAGGCCGCGCAGCAATGAGCCGTGCAGCAGTCGCGCTTTACGTCCTGGGCATGGTGGTGGTCATCGTCGGGGCCGATTTTCTGTTCCTCAGAGGCCGGTTCTGGGAACGGCTGGCCGTGAACATCGCGATCGTCTGCGTGTTCGGAGCTTTCTATCTCCTGGTGCTTCGACGCCGTTGAACCGGGCGCGCCCTCATCCCGGGCGGCGCCAGCCAGTGTGGCCAGCCCTCGATCGGCCGCGGGCATTGGCCGGGGGCTGCTGACGGTCCCTGACTGGCTCGGGAAGCGTCGCCAGCTTGGCATTTTGCAGGCCAAATGGTCAGGCCGCCTTGTTTCGCTGCGGCCTTCCCAAGCCGGGTTCTGGCCAAAGCCGGATTCGGGCGCTTGCTGGAACCAATGGCGGGCCAGACTGTTTAGCCTTGACTTTGATGCTGACGTGCCGGCCGACTGGATAAGCGGCGATCTTGAGGAGCTTCATCATGAACATTTCGTCCAGGGTTCGTTCCGTCGCGGTTGCCGCGATAGCCGTTGCGGGCGTGGGCTTTGCCAGCGCCGCGCATGCCGACAGCGGCACCATCCGCTTCTCCGTCTACAAGGCGGCCTTCTTCGTCGGTGGCTCCGGAGGCGAAGGCACGCTGACCTTCCATGGCCGCCGCTATCCCATCTCGATCGGCGGTGTCTCGGGCGGTCTCGCCTTCGGCGTGTCCAAGACCTATTTCCAGGGCACAGTGCGCCACATCAGGCGCGCCCGCGACGTGGCCGGGGTCTACGGCGCGGCGGGCGGCGGCGGCGCGGTCGGCAGAGGCGCCCAGGTGATCGTCATGACCAATGACAAGGGCGCCGAGCTGCAACTCACAGGCAGGCAGGTCGGGCTGCAGGTCAACGCCGATCTCAGCGGGATGAGCATTTCGTTGAGGTAGGCGCGGTTTCCGCTACTTCACGACAAGAATGATTGTCGGTCGCGCAACGTCGCCGTGATGGCGGCGATGCCGTCCTCGATCTCGCGTCTGTTGGCCAGGATCGCATCGCCGGCAGCACCTTCGACCATCGATCGCAAGAGGTCGGCCTGGCCGACGAGCACCGCGTCCTTCTCCGCCAGGGCGGCGAGCGTTGCGGCTTCCAACCGGTAGCGCTGGGTCATGCGGTCATTTTCCGGCACCGGCTGATGGCGGATCTGCCCTTCGAGCGCGCCGACCTCGCGCCCCAGCCGCTCGAGCGCCTGGGCGTTGGCGACGATGCCGGGATCGGGGAACGGATTGGCTCGCGAAGGCGGCTGGATGTTCTCGCGGCGGTACCGGCCCTCGGCCTCGTCGACGGCCGCCCGGGCGCGCGCCAGCAGCGAGGACGCCATCTGGCGCACCCGCTGGTCGTCCGCGCGGAGCTGGTTTTCCTGGCGGTAGAAATTGTAGCCATAGCCGTAGAACAGGTTGATCCCGACCTTGGCGAGCGGTCCGACCTCGTAGAAGCGGCTCATCTTGTCGCGCCCACCTCATCGCCGAGCGGATAGAAGCCCGTGGGCTGGCCGCCAATATTGAAGGGCACGCCGGCGGCGGCGTTGGGTGCGGAAACCAAGCCTTTGTCCGCCATGCGCAACGCCAGATAATAGCGCACCGCCTCGATCGGGCTCAAGCCGATCGCCTGCAGCGAGATCAGTTCGCGCATGCGCTCGTCGCGCGGCATGATCAGGACCTTGAGGTCGTTGAGCATGATGCCGTAGACCTTGAGGAAATCGGTGAGGTGCAGCTTCACCGCCTCGCGGACATCGCTGATCCGTTCGTTGATGTTCTCCATCTTGGTGACCTGGATGATCTGGTTGATCGCCTGCTCGATGGCGGGTCCGGCATAGTCGGCGATTTCCTTCGTATCGATCACCGCGCCCGCGAAAGGCATGTGGGTGATGAGATCGAGCGCTTCCTGCTTGCTGTCGATGTGGATGTAGTAGTCGACGACATAGGACATCTCCGCCATCTCGGCGCTGGTCGCGATGCCCTCATTGCGCACCAGAAGCTTGGAACGGTTGATGTAGATGACCTCGTAGACCCAGGGCGACGATCCGCCGAAGAAACCCTGGACGACCGATCCGACCAGCGGCTTGTCCGGTGTCTGGAGCTGATATTGGCCGGTCTCGTAGACGTTGAGCACCGCGCCGCGCGATTTCAGGATACAGAAATGGTTGCTTTCGACGGTCAGCAGCGAGCCGGAAACGATGCTCTCGTCGACGATCTTCATCGCTACGGTCCGGGTGCCGAGCGCATCCGTGCCATCGCGCTGCAGCGACGTGATTACCTGCCTGGTGATCGCCATTTCGAATTCCCTCCTCGTACGGGCGCGCGGAGCGCGTGCCCAGATCCTCGCGGCGCGCCTAGCGCGGCGAACAGAGGCCCTTGCCCCTGAATGATTGCTGAAGCCGGGCGGTTCGGTCGGTGCGCTGGCGGTGGCCGGCGTCACAATCGAGCAGGTACTTGGCCCGCCGCTTGTCGCGCGCCGGCGATGCCGTCCTCGTTGGCGCAACCGTCTTCCTGATCGGCTCCATCGCCCCGGCGGAACCGAGGCCGACACCTGTCCCGACCGTGGACTCTTGAATGGCGCGGCTGACAGCCTGCCCGATCAGCTCCTGGCCGTTCTGGCCAAGGAACTTCGAGACCAGTCCTGCAATGTCGGCTCGTATTGCCTCACCCTGAGCGTCGCCGGCAAGGTCCAGCAATGGCGAAGCGGGGCCGCCGGCCTCGGCTTGCAAGGCTCTCGCCGGGCGCCTGCTCTTGCCCAGCCGCTGCCAAAGAATGAAGGCGATGACGAGTGCAAATACAACAAACGACATTCGACCAGCCCCGCTCAGTGGTCCGCGTTGATTGCAGGATTGAAGATGATGGACCCGGACGCCGCCCGTTCAGCGCGCCCTTGCGCCGCCCTGGAACGCTCTCGTCCTCAAGCACCGACCGTCGCGCCCAAAATCCTCAGGGATCACTGGCGGCTTCCGGAGTGCCTGTCGAATCCCCCATTCCCTCCCAGCAATGTGTCGACAACATTTCTTTCCCGGACATGGCTGTCCAGGAACTCTGAATGGGCAAATGCTGTCTATTTGATAGGGTAAGTCCCAGGTGGCGGCCATACACGATATCGAGAGGTCTTTGCGGCAAGACAGGTAAGGCAGGCTCCGGCGCTGTGCTTGGGGTATAGTTCCGCCGGGCGCCGCCAACATCAAGGGAGGACATTGACGTGAACGAAGATGCCGCCAGTCCAAGACCGCTCGCCGAGATTGCCAGCTATCACGCCCATATCTACTATGACGGGCAAACCGAGCGGCAGCATGCCGAATGGCTGCGTCTTCGCATCGGGGAGCGTTTCCGTGTCCGCCTGGGCAACTGGCATGACGGACAAGTCGGCCCGCATGACCAGGCGATGTACCAGGTCTCCTTCGCCAACGAGATTTTCGCGTCACTCGTTCCGTGGCTGATGCTGAACCATCGGGGCTTGAGCATCCTCATCCACCCGAACACGACCAACCCCAGGCGCGACCATCTGGTCGATCCGATCTGGATAGGCCGGCCGCTGGTGGTGCACGGCGATATCCTGGGCGAGGATCACGAGGCGGAAGAGGCGCTGGAGCCCAACACCGAGCCGACGCTGCCGGCGTAGGCGTTTCTTGACATAGCCGCGACCTCCCTTGCCCGGCCGGCCTTACGGGCGTGCCTCGAGCACCATGTTGAACGGGGTTTCTGTGGCGCGGCGGAACCGCTTGAACCCGCCACCCGACACGACTTTGCGCAGCCTCGCCTCGCCGGCCTGGGCGCCGAGCCCCAATCCGACTTCCTGGGACAGCGAGGCCGGCGTGCAGATGAAGGTCGAGGCGGCATAGTAGATGCGGCCGACTGGGTTGAGGTTGGCCGAGAGCTGGTCGTGGGCAAGGGGCTCCACGATCATCCAGATACCATCCGGCTTGAGCGCCTTGTGCACATGCCTGGCAGCCCCCTCCGGATCGCCCATGTCGTGCAGGCAGTCGAAGAATGCGACGAGATCGTAGGTGCCTGGGAAATCCTTGGCCGCCGCAACCTCGAACCGGGTGTTGCCGGCAACGCCGGCCTCCTTCGCGGCGGCACGGGCGCGCTCGATCGACGGGGCGTGATAGTCGAAGCCGGTAAAGCGCGAGTTCGGGAAGGCCCTGGCCATCAGCACCGTCGAGGCGCCGTGGCCGCAACCGACATCGGCGACGTCCATGCCGCTCTCCAGCCTCTCGACAACGCCGTCGAGCGCCGGCAGCCAGGAGCCGATCAGATTGGCGTTGTAGCCTGGCCGGAAGAAGCGTTCGGTGCCGCGAAACAGGCAGGCGCTGTGGTCGTGCCAGCCCAGCCCCTTGCCGGAGCGAAAAGCCTCCCGCACCTTCTCCTCGTCGAGCCACAGCGTCGAGACGGCCTCGAACGCGCCGGCCATGAAGGCGGGGCTGTCCTCGTTGACGAAAACCTGCTCCTGCTCGGGGCTGAGGTAGAAACTGTCGCCGGCCTCGTCATATTCGACATAACCGGCCGCCGCCTGCGCCGACAGCCATTCGCGGACCAGCCGCTCCTGCGTGCCGGTCTTTTTGGCAAGCTGTCCGGCGGTCATCTCGCCGCCCCCGCTCATGGCCGCGAACAAGCCGAGCCTGTCGCCCAGCAGCACCGCAGCTCCGGTGGTGATGGCGCCCAGATCGCCGATCATCTTTCCAAGCAGCGCCTCCAGTTTCTCCTGGTCAGGCTGGGTCTCCTTGTTGCGCTTCAGCATCGGCTTTCTCCTCCGGCTCGATCCCAAACACTTGCCATGGGCGACAAGCCCGATCCCGTCGCCGGGATGGCCCGCCATGACAAATCATTGTACGCCCCGAGGCGACTGGCTGTTACAGCTTCACAGCAACGTGACCGACACCTGGGAATTCTCGGCGAGCGCGGCCCGGCCAGCGCATCAGAGCCAATGTGCCAGCTCAAGAACGGCGTCTGCTCCAGTGCGCCGCCCGCCGTTTCTGAGGCTCCTGGACAGACCGTCGTACAACAAAGGAATTCATCCATTCGCATCGCGCTCGTTTTTTAGTAGGCTGTCGCGAGACAAGGTTGAGGATCCGGCATGACGGCAATCAACGATCGTCTTCTCGAAAGCAAGATGACCAAGGTGGAGCAGGCGCGAGCCTGGAGCCCACGCGTCATCTCGAAATTCGAGACGCTGATCAGGGATGCCGACGACCACTCGCTCTATCGGGTCAATCCGCGGAGCTTTGCGCGCGACCGCGCAATCGCCGAGCCCGAAGCAATCGACCTCTTCCTTCATGCCGCCCGCTGTGGCCTGTTCGACATGAGCTGGGATGTGCTCTGTCCGCAGTCCGGGATGGTGCTCGACAGTTTCGGCGCCCTGCGCACGCTGAAGACCCACTATGTCTGCGGCCTGTGCGACGTATCGGGCGACACCGACCTCGACGACTTCATCGAGGTCACCTTCTCGGTATCGCCGAAGTTACGGCGCCTGCCGTACCACGATCCCGAGACGCTGCCCGTCGAGGATTTCCACTGGAAGCTCCACTTCGGACATGACGGGCGGCTGCCGGGGCAAGGCGTTCGCTTTCTCGACGTTCTGCGCGGCTTCGTTCGGGGCATGACGTTTCTGCCGCCCGGCACCACCACGGTGCTCCGCGCCGACCTGGGACCGGGCGCTCTCGCGGGCGTCAACGTGCGGACGCAGGCCGCATTCGCCGTGCCAATATCAGGCGATCCGGCGTTGGCGCCGACACTTCTGAAGATCGATTATGACGGCAAACGCTTCTTGCCGGCGCTGCCAGCCGTGCCACCTGGTCCGATTGTCATCGAGGTCGCGAACAGGGGGCCAGCACGCGGTTCGTTGCTTGTCATCAACTGGCCGCCCGAGCTCGTCGCGCTGACTACCAAGCCGGCGCTCGATTTCGAACCTTATGTTTCCGGTGGAGCGCTGCTTGCGCGGCAAACCTTCCGCCAGCTCTTCCGGTCCGAACGTGTCGACGAGAAGGAGGGGCTCGGCATCCGGCAGATCACCTTCCTGTTCACGGACCTCAAGGGTTCGACCGCCATGTACGAGCGCCTGGGCGACCTCAACGCCTATGCTTTGGTCCGCGAGCATTTCGCTTTGGTCAACGCGGCGGTTCAGCAACATTCCGGAGCGGTGGTCAAGACGATCGGCGATGCCGTGATGGCCGCATTCTCGCAGCCGTCGGATGCGATTTCGGCCGCACTCCACATCTTTGAAGAAATCGATCGCTTCAACAGCGATCATCACGGGCCGGGGATCATCATCAAGATCGGCGCCCACTGTGGACCTTCGATCGCCGTGACGCTCAACGACAACCTCGACTATTTCGGCCAGACCGTGAATGTCGCCGCGCGCGTGCAGTCCCTGGCGGACGCCGGACAGGTCTGCATTTCCGAGGCGCTCCATTCCGCGCCCGGGGTTAGCGAAATGCTTGCGGGCCATCGTGTCGTGGCTTTCGATGCGCCTCTTCGAGGTGTGGAGGGTGATGCAACTGTCTATCGCATTATGCGGGGGTAGACACGATTGCGGAGAGTCGGCTGGAATAGGCCTCGCCGCGCAATGCTCGGCTATTCGAACGAATTTCTTTGCAACTCGTTAATTCGGCCATGCTGTAAATAAGCGCCTTCTAATACATTCGACCCAAAAGTGCTCAGCGGTTTTGGGATAACGACATGTGTAAAAACGGATGGCTTCGCGGGGGTACGCAATGACCAAGAATCTCGGCAATGCACTCTACACGCCGGCGAAAGAGCAGCAGAGCTCCGTGCTGGGCAAGGTTGCGCCGGCACTGTTTCCGCTGGTCGTGGTGGCGCTTGGCTACATGATCGGCAGGCAATTCTTCGGCATATAGGATTACAATCGCGGCGAAGATGGATCAGGCGCCGGTCTCGGCTTTCGCCTCCTCGGCCTGGGCCTCGCTACGCCTGGCGCGCTCACTGGCCAGGAGCACGACCGGACAGCCGACGGCGGCCAGCACCGCCGTGGCGGTGTCGCCGAAGAACAGCTCTTGGCCCGGCCGTTGCGTGACACCCATCACCACCATCGCGGCGCCCTTGGCCGCTTCCCTGGCGATGGCCCTGTCGGGCGTCGCGCGGGCGCGGATGGCGGTGTCGACCGTAACGCCGTAGCGATCGGCGAGATCGGCGACGTCCTTCAGCACGGCTTCCTCGCGGCGGTGCGAAACCGAGCTTGGCGGGCTGCCCTTGCGGGCCTGCGAGACATAGAGGACCTTGACGCGGGCTCGGTGCGGACGCGCCAAAGCGAGGGCGAAATCGGCGGCGCGCCGCGCGACTTCGGTGCCGTTGACCGGGACCAGAACCGTTGCGCCGGCGCGCAGCATCGGCATCTTGCCGGTGTCCTTGGCGCCGTTCAGCACCAGGCACAGCGGGCCGTCGAAACCGCTGGTGATGTCGTTCAGCGTGCCGCTGAAGGTGCCGTTGTCGGTCAGCGCGTTCTCCAGCCCGACGAGCAGGAGGCCGTAACCCTTGCGGGCTTCCGCGGCGATCGTCTCGGTGGTGGCTTCAAGTTGGGTGCGGGCTGTGAGATGCATCTTGTCGACGGGCGTGTCCTCGGCCTTGCTGACGGCCCTGGCGCTCCTGGCGGCACCCTTCTTGACCTGGTTCGAGGCCCGCTCGGGACCTCTCTCGCGGGCAGGGCCGGGCAGTTCCGCGCCCTCGAGATGAAGAAGCGTGGTCGGCATGCCGCTGCCGCCGCCGACCAGCCCGGCCAGATAGGCGGTGAACTTGCCGACCGGGCTGTCGTCGACCAAAAGCAGCAGCCGCTCCAGCTTGGAGACGAAGCCGCGTTCGTCGAGCAGTTCGCGGTCGACGCGCTGCTTCTCGGCATTGCCGACGGGCAGGCGGCCGAGCGCCCAGCGCAGCATGGGCGGCATGGCCAGCGTGGTGATGACGGCCATGGTGACGATCATCGTGAACAGATCGTGGGAGAGGATGTTCATCGACAGGCCGATGCTGGCGACGATGACCTCGGTCGAGCCGCGCGCGTTCATGGCGCTGCCGACGGCGGTCGCTTCCTTCAGCGACATGCCGGCGAACCGGCCGCCGACGAAGGCGCCCGAGAATTTACCGATGCTGGCGATCACCACCAGCGCCAATGTCAGCAATGCCAGCGTCGGGTCGGCAAGCACGGTGAGGTCGGCGGACAGGCCGGCCATGCCGAAGAAGACCGGCATGAAAAGCGCGGTGATGACGCCGCGCAGCTGACTCTCGATGTGGTCGGACAGGATCGGCGATTCCCCGACCAGGATGCCGGCGACGAAGGCGCCGAGTACCGTGTGGACGCCGATCAGGTTGGTGATCAGGGCCATCACGCCCATGATGATCAGGATGACGGTGATGACGGCATATTCGCTGCGGAAAGAATCATTGCTCCAGCGGATCAGCGTGAACACCAGACGGCGGCCGATGGTGAAGGAGAACACCATGAACAGCGCCACCTCGGCCACCGTGGTGATAAGCGGCAGCACCTGCAGGCTGCCATTGGTGGCGATGCCGAAGGTGACGGCGATGATCAGCCAGCCGATCGTGTCCTCGATGATGGCCGAGGAGATGATGATCTGGCCGAGATTGCGGCGCATGAAGTTCATTTCGCGCACCACCATGGCGACGATCTTGACCGAGGAGATCGATAGCGCGGTGCCGAGGAACAGCCCGGCGACGACGCGTTGCGTCGGGTCGGGCAGCAGGGAGCCAGGTAGGAATTGCGCCAGCGCGAAACCGCAGACGAAGGGCACGACGACGCCGGTGATCGAGATCGAGAAGCAGGCCGCACCCACCCGGCGCACCAGGCGCAAATCCGTCTCCATGCCGGTCAAGAGCAGGAGCAGCAGGATGCCGAGCTGCGAGACGGCGTCGATCATGCTTTTCTGGGCGGGGTCGCTGGAGAATATCATGTGCTGGGCGCCAGGCCATATCAAGCCGAACAGCGATGGGCCGAGCAGAATGCCGCCGATCAACTGGCCCATGATAGCCGGCTGGCGGTAGCGCTGGAAGATCTCGCCGAGCCCGCGCCCGACCAGAAGCAGAAGGACGATTTCGGCGACGAACAGCCCCTCGGCCGAGCCGCCCATGCCCGAGGCATGGCCGGCGGGCTGCGCGGCGAGGGCGCGGCTTGCCGGAGCCAGGGCAAGGATGGCCAGCAGGACAGCGGCCACAACGCTGCGTGACGCCGTTGCCGGTTGACGGTTCATGGGCTCCCTCAAACGCCGCTGCGGACTGACCATCACAACGCGCGGCCGGCGTTTGCGTTGCAGCCGTTGTCGTCAGACGTGGACGTCGCCAAAGGAAAGTTCGCCGTCGTCGGCGGCCGAGAAAAGGACGATGGCGAACAGGCTGGCATAGAATGCCGCCACGACGATCACGATCGCTACACCGGGAATGGGGCCAAGGGCGGCGCTGTCGACCGCTTCGCGCAGCGAACCGACGAAGCCGGTCCGCACACCCACGGTTTGAAGGCTGGGCGTTGATATCTTCAGCACCCATGCCAGCAGCAGGATCAGGAACAGGTAGATGTAATTCCGGCGCAGGCGACGCGCCAGGGCTGCGCGATGAGACAGCAGGAACTTCGGCGCGCGCAGGCCTTCGCCAACGATAAGCAGCCAATCCGAGGCGAAATCGGGTTGTGGGGAGAAGATCTGCGCGAAATAGTGGCGTTCGAACTGACGCACGCGAGACCGGTAGAAGTCGAAAAACCGGTAGCGGCGTGCCTCGATCCACAGAAGCAGCAGGATCAGCAGCATGGCGAACAGCAGCACGCCATGATGCGCGCTGGCCGCCGACAGCGACACGGAAAGCATCGCCGCCACCACGGTGATCGCCCAGTTGGTCGTCCTGTCGAGCCGATCGCGCCATCCAGCCATGCGCGCGATCTCGGCGCGGTGGAAATGCGACAGCGTGTTCACGCGCTCCGTCGATGACAGGACGGGGCCCGCAGGTTTTGCCGACGCGTCGTTCATGGCATCCTCCGGCCAGGACTATAACCGTTTGCCGGCAACATCGTTCCCTGCCGCAAGCCGCCCCGCGAACGGATTGGCACGGCGAGCCGCCGATTGGCTTCGAGGCCGCGCGGCTGCCGTTCCAGGCTGGGATGGAGGCCGTCGATCTCGGATGCCGCTGGTGGGCGCGTGGCCACGGCTTTGGAATCGTCTCGCCGGGCGCCTTCGCCGACAGCCGCTGGCGACGATCACATTGCATTACCAGGTCTTGAACCCGCCGCAACGGACCCCAGATCGACCGTGCCGGCGCCAGATGGGGCCGGTGCGGACGCGCGCCAGCTTCGTGGGCGGCGGCGTCGGGCGATGGTTTTGTGACCATCGAACTCGGGGCATCATGTGCCGGAGGCGGTGACGCCTCGCGAGGACCGCGACCGGGCAAAAGCGTTCCCAAAGGTGGAGCGGATCGGACCAAAAGCAGGGCGAAAACAGCGAGCGCAAATGGGGTCGGCAGCGATGCCTGCGTCTGACGGCGCATTGTCCCCCCGGAGCATGGCAGCCAGAGCATGCAAGCGTACTAGAAACAGGATCAAGAAAGGAGAAAGTGCAATGACCATTCGTGATCTCATGCCGTGGGGCCGCGATACCAGCCAGTCTCCGACCCTCTTTCGCGAAGACGACCGGGACCCGTTCATGGGCCTGCATCGCGAGATGAGCCGCCTGGTCGACGACATGTTCCGCGGCTTCAATTCGCGGCTTCCCTCCATGGGCAGGTTCTCTTCGGCCGGCCCCGGTTGGCCCAGCATGGAAATCACCGAAACGGACAAGGAGGTCCGCGTGACAGCCGAGATACCCGGCATGGACGAGAAGGACATCGAGGTGCTGCTCGATGACGGCGTCCTGACGTTGCGGGGCGAAAAACACGCCGAAACCGACGACAAGGAGCGCCAGTTCTCCGAGCGGTTCTATGGCCGCTTCGAACGTCGCATCCCGATCGGCTTCGAAGTCGCAGAGGACAAGGTTGCGGCCGATTTCCGCAACGGCGTCCTGTCCGTGACCTTGCCGAAGTCCGAGAAGGCGCAGAGCAAGGCGAAGCGCATCCCCATCGGCGGCAAGAGCACCAAGCACTAGAGCAGACCCAGCCGGGCGGGCGCGCCGCGCACGTCCGGCATCAGCCGGCGGATTTCGCCACCGGCCGCACGGCCCTCTTGAGAATCTCCCAGCCTTCGGCAACATGCCGGCAAGGCTGGGAGCGCAAGGATGAGCAAGGCCATTTCCACCACACCGCGAAAGTCCGTACCGCGCAAGTCGCCGATGGCGCTGACCGAGGCGCTGGTGGCGCGCACCTTGCGCGTGGTCGAGGATGCCGGGCCGACACCGGGCATGGTCTATATGCGCGACGCCGACTATGCGCGGTTCCGCGACGAGATCCTGGCCAGCGCGCCACCGGGGCCGCTGAAGCTGTTCGCCTATGGCTCGCTGCTGTGGAAGCCGGCCGGCGAGGTGAGGGGTGGCGAACGGGCGGTGGCGAGAGGCTGGCACCGATCGTTCTGCTTCACCGTGCAGCGCTTTCGCGGCACGCTCGAGCAACCTGGCCTGATGATGGCGCTCGACCGCGGCGGCCAGTGCCAGGGCATGGTGTTCGAGATCGCGGAGCCGATCGCCGCCAATCTGGAGGCGCTGCTGCGACGCGAGATGACCATCCTGCCCGCCGTCAACGTGCCGCGCTGGCTGCGGGTCACCACCGATGGTGGGGCAGACCGGGCGCTCGGCTTCGTCGTCGATCCCTCCAATCCGCGCTACGCCGGCAAGCTCGACAAGCCTGCGGTCGCGGCGACGCTCGCCCGCGCCGTCGGGCACTGGGGGTCGGGCGCCGAATATCTGTTCGAGACGATCCGCCATCTCGAGGCCTGCGGCATTCGCGACCGCAATCTGTGGCAGCTGCAGGAACTGGTGGCGCAGGAGATCGGCCGCACGCACGGCACCGTCTAGCGACGGATCGCCTGCCTTGGCGAGAGATCAGCCGAAGCTTTCCAAAGTCGTCATCCCTGGGCGAAGCAGGAGCGAAGCTCCGTCGCGGAGACCCCAGGATCCATGCCGCGACCTTTGCCGTGGAGTGCAGCGGAGCAGAATTCTAGACCGTTGCAACGCTCTAAAATCGCGGCATGGATCCTGGGGTCTCCGCTGCGTCGCTGCGCTCCTTGCTACGCCCCAGGATGACGAAGCGATTGATGTTTCCGCCAATCCATGATGTCGCCTGTCAGCAGGCGAAGTCCTGAGATATCGCCGTAGCGGCCCTCGACGATCGAGGTGCACAGCGTGGCGCACCACTTCAGTCTACCCCTTGACGAACATATATCTCTGTGGTTATACATTAACCAATAGCCATCGGGTTATGGATTGCAAATGCCGGATGCCCACGACATGCTCTTCAGGACGCTCGCCGACCCGACCAGGCGGGCGATCTTCGAACGGCTGTGCCGGCAAGGAGAACAGACAGTTGGGGCGCTGACAAGCCAGTCCGGCGTCTCACAGCCTGCGGTGTCGAAACATCTCGGCGTGCTCAAGCAGGCCGGGCTGGTGCGCGACCGCCATGAAGGCCGCCAGACGCATTACAGCGCGCAGCTTGGCGCGCTTGCGCCGCTGATGGACTGGACACGCGAGATGGCGGGGTTCTGGGAGAGCCGGTTCGATGACCTGGAAGATTTGCTCAAGAGGATGGACCAGTGAACGATAGTGCCACGGAAAACCGCACGGTCGTCGTCGAACGCCAGATTTCCCATCCGCCCGAAAAGCTCTGGCGCGCGCTGACGCAACCGCACCTGATCGAGGAGTGGCTTATGAAGAATGATTTCAAGCCAGCTGTCGGCCATCGCTTCAACATCAGCGCCGATTGGGGCGGCGTGCTGGACTGTGAGGTGCTGGCCGTCGAGCCGAACAAGACGCTGTCCTACACCTGGAACCTCGCGCATCACGATCCGGCCTTCGATCTGCGGAGCGTGGTGACCTTCACGCTCACCCCGACACCCACGGGAACCCATCTGCGTATGGAGCAGTCCGGCTTCCGGCCCGATCAAAGGCGGGCCTATGGCGGCGCCAAGGTGGGATGGCCGCAGCTTCTCGAGAAGCTGGAACAACTTCTTGACCGGACGGACTGAGGTCCGCCGGCCGATTGAACGCCACACTGATTTCACCGGGCGGTCCACCGCCAGCAAGACCTATGGAGGATTACGATGAAGATCAAACTGACCAGCATCTACGTGGACGACCAGGAAAAGGCGCTTGCCTTCTACACCGGCGTGCTCGGCCTGACCAAGAAGGCCGATTTCAGCAACGGGCCGTTCCGCTGGCTGACGGTCGCCTCGCCAGACGAGCCCGAGGGCACCGAGCTGCAGCTGGCGCTCAACGACAATCCGGCGGCCAAAGCCTATCAGCAGGCCATCTTCCAGCAGGGCCAGCCCGCGGTGATGTTCTTCACCGACGACGTCAAGGGCGAGTGCGAGCGCATTGCGGCGCGCGGCGCCAGTTTCAAGATGCCGCCGACCGAGGTGACCGGCTCGACCATCGCGCAGCTCGATGACGGCTGCGGCAATCTCATCCAGATCACCCAGCTGGCGCGCTGGTAGCAGCGGCCGATTTCAGCATGTTTCCAAAGGAGGTCGTCTTGGACTGGAGCAAGTGGATCCGGCAAACGCATCGCTGGCTGTCGATCATCTTTACGGCAACCGTCGCCGCGAACTTCGCCACCATGGCCTTTGGGCAGCCGCCGGCCTGGGTGGTCTATTCGCCACTCCCGCCACTCTTTCTTTTGCTGTTCAGCGGCCTCTATATGTTCGTGCTGCCCTATGTTGCGAAGGGACGCGCCGCGCAGAGGGCCACCGGATAGGAGTGTGAGGGCATGGCCCAGTCGACCAAACCCCAGTCGACCAAGCCCAAGTCGACCAATTCCGCCGACGAAGCTCAGCCGAAGCTGCTTTCCGGCGGCAGTCCGCAGGTCGCCAAGGGCTATGGCGATGCTCCCGTGCAGGCCTATATCGCGGCCATGCCCGGCTGGAAGCGCGAGATGGGCCAACGTCTCGACGCGCTCGTCGAGCGCGCCGTGCCCGGCGTCCACAAGGCGGTCAAGTGGAACTCGCCGCTCTATGGCATCGAAGGCGAGGGCTGGTTCCTCGGCGTCCATTGCTTCACGAAGTACATCAAGGTGGCTTTCTTCCGCGGCCAGTCGCTGGAGCCGGTGCCGCCGGGCCAATCCAAGAGCCGGGACACGCGCTATCTCAACATCCATGAGGACGACCCGCTCGACGAGGCCCAGTTCAGCGCCTGGGTGAAGCAGGCCAGCCAACTGCCTGGCGAGCGGATGTGAGCGTTCTACTTATCAGGCGCAAAGGAGAAACGGCATGACGACCACCGGATCGCAGGAGAGCAAATCCGCCTCCGAACTGATCGACGGCAGGATCAAGGAACTCGGCGACTGGCGCGGCGAGATGCTGGGGCGGCTGCGCGCCCTGATCCGGCAGACCGACCCCGCCGTGGTCGAGACGTGGAAATGGCGCGGCGTTCCGGTGTGGGAACATGACGGCATGATCTGCACGGGCGAGACCTACAAGAGCGTCGTCAAGCTGACCTTCGCCAAGGGCGCGGCGCTGCCCGACCCCTCGCGGCTGTTCAACTCCAGCCTCGAAGGCAACACGCGGCGCGCCATCGACTTCCAGCAGGGCGAGGAGATCAACGAGGACGCTTTCAAGGCACTGGTGCGCGCCGCCATCGCCTTGAACAAGTCGAAAGCGCGGAAGTAGTTCTGCCGCGCCATGGGCGATTATGCGTGACGGTCGTCGTCGGCGCTGCCCCTCACCTGCCTGCCGGCATCCTCTCCCCGTATAGGGCGGGGAGAGGGGCGCTGTCATCGGCGATTTCGCCAATCTTCAGCGTTGCAGGAAGGCGCCGGCGTTGCGGCCAGCCCCTCTCTCCCCGTTTTACGGGGAGAGATGTCCGGCAGGACAGTGAGGGGCAGCGCCAACGGCGGAGGATTGCCAACGACTCCGCAAATTATCGGACGTGCCGGACGGCAGCGGCCAATAGTGATCCGGCGTTTACGATCTGGGAAGCTTGATGGTGCTAGATATCGCCGGATGATGGCTGGCCGGATTGGCCGGCTCCGGATGGATTCGCCATGAACAGCCCGATGCGCATGCCGTGGGTGGACACGGCCAAAGGCCTCTCGATCATCCTCGTGGTGATGATGTACTCGGCCTACAACACCGGCGAGTACACGGGCGGCGTCGGCTTCCTCCACTATGTCATCGGCTTCGCGACGCCGTTTCGCATGCCGGAATTCTTCCTGATCTCCGGGCTTTTCCTGTCGCAGGTCATCGACCGGCCGTGGCGGCGCTATATCGATCGCCGCGTCGTCCACTATCTCTATTTCTACGTGCTGTGGGCGATCATCTCGATCGGGCTGAAGATCGGCATCTTCAGCCGGGATCCCGGCGGCATGCTGCACGACCTGGCAATGGCTGTCGTCCAGCCCTATGGCGTGCTGTGGTTCATCTACATGCTGGCGGTGTTCGGCCTGGTGGCGAAGCTGTTGCTGCAGTTTCGCGTGCCCGCCTGGATCGTCATCCCGATCGCTGCCACCCTGCAGATGTGGGCGCCCCATCCGGAGAGCTATGCGCTTGAACAATTCGCGGCCTATTTCGTGTTCTTCTACCTCGGCTTCGTGATGGCGCCCTTGGTGTTCCGGCTCGTCGAATGGACGCAAGCCCGCCCGGCGCTGGCCGTGGCCGGCTTGGTTCTGTGGGCGATCGTGAACGGCCTCTTCGTCTATTCACCGGGTTATGCCCTTCAGCCGGTCGGCATGCAGATGGGCCTGGCGGCGTGGCCGCCGTTGCACCTCACCCTGGCCGTCGCCGGCGCGGTGGCGCTTTGCGTGCTCGGCGGCTTCCTGTCCAAATTCCCGGCCATGGAATGGCTGCGGTGGCTCGGCGAACATTCGCTGGTCGTCTATGTCGCCTTCACCATCCCGATGTCGCTCTTCCGCGGCGCGGCGCTGGCAAGCGGCCTCCTGACCGACACAGGCATGCTCAGCCTGGCGGTGCTTCTGGTCTCGACCATCAGCCCGGTCGTTCTCTACTTCATCGTCAAACGCATCGGTTTCGGCATGTTCCTGTTCGAGCGGCCGGGCTGGGCGCATATCGACGGGAGCGCTCCGCAACCGAGCGCGTTCACGCCCAAACCGGCACTGTCCGCCGCCACCGCCCAATCGAGCCCGAAGTAGCCGAGCTCCAAACGGCCCGAAGCGTTGCGGCCGCCTCAGCCGTCCCGGAGTTAGAACTCAGTGAGGTCTCCGAGACCAATTCGCCGTCAGCGAAGTTTTAAGGGCTGTTGCGCCATGGTGGTGGCCCGCCAGGAGCTAAGCCATGTCCAATACGTCATACACTCCCAAAGGCCCGGCATCGCAGCCCGGCAGCCGGGGAGGGCGTGACAGTGCCGGCGAGCGCCGCCGCGATGCCGCCACCATCGCCAGCCTCAAGGCGGAAGTCGCGGCACAGGCCGCACTGATCGCCAGGCAGGAGGTTTCGCTGGCGCACAGCCGCAAGATCTTCGACCGCGCATCGGTCGCCGCGCGCCTCGGCGTGTGGGAGTGCAGCCTGCCCGGCGAACAATTGCACTGGACCGATGTGGTCTATGATCTGTTCGATTTGCCGCGCGGCGCCGCACTCGACCGGAGCGAGATCATCAAGTGCTATCCGGCGGAGTCACGCAAGGCACTGGACAGCCTGCGCAGCCGCGCGATTGTCGAGCGCAGCGGCTTCACCCTCGACGCCGAGATCACCACCTTCGCCGGCAGCAGCCGCTGGATCCGCATCACCGCGACGGTCGAGTGCGAGGACGGCGTGCCGGTGCGTATCTTCGGCATGAAGCAGGACATCACCGAGGAGAAGATATTGTCGGACCGGATGCGCTACCTCGCCGAATTCGATGCCATGACCGGGCTCGCCAATCGCGCCCGCTTCCAGGCGCGGCTCGCGCATGCCGACGAAGACCGTCCGCTCGGCGCGCTGCTTCTGATCGATCTCGACGGCTTCAAGGCCGTCAACGACACGTTCGGCCATGTCGTCGGCGATGAGTGCCTGAAGGCAGCCGCCGAACGGCTTGCCGGCGGCTGCGGCGAGGCGGACCTAGTGGCGCGTGTCGGCGGTGACGAATTCGCGGTGCTGCTTGGCCCGCATCTCGACCGGGGTGCCGTCTCCGGCATGGCGCGCCGCATCGTCGAGGCGATGGGCAGCCCGGTCGCGGTCCGCGGCCAGTCGCTGAGACTGGGCGCTTCGGTCGGCATCGCCTTCGCCGGAACGGACACGCCATGCGACCTGTTCGCGCAAGCCGACACCGCGCTCTATGCGGCTAAGGCGGCTGGCCGCAACACGTTCCGCATCTTCAAGGCGGAAGCCGGCGTGAATGGCCGCAGCGTCGCGGCGTGACGGTGGAGCCCGCCCGGAAAGTGAGAGCGGTTTTGCGCCCGGAATTGCGTAAAAACAGAGAGTTAGAGCTGTGAATTAGAGCTGCGGCCGACTCGCCGGGCCGCTGTTTCGCTGGCCAATTGTTCGCCTGGCAGACATTTCGCAATGTGCCGACAAAACAGGTCTTCGAGCTTAACTTTTCCGCAAACATTTATCCGTTAGGTCGATCGCCATGGCCTCGTGGCGGAGCGGCTACGCTGGAGACGGCAAATCTCTGAAGCCTCGGTTCGATCCCGAGGCGAGGCCTCCAACATTCTCAGCGGAAATCATCGGCCGTCAGCACATACAGGCTCTTGCGGGTGCGGTCGTAGGCTTTCGACGCCACGTCCCGGATGGCGCTGCCCTCGGCGTCGAACGTGGCCAGGTAGCCCGCCTCGTTGGCCACGGTCGACGGCTTTATCTTCGACATCGCATCGGCGGCGACGGAAAAGGATATCTGGAACATGCCGTCATGGCCGACGAACCGGATGCGCTTGCCGGCTTCGTCATAGCTGCGGCTGCGATTGGGAAAGGTCAGGCTCATCTTGGCCTCCTGGGCTCTATGCTCCGACGCAATTCCGGGCGGCTTCACACCCTTCTGGAAGTCCTCCTAGGCCTTTTTCACCGCCCGTTTCTTCTTCGGCGCCGGGTTCTCAGCTTCCGCTATCCTATCGGCCTCTTCCTTGGCCAGCCGCAACTGCCTCAGTCTTGCCGTCTTGATCTCCCTGGCGCGCGCCTCGGAGATGTATTCGGCGGTCGCCTTGCTGCGCTCCGCGGTCTTTTTCTGCTTGTCGACAAAACGAGCTTCGGCTTTCGCCATTAGAGTCTGATTGCCATCAGCCATCGAACAAATCTCCTTCATGCAGAAAAACGCGGAAACGAACTTGTCGGATAAATAGGCGCTCGGCCGATAAAATTCAAATTTTTGAAATATTTGGCGGTTCGCGGATCGCGGGAAAGCGGATGCCGAGATAATATTTTTGAATATTTCATGCCGGTCGCAAATCATTTTCGCACGCCTGTCCATCAGTGCCGACGTGCCCGCACCCGCGATTGCAAGGGGCGGTTGCTCGCCTCATTGTATAGGGTAGGGGGCTATGCTAAGCCGGGCGGCATGACACACACGGTCCGGGAAAAGCAGAAGCTTCTGGCGCGCGTGCGCCGCATCAGGGGGCAGGTCGAAGCCATCGAGCGGGCTCTCGACAGTGAGGCCGGCTGCGAGGCGGTCATGCATCTCATCGCCGGCGCGCGCGGCGCAATGACCGGGCTGATGGGCGAGGTGATCGAGGATCATGTGCGCACGCATCTCGTCGATTCCGAGCGCCACCCCGGCGCGCTCAACAGCGAAGCGGTCGAGCAGTTGCTCGATGTCGTCCGCACCTACGTGAAATGAGTTCCGCCATGACCGAAGCCAACAGCGCAGCGGCTTTCCACAGCCATATGTTCCTGGGCGAGGAACACCGGAAGAGCGAAGGCAAGACCTGGGCGGTGATCTGGCTCTGCGCGGCCATGATGGTGGCCGAGATCGTCGGCGGCTTTCAGTTCGGCTCGATCGCCCTTGTCGCAGACGGGCTGCACATGAGCACGCATGCCGGTGCGCTGCTTCTGGCGGCGCTTGCCTATACCTATGCGCGCCGGCATGCCGGCGACCAGCGCTTCACCTTCGGCACCGGCAAGCTCGGCGACCTCGCCGGCTTCACCAGCGCCATCATCCTGGCCATGATCGCACTGCTGATCGGCTACGAATCCGTCATGCGCCTCCATACGCCCGTGCCGATCCATTTTGCCGAGGCCATTCCGGTCGCCTGCCTTGGCCTTGCCGTCAACATTGCCAGCGCATGGCTGCTCGGCGGCGGTCATGATCACGGGCATGGCCACGGTCATGAGCACACGACCGTGCACGGACATGACGAGCGGCATCCGATCGCCACGGCGGATGGCGAGGTCGTGCTGGAAGTGTTCGAGGAGGGCGTGCCGCCGCGCTTCCGGCTGCATTCTCAATCGGGCGTGGCGCTTGCTTCGTCGTCCGTCTCGATAGAAACGGTGCGGTCGGATGGTGCCCGGCAGAGCTTCGCCTTCAGGGATCTGGGCCATGGCCTGGAATCTATCGAGGCGATTCCCGAGCCGCATGCCTTCGAGGCCAATGTCAGGATCGGCGGACGGACCTATCCGGTCCTGTTCGAGGAACATGAGCATGCGCACGGCAAGGCCACGCATGACAACAACATGCGCGCCGCCGTGATCCATGTCGTCGCCGACGCGGCGGTGTCCGTGCTGGTCATCATCGGCTTGATCCTGGCCCGCACCTTCGGCTGGCTGTGGATGGACCCGGTTGCCGGCATTGCCGGCGCGGTGGTCATTGCCAGCTGGGCGCTGGGACTGATTCGGGACACCAGCGCCGTCCTGCTCGACATGAACCCCGACCGCGGCATGGCCGAAAGCCTGCGCCGGACCATCGAGAGCGAAGGCGACCAGCTTGTCGACCTGCATCTGTGGCGGCTCGGGCCGGGCCATCTCGGCGCCATCGTCTCGGTGGTGACGCGGACGCGCCGGCAACAGGATTACTATCGCGGCCGGCTGGCGCGGTTCCGGTCCTTGTCGCATCTGACGATCGAGGTCCGGAAGGCGGCGTAGGCTTTCGCCTTTTCCTGGAATTGCGCTCAGCATCACGTCGCGTGTCAGCGGTGCATCCGACATCGACACAGGTGCATGTGTGGCGCCGACCTCGATGGCGGTTTTCGTCGTGATCCGAATTCACGCTATATGATCCGGTGCTCGTTTGGTGCAGAGTTGCGGAAACGGAACCGCTGATTTACTACGGAGACAAGCCATGTTTGCGGCCAAGGCCATCGACACCTCGGACAAGCCGGCGTTCTACCGCGATCTGGCGGCGCAACTGAAGGGGCTGCTCGAGGGCGAGGAGGACTCGATCGCCAACGCCGCCAACACCGCGGCGCTGATCTTCCAGATGGTGCCCGACCTCAACTGGGCCGGCTTCTATTTCCTGGCCTCGGACGAGGAACTGGTGCTCGGCCCGTTCCAGGGCAAGCCGGCCTGCGTGCGCATCGCTGTCGGCAGGGGCGTGTGCGGGACCGCGGTCGAGCTCGGCACCTCGATGCTGATCAAGGACGTGCATGATTTTCCCGGCCACATCGCCTGCGACGCCGACTCGCGCTCGGAACTGGTCGTGCTTCTGGAAGACAATGACGGCGTCTTCGGCGTGCTCGATCTCGACAGCCCGACGCCGGGCCGTTTCGACGCCGAAGACCAGGCCGGCATCGAAAAGCTCGCGGCGCTCTATGTCGCGGCGAGCTCGTTCGAGGAGTGACGGCTGCTCAGACCAGCTTCACCAGCATCAGGCTGAAGCAGCCGATGAACAGGAACGCCGAGAAGGCGAGCGCCAGCGGGCGCAGGCCGCGCGAGCGCAGTTGTGAGATGTCGGCCTGCAGGCCCATGGCGGCAAGACCCATGGTGAGCATGATGGTGGTGGCGAGCGCCATCGCCTGCTTCAACTCGACGGGTATGGCGACAAGGCTGTTCAGCGCCACGACGGCGACGAAGGCGGCGACGAACCATGGCATGGGCGGCCGCGCTGCCGACTCGTTGCCGCTGCTCCTTCGGCGCGCCATCAGGCCGAGCGCGACGACCATCGGCGCCAGCATGGCGACGCGGGTCAGCTTGGCGACGGTGGCGATCTCGCCGGACTGAGTGCCGTTCTGGAAGCCGGCGCCGATGACCTGCGCCACCTCGTGGATCGAGGCGCCGGCCCACAGGCCGAAAGCATGCTGGTCAAGGCCAAGCAGCGGCGCCAGCAGCGGGAAGCCGAGCATGGCGACGGTGCCGAACAGCGTGATGGAAGCGACGGCATAGGTGACGTCCTCGTCGCGCGCATCGGTGACGATGTTGGTGGCCACGATCGCCGAGGCGCCGCAGATCGAGGTGCCGGCGGCAATCAGCTGCGCCAGCTTGGCGTCGACGCCGATCAGTCGCCCAAGCGTGATGGTGAAGAGGAAGGTGGCGCCAAGGGTCAGCGCGACGATGCCGACGCCGCCGGCGCCGATCGCGACGACCTGGCCGAGCGTCAGCTGGAAGCCGAGCAGCACTATGGCGAAGCGCAGCAGGCGCTTTTGCGAGAAGGCGATGCCGGCCTTGGCATGCGCCGGCGTGCCGAGCACGTTGGAGTAGATCATGCCGGCGACGACGGCCAGGATCATCGGGCTGAACAGGGCGAAGCCGGAGACGTTGTGGGCCGAGAAGGCGACGGCAGTGATCATCGCCACCAGCACGATGCCGGGGATGATGCAGTTCCACAGCGAATCGAGGCGCTTGCGCCCGGCCGCCAGATCGGCGGAAATCGTGCTTTTCGGAATATCGTTCGCGATGCGGGTCAAGGAAGACAATGCAATTCTCCAGGCGAGTGTGCCGGAGAAATGTCATTTCACGATCAATCTTTCCAACGAATTATTTTCGTTATAATGATCGATTTTTACGAACGATTGCGTAAACCCTTCTGACGCCAGCGCAGCCCTCATTGCCTTGCCGGGTGTTCGTCGTTCGAAAAGCAATCGGCTTTTTCGTCCGCTGCGCGGACCACTTCTCAACTCCCCGTATAGGGACGAAAGGGCAGTTTCGACTCGGCGCTTGTTCTTTAGCGTAGGCGATTGGCGAAATGATCGGCGACAGCGCCCCTCTGCCCGTCTCTGACCGCCGAAATCTACCACGACGCCGACAAGGCCCGCGAGCATTTGGAGGCCATTCATTGGCCGCATGGTCCGTTCTGCCCTCATTGCGGCAATGCCAATCCGGAGCGCATCACCAAGCTTGCGGGCAAGTCCACTCGTCCCGGCGTCTACAAGTGCAACGAATGCCGCCTGCCGTTCTCTGTCACCGTTGGCACTGTGTTTGAGCGCTCCAAGATCGGCCTGCACAAGTGGGTGCTGGCCTCGCATCTATATGCCTCATCCAAGAAAGGCATGTCCGCGCACCAACTGCACCGAATGCTTGGCGTCACCTACAAAACCGCTTGGTTCATAGCGCACCGCATTCGCGAAGCCATGAAGGAAGACGTTAAGTCATCTGGCCCGCTTGGCGGCGAAGGCAAGACCGTCGAAGCCGACGAAACCTACATCGGCAAGCGCGAGACGCCCCGCGTTTCAGAGCAGCGCAAGGGCCGCCCATTCACCAAGAAAGGCAAGGGCGGCGGTGCACACGAACGCATTGTTGTCGGTCTGGTCGAGCGCGGCGGCAAAGCCCGCATGTTCCACCTTAACGACGCCACCAAGGCGACCGTGCGTGACGTGCTGGTCCGCAACGTTGACCGCAACTCGACGCTCTACACCGACTCCTCGCGCCTCTGGTCGGCATCTATCAGCATTGCGGCGAAGCCCACTTGCACAGCTACCTTGCCGAGTTCGATTTTCGCTATAACCGCCGCACGGCGCTTAAAGTGTCAGATGCAGAACGTGCCGAAGATTTGCTTCGCATGGCCCGTGACAAGCGCCTTACCCATCGGCGGATTGGTGAAGCCGATCTCGCTTGAGCAAAAGGCGAAACGACTCTTGCGTCTGCAAAAAAAGAAGTAATATCCCGTCATTTTCAACAGGAGGGAATATGATGGCAGACAATAGGCTTACAATCGAACAGTCGATGGAGGAATCGAAGGTACAGGCCCTTCGTGAGATTGTCGCTGAGTTGCGCGCAATGAAGTTGGAGGTTCAGCAGATTCGCGTACAGGTGACGAACGTGGCCGCAAATCAGGCGAGGAAGCTATAAAGTCCAGAAACAATTCGGCGCGGGAAACGGAAATCATCGGATCTTCCCCAATGAGTGCAAACCGCGCCGACATTTCCGGAGCGGCAAGATAGTCGCGCCTATTTCTTTGGCTTTTCGTCACCACTATCCGTATCCTTTTTTCTCCAGCTTGGGCTCATGCGGCTTCGGCGGCGTCTTCAATAGGCGGCGCAAAATCTCGTCGCCCTTTCCTGGTCTTTGTCTTTTGGGGTTTCAGACATGGCAAAAGCGGACTTCTATGGACCCTTGCTAAAGGTTGAACGGGCCGACTATCACATCGGCCAACTCGAAATCATTTTCCGGCACTACGTCGGTAATAACGTGAAGCGTTTGCGGCCCGAGCGCAATCACAGAAGGCTGAAGGCGGGGCAATCCCCACGGCAAACCACGTTTCCCAAAAACACTCCCACAGTCCTTGGTGATGCGCTCCATAATCTGCGAGTTGCCCTTGATCACGCGTACCACATCGTCGCCGACGCCAACTCCGCCAACTTCAGCGAACACCGACGCTTCCCATTCGGCAAGGATAGGAAGTCTCTTGAAGGTTCCATCAACGGACAAAAAGAGAAGGGATTGACGCCAAGCGACGAGGTCATCGCGGTCATCTTGGATGAGATACAGCCTTACGAAGGAGGGAAGTTCGGACTGTACGGACTCCACAGGCTCGACATCACCGACAAACATATCGTCCTTATTCCCACCGTCTCTCGCATGGCTATAGAACGGCTTGAATTTGTCGATAGCTCCGGCGCGAAAACAGGGGGAGGCATCTACAATCTTAGCCTCACAGTTGAGCATTCCCAGAAGGCCGAATTTATTTCCTTCCAAGGCGGAACAGGGGCGGTACTTCAAGGCGATCCAAAGGCGGCCTTCAAGATAGTTTTCGACAAAGGACAGCCCTTTGAGGGTGAGAGCATCCTTGATACCGTCCGGTCGCTCAGGTCGGCGACGGTTGAAGCCGTCAATCTCCTCAAGAACGCTATCTGAATTTGGTGCCGGCCAGTCGGCGTAAATCATAGGAAAATTTTCCGGTACGTCAAGCATATAACTAGAAAATTGTCCTTCGCTATCTTATTTCTGACATTACACTTATCAGGGCTTGGATGCGGCGGTCGCGTTTAATCCAGTCAGGAGTAAGTCGTTCCCATTTCTCCACTTGGTCGTGATTTTGTTTTACCTCCAGCAGAGCGGAAAGCGCGCCCTTCCAATCCCCTTTCGCTGCGAGAATCTTCGAAAGATATTCTAATTTTTCGACCCTTACAGAATTGGCGAAAGGACCTCCCTTACTATCACTAAGGGCTATAGAAACGCGCATCTGTGCTTCAGCTTCTTCTAGACGGCCCAGCTCAAATAGGCATTCGGCAAGGTCAGCCACGTGAAGACTATGCCCGCCAAAGTCCGGGAAGCCAGGTGCAGTTCCAATCGCGATTGCTTCGCGATAAAAGGAAACCGCTTGGTCCAATCGTCTGGCGCGCCTCAGCGCTCCCGCCAATCGCCACGCGCTGTTCGAAAGATAGAGATCGTCGCGTGACTCTTGCTTTCGGTCGTAGCCATAAATTGTCTCCGCCTGGATTACTGCTTGATCTGTCATTCCAAATTTCAGGAGCCAATTTAGCAGGCTCATATAAGCTGATCGAACTTGATCAATCTTCGACCCTGGTTGACGGACTTTCATCGGATGGTCGGCGACCACTCGCTCAATCTCTTTTTGGCGGTCAAAGCAAATACCTATTGCTTTATCGCTATCACCAAGAAGAAATCTTTCCTGGGCCATCCCAAGATTCATGGAGACGCTGCCTTCGGACAAAGGCCCTTCCAATACATCATAAATCTCGCGGGCTTGCTGAAATAGCCCTTCAGCTTCCTCATGATTCCCGAGTTTCGCCTCTATACCGGCAAGGGCGCGTGTGATTGTTGCCGTCTCGGGAGAGACTTGACCGTATGCCACAATCGACAGTGCAAGCGCTTCGTTCGCGCGGGGCTTCCAAAAAGCTTCGCCTCCTCCGTCCATGAGGGATTGCCCCATACCGGACGTCAAGGTCCGAACTCTCTCTTGTGCTTCGTCGCGATCCATATTTGACCTTCGCCTGGGTTAGTATGGGGGGCGAACATTCGCTGGACGGCCTCCGATCCAGCCAGCATCTTGAATTACAAAATCACCCTCCCAGGAATCACCTCCGATTCAATGTTTCAATCAATGCCTGAACCGCTCTATACGGGGAGAGGATGCCGGCAGGCAGGTGAGGGGCGGTGCAAACGTCTCCAGAATAGCAATTCAACACGCGAAGCGACTGCCCCTGACCGCCGGTATGATTCATGGGCCTTTGCGTAGCGCCGCGATATCAAAGCTGCGCTTCGATGGCCGCCTTGTCGATGACCGACCAGACGTTTCTGATGCGGTCGTTCAGGAATTCATAGAAGACGTTCTCGCTGAAGGAGACCTTCTTGCCGTTGATGGGCAAGCCGAAGAAGGTTCCCTTCGGGGTGCAGTTGAACTGGAGGCGGCTGGCTATGAATGGCGGCTCGGAGATCATGAGCTGGACGTCGAAATAGAGGTCCGGAATGTCCCGGAAATCCCGCTCCAGCATCTCGCGATATCCCGACAGCCCGACCCGGTCGCCGTTATAGTGCACCTCGTCGTGCACGAAGCGGTGCAGCCTTGGCCAGTCCTGGTTGTTGAGGCAGTCGATATAGCCTCGATAGAGGTCGGTCTCGGTCACGTCGATGGCTCCGGGGTTCGTCTCATCATACTCCGCCAGGAAGATAGAACGACCGCGGGTGCAGTCCAGATGGGCTGCGGCTAGCCCCTGTACCGCAGCGCGTCGACAAGCAGCGAGAAGGCCGGCGTCGCCTGGCGGCGGCTGGGGTAGTAGAGGTGGTAGCCGGGGAAGGGCGGGCACCAGTCGGCCAGCACCCGCACCAGCCGGCCGTCGGCCAGGTGCGCCGTCACCTCGTCGTCGGGCAGGTAGGCAAGGCCGAAACCGGCCAGCGCGGCATTCATGCGCAGCCCGGCCGTGTTGAAGATCAGCTGGCCCTCGACGCGCACCTTCAGCTCGCGTCCGGCCTTTTCGAACTCCCAGGCATAGAGTCCGCCATAGGTCGGTAGCCGCAGATTGATGCAATTGTGGGCGGTCAGGTGCTGCGGCGCGCGCGGCTTCGGCCGCTTGGCGAAATAGGCCGGCGATCCGACCACCGCCATGCGCATGTCGGGGCTTATGCGCACCGCGATCATGTCGTGCGCCACCTGTTCGCCCAGCCGCACGCCGGCGTCATAGCGCTTGGCGACGATGTCGGTCAGGCCGTAGTCGACGATGATCTCCACCTTGATGTCGGGATAGTCGGGCAGGAATTTTGCCAGTGCCGGCCACAGGATCGTGTCGGCGGAATGCTCGCCAGCGGTGATGCGGATGGTGCCGGCCGGCTTTTCCCGCAACGCGCTCAGGGCGGCGAGCTCCATCTCGATCTCGTCGAGCCTTGGGCCGATGGTGCGGGCCAGGCGTTCGCCGGCTTCGGTGGGCGAGACGCTGCGCGTGGTGCGGGTGAGAAGCCGCACGCCCAGCCGCTCCTCCAGCGCGCGCACCGTGTGGCTGAGCGCGGATTGCGAAACGCCGAGCTTGGCCGCCGCCCTGGTGAAGCTCCTTTCCCGCGCGACGGCGAGGAAAGCGGTCAGCTCGTTCATGTTATCGCGCGGCATTCATGAATCCTCCTCATAAGTACATGCCGTATATAGCAGCTAATCCGGGCCAATCGCACGCGCTAGATTAAGACCATCGCAACGGGCGGCCCGAAGCCGGCGGCCCGCGGACCCGGCGGCAATGTCCCGACCGGCATCGAGAAGGAATGAAATCATGGAAATCAAGCGAAGCGGCTCGCAAGCCTCGGCGAAAGGCCCGGCGGAGTATTTCACCGGATCGGTGCGCATCGATGCTCCCTTCCAGGGCAGCGATCCCGCCCGCGTCGGCGGCGCCACGGTCACCTTCGAGCCCGGCGCGCGCACCGCCTGGCATACGCATCCGCTCGGCCAGACGCTGATCGTCCTGTCCGGCGCCGGCCTGGTGCAGCGCGAAGGTGGGCCGATCGAGCAGATCCGCCCCGGCGACATCGTCTGGTTCGCGCCCGGCGAGAAGCACTGGCATGGCGCGGCGCCGGCCACGGCGATGAGCCACATCGCCATTGCCGAGGCGCTCGACGGCAAGGCCGTCGACTGGATGGAGCATGTCACCGACACGCAGTACGGGGCTTGACAGAAGCCATCGGCACCACGCCCGAACCCGACGATCCAACGAAGGAGACCATCATGACCTATGCACAGGCGGCTCCCAAAGGGCCGTTCTCCGACATCGCTCCGGCGCTCGGCAGATACACCGACGAAGTGCTGTTCGGCGATGTCTGGAAGCGCCCCGGCCTTTCGCCGCGCGACCGCAGCCTCGTCACAATTGCCTGCCTGATCTCGGGCTACCGGATCAACGAGATGCCGTTCCACATGAAGCGGGCGCTCGAGAACGGCCTGACCCGGGACGAGCTCATCGAAACCATCACCCATCTCGCCTTCTATGCCGGCTGGCCGCCGGCAAGCACCGCGATCGGCATAGCCCGCAAGGTTCTTGAGCAAGCCGAGGCCGAGAAAAAAGGACAGTGACAATGCAAAAACGCACACTTGGAAAGGGCGGCCTGGAAGTTTCGGCCATCGGGCTCGGCTGCATGGGCATGAGCCAGTCATACGGGCAGCCGATGGCGACGCCGGACGCCGTCCGTCTGATCCGCTCCGCGTTCGAGCGCGGCGTCACCTTTTTCGACACCGCGGAGGTCTATGGGCCGTTCAAGAACGAGGAGGTCGTCGGTGAGGCGCTTCAGCCAATCCGCGACCAGGTGGTGATCGCCACCAAATTCGGCATCGACATCGCCGCCACGGCCGGACATGAGGGCATGGACAGCCGGCCGCAGCATATTCGCGACGTCGTCGAGGCTTCGCTCAAGCGGCTGAGGACCGACCGCATCGATCTTCTCTATCAGCACCGTGTCGATCCGGTCGTGCCGATCGAAGAGGTGGCGGGCACGGTGAAGGACCTGATCGGCCAAGGCAAGGTGAAGCATTTCGGCCTCTCCGAGGCGGGCGTACGCACCATCCGTCGCGCCCATGCGGTGCAGCCGGTCGCCGCGCTTCAAAGCGAGTACTCGCTGTGGTGGCGCGAACCCGAGGAGGCGATCCTGCCTGTCCTCGAAGAACTGGGCATCGGCTTCGTGCCCTTCAGCCCCCTGGGCAAGGGGTTCCTGACCGGCGCCATCGACGCCAATACGAGGTTCGACAGCAGCGATTTCCGCAACACCGTCCCGCGGTTCGCGGAGGAGGCCAGGAAGGCAAATCAGGCACTGGTCGATGCTATCGCCGCGATCGCGGCGGAGAAGAAGGTGACCCCGGCACAGGTCGCGCTTGCCTGGTTGCTGGCGCAGAAACCGTGGATCGTTCCGATCCCCGGGACGACCAAGCTCAGTCGCCTCGAGGAGAACATCGGATCATCCGCTGTCGCGCTGACGGCGGGCGATCTCGCCAATATCGAAAGCGCGGTCTCGGCGATTGCCGTGCAGGGAGAGCGCTATTCCCCGCAACAGCAGGCGAGAATCGATCGCTGAAGCGCAACGCGGGTTACCCGCGGACTATCTCTTTCGCCCGGACGGCGGCATTCGCCATGAGCCGGTATTGACGTCCCGCGCTTCCTGCTCCAGCTTGGCGCCATGATTGCTTTCGCGTCCGCCAGCACCCGACGCCGCTCCCGCACAATGCGGAGCGGGGTGCTGACCATGCGACGACGAACACCGGCAGAATAAAGTCCGGTTCGTTCGTTTCCAGCCCCGCCACCTGAACAGGTCGGCGGGGTTTTTGATGTCTGGAGTGTTGAGATGACAAACAAGTCCATCCGGTTTCGGCCGGCCGAGCCCGCTGACGCCGCCGCCATCCGCGACATCGTGCGGGCCGCCTATGCCAAATGGGTGCCGGTGATCGGCCGCGAGCCGCTGCCGATGCGCGCCGATTACGTCGAGGCTGTCCGCGAGCATCCGTTCGACCTCGCGGTGGAGGAGGATCGCATTGTCGGCATGATCGAAACCATGCTGGCCGACGACCACCTCTGGATCGAGAATGTCTGCGTTTGGCCGCAGGCACAGGGCAGGGGCATTGGCGGGCTGTTGCTGCAGCGGGCCGAGCAGAAGGCGCTCGAAGCGGACCGCCCCGAGCTTCGCCTGCTAACCAATGGCGCCTTCGAAGCCAATGTGTCGCTTTACAAGAGGCATGGCTATGCGATCGACCGCGAGGAGCCGTTCATGAACGGAACGACGGTCTATATGAGCAAGAGGCTGGCAGGCTGAAGCGGGCGGCCGTTCGTCCCGATTGCCTGGCTCAATGACTCTGGTTCAATGACTGGGCTCGCTGGCTCAACCAGTTCGGGGATTGCGTTTGACAGCGCCGTTTGCGCATCGTTATTGCAAGCCCCATATCACGGCCGGAACGGCCATGCGGCGCACCCAGGAGAAAACCATGTCACACAATCTGCAGTTCTATATCGATGGCGCGTGGGTCGATCCGGTAGTGCCCAGAACACTCGATGTGGTCGATCCGTCGAACGAGGACGTCTTCGCGCAGATCTCGCTCGGCTCCAAGGCCGATGTCGACAAGGCGGTGGCCGCCGCCAAGCGCGCCTTCAACACGTATGGCTTCACCTCGGTGGAAGAGCGGCTGGATATCCTCAACCGCGTCATTGAGGTCTACAAGAAGCGCAGCAAGGACCTGGCGCTCGCCGTGTCGCGCGAGATGGGCGCGCCCCGCCAGATGGCGCTCGACAGCCAGGTCGGCGTCGGCCAGGCGCATCTGGAAAAGATGGCCGAGGTGCTGAAGAGCTTCCAGTTCCGCCACGTCAAGGGGTCGTCGCTCATTGTCAAGGAACCGATCGGCGTCGTCGGCCTGATCACGCCGTGGAACTGGCCGCTGAACCAGATCACCTGCAAGGTCGGCCCAGCACTTGCCGCCGGCTGCACCATGGTGCTGAAGCCCTCGGAAATCGCGCCGCTCGACGCCATCATCTTCGCCGAGATCCTCGACGAAGCCGGCGTGCCGAAGGGTGTGTTCAACCTCGTCAATGGCGACGGACCGGGCGTCGGCCAGGCGCTGTCCAGCCACCCCGATGTCGACATGATGTCGTTCACCGGTTCGACGCGGGCCGGCATCCTGGTGGCCAAGGCCGCCGCCGACACGGTCAAGCGCGTGCACCAGGAGCTTGGCGGCAAGTCGGCCAACATCCTGTTTCCCGATGTCGACCTCGCCAAGGCTGTCACCAAGGGCGTCGCGGGCTGCTTCGGCAACAGCGGCCAGTCCTGCAATGCGCCCACCCGCATGTTCGTGCCCCGCGACCGTCATGACGAGGCCGCCGGCTATGCCAAGGCGGCCGCGGAGAAGTTCACCGTCGGCCCGGCCGACGGCGCCGACACAAAGCTCGGCCCGGTCGTCAGCCAGGTCCAGTTCGACAAGATCCAGGACCTGATCCAGGCCGGTATCGACGAAGGTGCGACGCTGGTGGCAGGCGGCCCCGGCCGCCCGGCCGAACTCAACCGCGGCTACTTCGTCAGGCCGACCGTGTTCGCCGACGTCACCCACGACATGCGTATCGCGCGCGAGGAGATCTTCGGGCCGGTGCTGGCGATCCTGCCCTATGACACGGTGGAACATGCGGTCGAGCAGGCCAACGACACGGTCTATGGCCTCGCCTCCTACATCCAGGCCAGGGACATTGAGAAGGCGCGTGACGTGGCCGCACGCATGCGCTCGGGCAATGTCTACATCAACTACCCGACCTGGGACGCCGGCCTGCCCTTCGGCGGCTACAAGCAGTCCGGCAATGGCCGCGAATACGCCGAATACGGCCTCGAGGATTTCCTCGAGATCAAGGGCATCGCGGGCTATGAGGCGGCTGAGTAGGCATCGAGTGCTCGTGCGGCGCTCGACTTGCCGCAAGTAGCCAATCGCCCGAGGCGGCGCTGCCCCTCATCGCCCTGCCGGCGTTCGTTGCTCGAAAAGCCAAGCAGTTGGCTTTTCGTCCGCTGCGCGGACCACGCCTCACCTCCCCGTAGTGACGGGGAGAAGGGGCTTGCCGCGACGCTGGCGCCTCTTCCTGCAACGCTGGCGATTGGCGAAATCATCCGGCCTAGCGCCCTTCTCCCCGTTGCTATACGGGGAGAAGATGCCGGCAGGCAGATGAGGGGCGGCGCCAACCTTGGGTGATTGACGGCTTCCAAAATTGCCATCATTTCCGAAGAGTTGCTCCCGATGCTTTGGGGACCACTCCTTGCCAATTGGCAGATGTATGCTATATATCTGCCAATCGGGAGCAGGAAAATGCAACTTCAGTCCATCGTCACCACACCGGCCACGGTCGGCAGCGCCATTTCGGATGAAGAGGCGGGCGCCTTGGCGCGCACCACGGTCAACCTGTTCAAGGCGTGGAACCTGACCGACCTCGAAGCTTGTATCCTGCTTGGCGGCATGTCGGCGCGGACCTGGGCGCGGTGGAAGGAGGGCGGCATCGGCAGGATCGACCGCGACCTGCGCACCCGCATGGCGCATCTGATGGGCATCCACAAGGGCCTGCGCTATCTCTTCACGGAGCCGGCGCGCGGCTATGCGTGGATCCGCAAGCCGAACGCCACTTTCGGCGGGCAGTCGGCGCTCGACCTGATGCTGCGCGGCGAAATCTCCGACCTTGCCGCCATGCGCGAATGGCTCGATGCGGAGCGTGGTGCATGGTGAGTGGGCTCGCGGTCCGGCGCCGCGTCCACTGGCCCCAGACTTTTCGGATCATCCGCTCCATCCATCCGCCGATCGACCTCTTCGAGGACATTGCCGATCCGCGCGACTGGGAGGCGCTGGCCGCCGTCGAGGAGAAGACCAATCCGCGCATAAGGCTCGAGATCGGCGATCTCGGCAAGGTGGCGGCGGCAAGGCGGGTTTCCGGTCCCGGCGCCAGCTTCGTCATGGCGCCCTTCGTGCATTGTTCGACGCTGCGGCCCGGCCGTTTCTCGGATGGCAGCTACGGCATCTACTATGCCGGCGACAGCGAGAATGTGGCGCTGGCCGAGACCATCCACCACCATCAGAACTTCATGCGCGCCACCAATGAGGATCCGGGCTGGACGGCTGACTTTCGCGTGCTCGTCGGCAGCGTCGACCGCGACCTCGATGACGTCAACGCGGTGCCCGGCGTGCTCGACCCCGACGACTACACCGCCTCGCAGGCGGAAGGGCGGGCGCTGCGGGCAGGGGGCAGCGACGGGCTGGTGTGGAACAGCGTGCGAATGCCGGACGGGCAATGCATCGGCATCTTCTGGCCCGACGTCATCACCGTGCCGGTGCAGGGCCGGCACTACAGCTACCATTGGGACGGCGGACGCGTGGATTTCGTGCGCCAGCACGATACCGGCAAGGTGCTGGCGGTGACATGATGGGCTACGGCGCCGCACAAGCATGGTTGCCGATCCCGGCTGATCCGATCGAGCGGGGAGACAGTCTGGTCGGCGACTGGAAAGTCAGCCGCACGATCATCGATTACCTGACCGGCGCGACCTACCGGTTCACTGGCGAGGTCATCGTGACGCAAGACGCCTTCATCGAGCACGGCACCATGCGGGTGGATTCGTAGGAAATGCCTGCAAGCCGACGCTACCGGCTCGAGCCGGGCGAGGGGGTGACGCGCATCCTGCACGCCGATGGCCGCGACTTCATTGAACTGGAGGCGAAAGCGGCGCAAACCGTCCGGCATCTGTGTGGCGCCGATCTCTATGCTGGGCGCTTCTTCTTTCGCGGGCAGGGCGATTGGGCCGAGGTCTGGCGCGTCAAGGGGCCACGCAAGAACTATGCGAGCCTTGGGCGGTTTTGGCGCGTCGGCGATGCGGCTCGGGCATCATACAGCCCGTGAGGCCGGCGCTTGCAAAAGTCGCGAAGCCGTCCTCACCCTGGCGATCGACATCCCGCCATTCGGATCAGCGCACCACCAGCACCGGGATCTCGGTGTAGGAGAGCACTTCCGCCGTCTGGCTGCCCAGAAGCAGCCTGCCCAGTCCGCGACGGCCATGCGAGGCCATGACGATCAGGTCGCAACCCAGGGCCTGCGACAGTTCCAGGATCGCTTCGGCGGGCCTTTTATCCTCGACATGGACAACCTCGGCGGAGACGCCGGCCGCATCGGCTGAAGCCTTGCACTTGTCGAGAACCTCCTTGCCGTATTTGCGCGCTTCCTCCTGGAAGACCGCCAATTCATCGCCCGCCGCATAGCCGGCCATGGCGCCGCCCCAGGCGAAGATCGGGAATTGTTCCGAGACGGTGACGAAGGTGACGGTGGCGCCGACACCCTTGGCCAGCGTGAGGCCGTGGGCGACGCCCTTGCCGGCCAGTGCCGATCCGTCGGTGGCGATGAGCAGATGTTTGTACATGATGATCTGACCTGTTGTGCAAGGGCCGATGCCCCTGGGGTGGCGGGAGCCCGAAAAGGGCTGATCCTGATATAGGCGCGCCGCTGAGGCCCTTACAGGGCCAGCGCGATGCGGATCAGGGCCAGGCGAGGGCATCCCGAAGCGCGTGGACATCAACTCCACGACCTTACGGATCGGTAAGGCGACGGCGATACGCCGGTAAGGTCGGCCCCGCAAGATGGCGGTCACGGGACTGTGGGTTGCCAGGGAACTCGCCGCATGTCCATCGTGGACATCCAACTGGATCGACGAGACCGAGCATGACCGCCGACCGCCGCAAGGCCTTCCGAACCCTTGGGGCCATTGCCTTAGGCTTTCTGATCCTGAGTATGGGAAGCGGGCCGGCAGTGGTTTCCGCCCTGGCGGCGGGCGCCGCCATTCCCGTTGTCGCCGATGTGGCGCGCCGGACCGATGTTCCGGTGTTCCTCCTTGGACTAGGCTCCGTCGCGCCGCTGCGCACGGTGACCGTGACCAGCCGGATCGACGGCCAGCTGGTCAAGCTCGACTTCACCGATGGTCAGGATGTGCATGCCGGCGACCTGCTTGCCGAGATCGACCCGGAGCCCCTGCAGGCGGCGCTCGGGCAGGCGCAGGCCACCAAGACGCGGGACGACGTGTCGCTGGCCAATGCCAGGCTCGACCTCGCCCGGGCGCAGACCCTGACCACCAAGGGCGTCGGCTCCACACAGGTGCTGGACACGGCAAAGGCGACCGTGGCGCAGCTCGAGGCGACCGACAAGGTCGACCAGGCCGCCATCGACATCGCGCAGATCCAGCTCGGCTTCACCCAAATACGCTCGCCGCTGGATGGACGGGTTGGCATCCACATGGTCGACGCTGGCAACATCGTCCGTGCCAGCGATACGGGCGGCATCGTCCGCATCAGCCAGATCCACCCGATCGCGGTGGATTTCTCGCTTCCGTCCGACGCCCTTCCGCGCATCCAGGCCGTGATGAAGGCAGGCAACGCCGCCGTGGTCGCGCAGGACAATGGCGGCCAGCAACTGGCCTCCGGCCGGCTGAGCGTTGTCGACAACCAGATCAACGGCGCCACCGCGACGATCAGGATACGCGCCGTCTTCGACAATGCCGACGACCGGCTGTGGCCGGGACAATTCGTCAATGTGCGCGTCCAGGCGGATCTGCAGCGCGGGGTGGTCACCGTCCCGGTGACGGCGATTGTGCGCGGTCCCGACGGGACGTATGTTTTCATCGTCGGCAAGGACAGGCACATCGTCAAACGGCCTGTGACGGTACCGTATTCGAATGCCGAGCTGGCAGTTGTCGGGAAGGACGTCCAGCCCGGCGATACCGTCGTCACCGACGGCCAATACCGCATCCAGGAGGGAGATGTGGTCGACGTCACCGGCCCGGCCCAGGCGGCGAACTAGCTCCATGAACATATCCGCGCCCTTCGTCATCCGGCCGATCGCCACCACGCTGCTGGCCATCGGGGTGACGCTGGTGGGTCTCGTCGCCTATTTCCTGCTGCCGATCGCCGGCGTGCCGCAGGTCGACATCCCGACGCTGCAGATATCTGCCCACCTGCCGGGCTCCAGCGCCGAGACGATGGCGACGACGGTCGCGGCACCGCTGGAGCGGCAGCTCGGGCTGATTTCGGGCGTGACGTCCATCAGTTCGAGCAGTTCGCTCGGCCGCACCTCGATCCAGGTCGAATTCGACCTCGACCGCACCCTCGACGGCGCCGCGCAGGATGTGCAGACCGCGATCAGCGCGGCCAGCGGCGATCTGCCGAAGGACCTCCCCAGCCCGCCGACCTATGAGAAGGCCAATCCGGCCGACGCCCAGCTGATGTCGATCGCCGTCACCTCCGCCGATCTGCCGATCGACAAGGTCGACGACTATGTCGAGAACTACCTGGCGCTGCAGCTGTCGCGGGTCACCGGCGTCGGCCTCGTCGACTTCCATGGCGAGCAGAAATCGGCGGTGCGCATCCAGGTCAACCCGTCGGCGGCGGCCGCGCTCGGGCTCAGCCTGGAGGACATCCGGTCGGCGATAGCGACAGCCAGCGTCAACGCGCCCAAGGGCACCCTGGATGGGCCTCGGCAGTCGCTGACGCTGGCCGCCACCGACCAGCTGTCCACCGCGGCGGCCTTCAACTCGGTGATCGTCGCCTATCGCAACGGCGCACCGGTCCGGGTCAGCGATATCGGCACGGCCATAGACGGCGTCGAGGATATCAGGCAGGCGGCGTGGCTCGGCAGCCAGCGCGCCGTCATCATCGACGTCCACAAGCAGCCCGGCTTCAACATCAACCAGACGGTGCAACTGATCAAGAACGTGCTGCCGGAGCTTCAGCGCACGCTGCCGCCCTCGGTCAAGATGCAGATCCTGGGCGACCGCACCCAGACAATCCGGGCTTCGGTCTCCGAGGTGCAGTTCACCATGGCGATCAGCATCGGCCTCGTCGTGCTGGTCATCTTCCTGTTCCTGCGGCATGTGCGCGCCACGCTCATTCCCAGCATCACCATTCCTGTGTCGCTGCTGTGCACCTGCGCGGCGATGTATCTGCTCGGCTACACGATCGACAACGTCTCGCTGATGGCGCTGACCATTGCGGTCGGCTTCATCATCGACGACGCCATCGTCATGGTGGAGAACATAATCCGCCACATCGAGAATGGCGAAGCGCCGCTACAGGCGGCGCTGGGCGGATCGCGCGAAATCGGCTTCACCATCATCTCGATGACGCTGTCGCTGGTCGCCGTCTTCATCCCGCTGCTTCTGATGGGTGGGCTGATCGGCCGGCTGTTCCGCGAATTCGCGGTCGCCGTCAGCATCGCCATCATGATGTCGGGCCTGATTTCGCTGACGCTGACGCCGATGATGTGCGGCCGGCTCTTGAAACCGATCGACCGCGATGCCCGCGAGAACATCGCGTCGCGGGCCCTTGAAGCAGCCTTCAATGGCATGCTGTACGTCTATGAGGTCGGCTTGCGCTGGGTGCTGCGCCACAAGCCGGTGATGTTGCTGTTCATGGCGGCGACGCTCGGCGCCACCTTCTATCTCTACCAAATCATCCCGAAGGGTTTCTTCCCGCAGCAGGACAATGGCACCATTTCCGGTTCTTCCGAGGCAGCCCAGGACATCTCCTACGACGCCATGGTGCGGCGCCAGCACGAACTGGCCAAGGTGGTGACCGCCGATCCCGATGTGCAGACCGTCTATTACTGGGTCGGCGCCAACCCGACCGTGAACAGCGGCCGGCTGATGATTGACCTCAAGCCGCTGAGCGAACGTCATGCGACGGCGACGCAGGTGATCAACCGTCTGCGCAAGGCGGCGGCCAAGGTGGAAGGCATCGCCCTGTTCGGCCAAGCCCGGCAGGACGTGCAGATCGGCGCACGGGTCAGCAAGACGCAGTACCAGTACACGCTGCAGGATCCCGATGTGAACGAGCTGTTCAAATGGGCGCCGATCATGCTGTCCAAGCTGCAGACCCTGCCCGAGTTGCAGGACGTGACGGGGGATTTGCAGGCGAGCGCGCCCAGGATGACGCTCAAGATCGACCGCGATCTGATCGGCCAGCTCGGCATCACCCCGCAGGCCGTGGACGACACGCTGTATGACGCTTTCGGCCAGCGCCAGGTGGCGACGATCTTCACCCAGCTCGACCAGCACCATGTGGTGATCGAGCTGCAGCCGCGCTTCCAGGAGGATGCGTCGGCGCTGGCGCGCCTGTTCGTGCGCTCCAGCACCAGCGGGCAGATGGTGCCGTTGTCGGCGCTGGCGCATTACGAGACGTCGGTGTCGCCGCTGACGATCAACCACCAGGATCAGTTCCCGGCGGTGACGCTGTCATTCAACCTGGCGGCCGGCCATTCGCTCGGCGACGCCATTTCAGCCATCCAGAAGCTCGAACGATCGATGATCCTGCCGCCGACGCTGACGACGCGCTACCAGGGCTCGGCCAAGGTGTTCCAGTCGTCGCTGGCCAACCAGCCCTATCTGATCCTGGCGGCGATCATCGCCGTCTATATCGTGCTCGGTATTCTCTATGAGAGCTTCGTGCACCCGCTCACCATCCTGTCGACGCTGCCGTCGGCGGGCGTCGGCGCCTTCCTGGCGCTGATGGCGCTCGGCTATGATTTCTCGCTGATCGCCCTGATCGGCGTCATCCTGCTCGTCGGCATCGTCAAGAAGAACGCGATCATGATGATCGACTTCGCGCTCGAGGGCGAGCGACGGCGGAACCTGTCGGCGGAAGATGCCATCTACGAGGCCTGCGTGCTGCGCTTCCGGCCGATCATGATGACGACGATGGCGGCGCTGCTTGGCGGCCTGCCACTGGCGCTGGGCAGCGGCGCCGGCTCCGAACTTCGCCGGCCGCTGGGCATCGCCATTGTCGGCGGCTTGCTGCTGTCGCAGTTCCTGACGCTCTACACCACGCCCGTCATCTACATCTATCTCAGCCGGTTCAGCCATCTCAGGTGGTTCTGGCGCCGCAAGGCCGATCCCGAAATCGTCGTGCCCGCCGCCGGGCCGGCGCTGGCGGCGGGCCCACGGGCGGAGATTCGGCAGATGCCGCCTCGACCGAAGCCGCACGAACGGGCGGCGAAGCGGCGCTGAAGCGGGTGTCGTTGCTGCCGGGACTTTCCCCGTGCCGTGCGGACCGCTACAGCTTGGCCCGACACAACGAAAGGCCGAGCGGATGAGCAGCGCGCTACCCCAAATCCACCTGGTCCGGCATGGCGAGACGGCGTGGAGCCTTTCGGGGCAGCACACCGGCCGCACCGACATGCCGCTGACGCCGGCCGGCGAGGCGGCCGCGCGGGCCGTGGCGGAGCGGCTGAAAGGCCTGACGTTTTCGGCCGTATGGTCGAGCCCCTCGCAGCGCGCCTACAACACCAGCGTGCTTGCCGGCTTTGGGGCGCGGAGCGTCAAGATGGACGATTTGCAGGAGTGGGATTACGGCGCCTATGAAGGGCGCACGACCAACGATATCCTGGCCGAGCGGCCCGGCTGGAACGTCTTTCGCGACGGTTGCCCGCAAGGCGAGATGGCGGCCGATGTCGGCGCCCGTGCCGACAAGATCGTCGACCGCCTGCGCAAGGCCAATGCCGACATACTGATCTTTTCCAGCGCGCATTTCCTGCGCGTGCTCGCCGCCCGCTGGCTCGGCCTGCCGCCGGAAGGCGGAGCGCTGTTCGTGCTCGACACGGCCAGCATCAGCGTGCTCGGCTACGAGCACGACCTCGGCGAGCCGGTCGCGCGCAAGTGGAACCTGAAGTAGGGCGCTCTATTTGTCGAACTTCCGGATCGCCTCGGCGGTCACGGGCGTGAAGAAATTCACCAGATTGCCGTCGGGATCGCGAAACAGCAACGAGCGGTTGCCCCAGGGCATGGTGGTCGGCTCCTGCACGGTCGTGGCCTTGATGACGTCCGACAGGCGGGCGAACTCGGCATCGACGTCGGCGACGCGGAATTCGATGATGGCGGTGTGGTTGTCGGCGGGGCGGGCGATGTCGCCGCCGAACAGCATCAAGGTGCGCGTGCTGCCGATCGCCAGCGTGCAGGCCGGCGTCGCCAGTTCGGCGAAGTCTTCGGTGTACACCGTCACCGGCATGCCGGTGATCTCGCCGTAGAAGCGCACGAGGCGCTGAACATCCGAGGTGATGATGCGGACAGAGACGAAATTCATCGCTTTGGCTCCTTGATCGCTGAAGCCGCGACCGGCTCCTGATCGATCTATAGGCCAGGCCTCCTGACAGCTTTCCGTCAGGAGACGGCCCGGCTGTCATTCATTCGCCTGTTTGCCAAAGCCAGGATTGGGGCAATAGACTGGAAGGCCCATCGCCGATCGCTTGGGCGCAACGTCAACAACAGCCTGGAAGGAATGGATGATGACGACACTGTTCGTGAGACATGCCGTGTCCGATTACAAGGCATGGCGCAAGGTCTATGACGCGTTCGCCCCGGTTCAGAAGGCCAGCGGCGTAAAGGCTGAGAGCGTCTACCAGGCGGCGGACAATCCCAACGACGTCACCGTGACCCATGACTTCGCCAGTGCCGCCGACGCGCGCGCCTTCATCGAAAATCCAAAATTGAAAGAAGCGATGGCGAGCGCCGGCGTGGTCGGCGCGCCCACCATGTGGATCACCAACAAGGCCTGATTTGGTCAGGAGCGGTTCATTGTTTCATGGAAACGCCGAATCGCTCCATTCCCTTGTTTTAACGCAATTCCAGCCTGGCGGGGGAGGCTTGTTCACCACCCACCAGCACCAATTCCTCCTGCGTCAAATGCCGCGCGGTGCCCTTGGCGAGGTCGCCCAGCGGCAGCCGGCCGATGGCGATGCGGATGAGGCGCTTGACCTCGATGCCGTGCGCTGAAAGCAGGCGGCGGATGTGTCGGTTTTTGCCTTCGTCGAGCACGATTTCCAGCCAGGCGGTGCGGCCGCCGCTGCGCAAAAGCGCGATCGAGCTCGCCGTCAGGGTCTCGCCATCGACGGTCACCCCTACGCGCAGCGCGTCCAGCATCGCGTCGTTCGGCACCATGCCGACCTGCACATGATAGGTCTTGGGCAGATGCGAAGCCGGGTCCATCAGCCGGTTGGCGAAGCGGGTGTCGTTGGTCATCAGGAGCAGGCCTTCGCTCGCCTTGTCGAGGCGGCCGACCGGCGAGACGAAGGGCAGGTCGAGCCCTTCGAGGCAGGCATAGACGGTGCCGCGCTGCTGCGGGTCGTCGCGGGTGGTGACCAGTCCGCGCGGCTTGTTGAGCATCAGGTAGACCTTGCGCTCGGCGACGACCTCTTCGCCGTCGACGCTGATCTTGTCGCGGTTCATGTCCACGCGCTGCTCGGGATCGCGCACCACCTTGCCGCCGACACGCACGCGGCCCTCGGCAATCAGCACCTGCGCCTGCGTGCGCGAGCACAGGCCGAGCTTTGAGATCGCGCGGTTCAGGCTGACGCCTGGCGGGGCGGGTCGCCCGCCGCTGTTTGGTGTTCCTGGTCGTGGCATGCCGATCGCCGGTGTTGGTGGGCCGACTGATGGCATGAGCGGCGAGGCGTGTGCAAGACATGGCGTCGCCTTCTCCCGGCAAGGGAGAAGGCGGGTCGCATTGCCTCAGGCGGCTGCTTTCTCGTTCGCGATGCCGTTCAGCACAGCAAGTGCGTCGGCCGGCAGGTCGAGGTCCGCGGCCGCCAGGTTTTCCCGGAGATGGCCGACCGAGGAGGTGCCGGGGATGAGCAGGATGTTGGGCGCGCGGCGCAGGAGCCAGGCGAGCGCCACCTGCATGGGCGTCGCGCCGAGTTTGCGAGCGACATTGGCCAGCGTGTCCGACTGCAGCGGCGTGAAGCCGCCGAGCGGGAAGAACGGCACATAGGCGATGCCGTCGGCACCAAGAGCATCGATCAGCGCGTCGTCGTTGCGGTGGGCGATGTTGTAGAGGTTCTGCACGCATACGATCGGGACGATGCGGCGCGCCTCCTCGACCTGGGCGAGGGTGACGTTGCTCAGCCCGATATGCTTGACCAGGCCCTGCCGCTGCAGTTCAGCCAGAACCGTCACTTCCTTCGCTATCGAACCTTCGGATGGTTCATGCAGGCCGTCATGGCGGCGGAAGTTGACGACCTCGATCACATCGAGGCCGAGATTGCGCATGTTATCGTGCACCGCCTGCCTGAGCTCGTCCGGCGCGAAGGCCGGAAGCCACGCGCCCTTGTCGTCGCGCCGGGCGCCGACCTTGGTGACGATGGTGAGGTTGGCGGGGTAGGGATGCAGCGCCTCGCGGATGATCTGGTTGGTGACGTGCGGGCCGTAGAAATCGCTGGTGTCGATGTGGTCGACGCCGCTGGCGATAGCCTCGCGCAGCACGGCGATCGCCGCGTCGCGGTCCTTCGGCGGGCCGAACACGCCGGGTCCGGCCAGTTGCATGGCGCCGTAGCCCAGTCGCTTCACGGTGCGGTCGCCGAGTTTGTAAGTTCCGGCCTTGCTGATGTCGGTCATGGTCTCATCTCCTTTTGGATCGGCCCAATATAGACTTCGAGCATCTGCACGATAATATGGTGCAATCGGTACACCCTGTGCGGAAGAGCGAACAATGGCGGCGGATCTCGGTGACCTCCAGGCGTTCATGGCGGTGGCGCGCGCCGGCGGCTTTCGCGAAGCGGCCCGGGTGAGCGGCGTCAGTGCCTCCAGCCTCAGCGAGACGGTGCGGCGGCTGGAGAGCGGGCTCGGCGTGCGGCTCCTCAACCGCACCACGCGCAGCGTCGCGCCCACCGAGGCCGGCGCGCGGCTGCTCGAACGGCTCGGCCCGGCACTCGGCGAGGTCGAGGCGGCGCTCGACGTGGTCAACGGCTTTCGCGGCCGTGCGGCCGGCACGCTGCGGCTCAACGTGCCGGTCGTCGCCGCGAAACTGGTACTGCCGCGCCTGTTGCCGCCCTTCCTCGCCGCCTATCCCGACATTCGGCTGGAAGTGACCGCCGAGGACAGTTTCGTCGACATACTGGCGAGCGGCTGCGATGCCGGCATCCGCTATGACGAGCGGCTGGAGCAGGACATGATCGCCGTGCCGATCGGCCCGCGCCGACAGCGTTTCGCCACCGCCGCCGCGCCAGCCTATCTCGACCGGCACGGCCGGCCCGGCCATCCGCGCGACCTGCTCGATCACGCCTGCCTGCGCGGCCGCTTCGCCAGCGGCGTGACGCCGCCCTGGGAGTTCGAGCGCGACGGCGAGGTGGTGAGCGTCGACCCGACCGGCCCGCTGCTGGTCAGCACCGGCACCGCGATGTCGCTCGCGCTCGAGGTGGCGGTCGCCGGCGGCGGTATCGTCTCGCTGTTCGAGGACTGGCTGCGTCCCTATTTCGACGACGGCAGGCTGGAACCGGTGCTGGAGCCCTGGTGGCAGGAGTTTTCAGGCCCGTTCCTCTACTATCCCGGCCGCCGCCTCATCCCGGCGCCGCTGCGCGCCTTCATCGATTTCGTCGGCACGATGCGATGGGGGTGATTACAACAGGCATGCCGCCGCATGCTTGTCTCTTCCGCCGGAGGTCAAATACCCGATGTAACACTTTGTTGTCATTGAGGGTCTATCGAGGAGGCGATACGGCGAAAGCCCGGTAAGAGGAAAGGCGCGCGATGGGTTCGCCCTGGTCCGAATTGCTGGCCAATCTCGCGGTCGTTGCGATGTTCGTTTCGGTCTGGATCCACACGCATGTGTGGCTGGACCGCAGGCCGGCCATGGCGAAGGCGGTGGCCTTCGGCCTGCTGATGGGCGCCGGTGCCATCATCCTGATGCTGACCCCCATGCAGTTGCAGCCGGGTGTCCTGGTCGACCTCAGGACGACGATGATCGGGCTTGCCGGCTTCTTCGGCGGTCCTGTCGCCGGCATCGTCGCCGGGGTCATGGCCGGAGCGTTCCGGACTTTCGAGGGCGGCATAGGCGCCTTTGCCGGCGCGGTCGGGATCGCGGCCACCATGCTGATTGGCATTGCCGGCAATCTTGCCCTCAGGGGCCGCCCGCCCGGCATGGCCGATATCATGATCCTTGGCGCGGCGGCCGCTGCCGGATCGCTGCTTGGCCTCTCCGTCCTGCCGCGAGCCGTCCTGCAGATCGTTCTGCCGGAGGTGGCGCTGCCTTCCGCCCTGCTCATCTTCGTCTCGGTGGCGATGTCGGGGCTTGCGCTCCACCAGGAGCGGCGTCGTCTCGAAGCGTTGCAGTCCAGGCGCATCTTCAAGGCCGTGGTGGAGACCTTGCCCGACTGCCTCAACGTCAAGGACCTCGACGGGCGGTTCATCATCGCCAATCCGGCAACCGCCGAGCTGATGCATGCGCCTGATGCCAGGGCGCTGATCGGCAAGACGGATTTCGACTTCTATCCGCGCGAAACGGCGCAGGAATTCCGCGAGGACGAGCTTGCCGTGCTGGCGTCCGGCGTCTCCTCCACCATCGAACAGCGCCTGCACCACGCGGACGGGACCGATGGCTGGCTGGCGACCCTGAAGGCGCCGTTTCGCGACAAGACCGGGGCGGTCGTCGGGCTGATCACACACAACCGTGACATCACCATACGCAAGCAGCTGGAGACCGAGCTGGCGGAAAGCCAGGCGAGGCTCGGAGACGCGCTGACGCACATGGCCGATGGCCTGGTGATGTTCGACCCCGACGGCATGCTGGTGCTGTGCAACGCCCGGTACCGCGCCATGTTTCCGAAGACGGCCGACATCAGGGTGCCTGGTGCCGACCATCGCGATATCTTGCGCGCCTCGGCGGCGCGCGGCGAAGGGATCACGCCGCCGGAGGCGGTCGAGGACTGGATCGCCGACGTGATGGCCTCGCAGACGCTTGCCAGCCACCGCCAGGTGCGGCTCGCCGACGGGCGCTGGCTGGACGTGCGGACCCGGCCGACCGGGGACGGCGGAAGCCTCAGCGTGTTTTCCGACATCACCGAGGCCAAGCAAGTCGAGGCTGAATTGCTGACGGCCAACGAGAAGCTGAATCTGCTGGCGCATCGCGACGGGCTGACCGAACTCTTGACGCGGCGGGCCTTCAACGACGCGCTGTCGCGCGAGTTCGCCCGCTGCCGGCGCAACATGAAACCGCTCAGCCTGCTCATCATCGACGTCGACTGGTTCAAGCGGTTCAACGATCATTACGGCCATCCGGCGGGTGACGAATGCCTGCGCGCCGTCAGCCGCTGCATCGAGGCGACGGCCCGCCGGCCGGTCGACGCGGCAGCCCGCTATGGCGGCGAGGAGTTCGCGCTCATCCTGCCTGAAACCGACGCGAGAGGCGCCTTCGTCATTGCCGAAAGCCTCAGGAGCAAGGTGCGCGACCTCGCGCTCGCCCATCCTGGCAGCGAAAAGGGCATCGTCACCGTCAGCATCGGCGTCGGTACCTTCGAGGGCGGCGCGGCGATCGAGATCGCCGATCTCATCAGGCGCGCCGACGAGGCGCTGTACGGCGCCAAGGCCGCGGGACGGGACCGCGTGCATGGCTGGCGCCCGCATCTCAGCGAGCCACGCTCGACCGGTTCCGCGCGCAAGCCGTGAGGCTGTCACAGGCTTGTCATGGTCGGCTGCGATTAATCCATAAATCTGGATAAATGGATTGATGGACAAGACAGCGGCATTGCTGGCGCTCGCCGCGCTCGGCCAGGAAACTAGGCTGGAGGTGTTCCGGCTGTTGGTTCGCGCCGGGCCCGAGGGGACGCCGGCAGGCGAGATCGCCACGCGGCTGGGCGCGGTGCAGAACACCATGTCGGCGCATTTGAAGACCCTCGGTCAAGCCGGGCTGGTGCATGCCGAACGCGAGGGGCGCAGCATTCGCTACACCGCCGACATGACCGGGTTTCGCGACCTCCTGGCCTATCTGATGGAGGATTGCTGCAACGGCCAGCCGGAGCTTTGCCAGCCGATCATCCAGGCCGTGACCTGCAATGTTGAGGTGGGAGCCATGACCGACCTTCGACGCCGTCTCGCGGCCGAGGCGCTGGGCACCGCCATGCTGGTTGCCACGGTGGTCGGCTCGGGCATCATGGCCAGTCGGCTGACCGGTGACGCCGCGCTTTCGCTGCTTGCCAACACGATGCCAACCGGCGCCATGCTGGTGGTGCTTATCGCAACGCTTGGACCGGTCTCCGGCGCCCATTTCAACCCGGCGGTCACACTGGTTTTTGCGCTGCGGCGCGAAATCGACTGGTTCGCGGCGCTGGCTTACGTCGCCATGCAGGTCCTCGGCGGCCTCGTCGGCACGCTGGTGGCGCATGCCATGTTCGAACTGCCATTGCTGGAGATTTCGGCAACGGTGCGAAGCGGGCATGGGCAGTGGCTGGCCGAACTGGTCGCGACCTTTGGCCTGGTCTTCACCGTCCTTGCCGGCCTGCGCTTCCGGGACGATGCCATCCCCTGGCTGGTCGGGCTCTACATCACCGCCGCCTACTGGTTCACGGCCTCGACCTCGTTCGCCAATCCGGCGGTGGCCATCGCCCGCGCCTTCTCGAATACGTTTGCCGGAATCCGGCCATCCGATGTCCCGGCCTTCATAGCCGCGGAATTGGCAGGTGCGCTGCTTGCGCTGTCGCTGGCAGGCTGGCTGCTGGCGGACCCCAGAACCCTTACCCGGATGAAAGCCGCGCCATGACCATCACCATCTATCACAACCCCGACTGCGGCACGTCGCGCAACACGCTGGCGATCATCCGCCAGTCCGGCGAGGAGCCGCAGGTGATCGAGTATCTGAAGACGCCGCCGTCGCGCGGCAGGCTTATCGAATTGCTCGAGGCGATGGCGATGACGCCGCGCGAGTTGTTGCGCGAGAAGGGCACGCCTTATGCCGAACTCGGCCTCGGCGATCCCAAGTGGAGCGACGACGAGATCCTCGATTTCATGCTGGCGCACCCGATCCTGATCAACCGGCCGATCGTGGTCAGCCCGCTCGGTGTCATCCTGGCCCGGCCGTCCGAGGCGGTGCTCGATTTCCTGCCCAACCCCGACATCGGCCCGTTCACCAAGGAGGACGGCGAGATCGTCGTCGGCCCCGGCGGCAAGCGGGTTGTCTGAGTCCCTGTTTCGGTCGGTCTCGGAACTTGCGCCAGTCGACGCCATCGGCGATGGCGTCATTGCCTTTGGCGGCTTGCGGGTCGACACTGCTCCGCAGCACAATTCAAAAGCTTCCGCCCGATGACTGGAACGTTTCCCTCCACCTCCATGCCTGACCGAGATTGGTGGGAGGTGCTTTGGCCAGAGCCGTCGGGTCTTTTGCTGTCGTTAGGTATCGAGCCCGGCATGACGGCACTGGATCTGTGCTGCGGCGATGGCTATTTCACCGCTGCGCTTGCGAAAATCGTCGGTGGCCGCGTCTATGGGCTCGACCTCGACCCGGACATGATCGTGGCGGCCAGGGCCGAAGTGAAGCGGCGCGGCGTTTCGGTCCTGGAATGGATTGTTGCGGATGCCGGCGAAGTTGCGGAACTTGTGCCTGAAAAAATCGATTTTGTGCTGATGGCCAACACCTTCCACGGCGTGCCCGACAAGCCAGCCCTTATCAAAGTCGTGGCCCGTGTGCTCAAGCCGCGCGGTCTGTTTGCGCTCGTCAATTGGCATCAGCGGCCGCGAGAGCAGACGACCGTGCTTGGCAAGCCGCGCGGCCCCGGGACAGAGATGCGCATGTCACCCGAAGCTGTGGTGGCGGTTTTGGAGGCCAATGGTTTCCAGCTTTTGCGAATGGTTGATCTACCGCCGTATCACTACGGGGCAGTGTTCGAACACAGGGAATGATACGAAATCTCCCCGCCCAGTGCGAGGCGGGCGCCTGTTGCAGGACACCGGATTGTGGGCTCGATCACCCTATAGTATGCCCACCCACCAAAGAAACACGGCGAAGGTCGCGGCGAATACAGCGAGGGTATAAATGGCAAGGAGCAGCAGGACGGGGAAAAAATCGCTGTCGAAGACTGCCACGATCGGATGATTTTTTTTGCGATCCCCTTGAGAGTCCCCGATGTCGTTGCGCGTTAAGTCATTTTCGACCGCCGAGGCTCCGGTATTTTGATTTGAAACTTTTTCTGCCGTGCTCAAAATTCTTTTGGCGATGTCTTCGCTCTTCGCGGGACCTTCGGATAGGCGATCCCGCCTGGCCGCTTTGGTGAACAATTGAACGCCACGCATGCTCATGGCTACTAAGCTTCTTGCCTGACTTATGTTCCTTCAAATGTCAGCTTCGCATGCATTTCGTGCGGTGGCGCTTGATCCGTCGGTGATCCTGGCTGATGCCGCATTCGGGCATTGGCATCCATGGATGCGGATTGGGTTGGCGGTGCTCGATTCCTTCCAGTCCGGCCATCGGCCCGTTCACCAAAGGGGATGGTGACGCCGGCAAGCGGCTCGTCTGAGCTTTATTTCGGCCTCGGAACTTGCGCGAGTCGATGCCCTTGGTGCCCGGACCGTAGGGGCTCGGATAGATTTCGCCAATGGTCATCAGTTCGATCTCGCCATCGAGCGTCGAGCCGATGATCTTGACGTCGGGATCGTCGCAGCAGAACTCCCAGATCACCTGCCGGCATTCGGCGCATGGCACGCCTGAATAGGGGCCGTGGCAGACAATGGCCTCGATCTGCCGCTCGCCCGCCGCCGCCATCTGCTCACCGCGTTGCGCTCGGCATGCACCGATTGCTGCAAGGTGACGATTTCGACATTGCAGGCGGAAAACAGCCGACCCGACGCGGTGCGCACGGCCGAGCCGACCTTGTGATTGGAGTAAGGCGTGTAGGCCTTGTCGCGCGCCTCGGCGGCAGCGGTGACGAGGGCCTGGTCGGCGCTTGAAAGTCTGTCGAAGCTGGTCTTCTGGAGGCGCTCGCCCGCATCCGCGCCGCCGGCCATGAAGAGATGGCTGACGGGCTGCAGCCGGGCGTCATCGATCTTGCCTTTCCGGTCATCGGGCCGTTCGGCCACTCGGTCGCGGCACTCACCGTACCCTATGTGGCGACCACCTACAGCGTGCTCGACCTTGCCACCGTACGCCGCCACGCCGCGCAGGCGGCGGGGAGATCGGGCTGGTCCTGGCGCCGGAGCCATCGCAATGACCGGAGGTAACGGGTCAGTTTGAATCTAAGCCGGGTGAGTCGGCCAGAATAGCCAGAGCAACGCCGCTGCCGCGACTATCCAGACCGCGATCATGAATATCAGGCCGGCCTTGCTTACCGGCTTGGCGCGTCGGGTCGCTTCATCCCGGAATTCCCGCATCAGATCAACCGGCACCAGCTTGACCGCCAGCATGATCCCCAGCGGCACAATGATGAGGTCGTCCAGATAGCCGATGATCGGAATGAAGTCGGGGATCAGGTCAATGGGGCTCAGCGCGTAGGCGGCGACCGCACCGGCAACCGCCTTGGCATGCCAGGGTACGCGCGGGTCGCGGGCGGCAAGCCAGAGGGCGACGACATCACGCCTGATGGCCCGCGCCCATTGTCTTGCCGCATTCAAAATCCTCAAACCAAAGCTCGCTTCTGGCAAGGGCCGCGCGCGGCCGGCGGTTGTAGTGGCTATCGTAGGGTAATACGCAGGGAAGCACGAATTTTGCGCAAGATGTATTGCCCCACTGTCGATGCGGACGGCCGATCGTGGTCGGGATGATTCGGCGGGCGCCTCTAGCGGCCTGCCACCTCGTGCCGCCGAACGAGGCGGTACTCATGCCAGATCAGCCAGATGACGATGAGATCGAACAGGGTGAGCACGATCAGCCCCGCCGAATGGGTATAGCTGAAGCGGTAGAGTTGGTAGACGATGAACAGCAGCAAGGCGACCAGCGAGGCCGGATAGGCCCATAGCTTGCCTCTCAGCAGGCCCACTACCAGGGCAATCTTGATAAGGCCGTGGCTGAGCAGGTAGAACGCGTAGAAATGCTGCGTGCCGACGGAGAAATGGCTCGCGGCGTGCATCAGATGGCTGGCGATGAAATCGTTCGGGTCCTCGGTCAGCTCTTCCTGTGTCAGCCTGTTCACCAGCGACACGATCGTGCTGGTGCTGACAAAAGCGAGCAGCAGGCCGCCGACGCATTCGACCAGCGCATGTGCGCCCTTCAGCAGCAGGCTGACCTCGAAAATCTGGTGGACACGCTGCTCGTTCATGCGGTCTCCTGTCCCCTGGCGTGGCTTCGACGATAGATCGGCCGGGTATCATCGCGATGTCTGGCTGTCCTGCGGCTTTTGCGCCTTGGGACGCCGGGCGAGGTCGCGGATACGGTCGGCGATCGCACCGTCCAGCGGGTTGTAGACGATCATGCTCAGATCCGGCCGGCCGTCGACCGCGAAGGCCGAGTATTCCAGCTCGATGTCGCCGAGTTCCGGATGTTTCAGGCGCTTTGTCCCGTCGCCGTGGCTGAGCACGTCGTTTTCCTGCCACAGGGCGGCGAATTCCGGGCTGACGCTGCAGAGTTCGTCGACCAGCTGGGTGACCTCGGACACTGCGCCGGCGCGCGCCGCATCGGCCCGGAACGCGCCCACCACGAAACGGGCGAGGTTTTCCCAATCGTGTTGCTTGGCGCGGATAGTGGGACTGCGGAACATGAAGCGCAGGATGTTGCGCTGGCCGGCGGGCAGGGCGCCGTAGTCGGTCAGCACCACTTCGGCGGCGCGGTTCCAGGCAACGACATCCCAGGTGGCCGTCTTGATCAGAGCTGGGCTGGCATCGAGCGTGTCGAGCAGGCGCTGGAGGCGAGGGCTGACGCCGTCGGCCCCGATGTAGCGGACCTCCGGCGGGCGCCCCAGCCCGAGCATGAAAAGGTGTTCGCGTTCCGCCTCGGTCAGAAGCAGTCCCTTGGCGATCCGGTTCAGCACATCGGCCGAGGGTGCGCCGCCACGGCCCTGCTCCAGCCATGTGTACCAGGTCGGGCTTATGTTGGCGCGCTGCGCGACCTCTTCGCGGCGCAGCCCCGGCGTGCGCCTGCGCCCGGAAAAGCCGAACGACGCCGGATCGAGCCGGCTGCGCCGGTCCTTCAGGAAGGCCGCGAGCGTGCCGGCGGGATGAATGGGCATGGCCGATCCTATTAGCAATTATACCACGATAAGGTCACTACTTTAATGGAATAATAGATCGGGGATACTGCGCCTGCAACTGTGCAGGAGATTTTGCATGCGTATCCTTCTCACCGGCGCGACCGGCTTCATCGGTTCGGCGCTTGTTCCCGAACTCATCAAGGCGGGCCATCAGGTGATTGGCGTGACCCGCTCCGACGCCGGCGCGGGGGCGCTCGTCGCGGCAGGCGCGGAGGTCCATCGCGGAACCCTCGAGGATCCCGAGGGCTTGCGCGACGGCGCGGCGAAGGTGGAAGCCGTCATCCACACCGCGTTCGACCATGATTTTTCGCGGTTTGTCGAGAATTGCGAAAAGGACAGGCGCGTCATCGCGGCTCTCGGCTCGGCACTCGCCGGCTCCGACCGGCCGCTGGTGATCACATCCGGCGTCGGTATGGGCAGTCCCGGACATGGCGAACTGGCGGTCGAGGACGTCTTCAATCCCAGCCACGGCAATCCGCGCATCGCCTCGGAACTCGCGGGCAACGACTTGCTGGAGGCCGGCATCAACGTGTCCGTGGTGCGCCTGCCGCAGGTCCACGATACGGTCAAGCAAGGGCTGATCACGCCGCTGATCGAGATCGCACGCCAGAAAGGCGTCTCGGCCTATGTCGGCGAAGGCCGCAACCGCTTTTCGGCGGGCCATGTTCTCGACGCGGCGCGCCTTTTCCGGCTCGCCGTGGAAAAGCGGCAGGCCGGCGCGCGCTATCACGCCGTCGGCGAGGAAGGCGTCGAGGTGCGCGCCATCGCCGAGGCGATCGGGCGGGGCCTCAACGTGCCGGTCGTTTCGATAGCGCTTGAACAGGCGGCGGAGCATTTCGGCTGGATGGCGATGTTTGCCCCCATGGACCTGCCGGCCTCCAGCGCGCTGACCCAGGCACGGCTCGGCTGGCATCCGACCGGGCCGACGCTGATCGCCGATCTCGATGCGATGCGATACTGATGCTCTTATAAATCCGCTTCAGCCGGAGGTGACGGCGTAGCGCAAATGGACGAGACCGTGCGCGAGGGCTTTGCAGTCGGTGAGGGACAACTGGACCTTTCCGGCGAGGCCGCTCCCGCCGAACTCGACAAAACCCTGGTTTGCCGCCCGCGCATCGAGCGCGGGGGCAACGAGAAGGCTGAGTTCATCGACGAGGCCCGCCGCGAAGAAGGAGCCGTTGATGCCGGCGCCGCCTTCGAGCAACAGCCGGCGGATGCCGAATTCACGCCCGAGCACGTCGGTCATGGCGGCGAGATCGATGTCCGTCGTCTCCGAGACGATATAGGACACCCCGTCGCCGGCAAGCTCGGCCAGATGGCTGTCGGCGACGCCGTGGCCAAGCAGCACCACGACATGGTCGCCGCCGATGTCTGACTTGGAAAAATGGAGCTTGCCAGAGGCATCGAGCGCCACGGCGAAGCGGCCCACGTCGCGTCGGGCGAAATGATGCGGCCGCTTGACCTTGCCGGCTTGCGCCGGCGGGTGCGCGTCGGCCCTGCTCATCTCGGCCATGGTGACACGGCCGACGATCCAGGCGTCGCCTTCGAGATCGCCGTGGACCTGTTCATAGACGCCTGACCATTCGGCCCGGGTTCCGTCCGGGCTTGTGGTGTAGCGGCTCGGATGGAGACTGCCATCAAGCGATGCGAGCATATGGCAGATGATGCGGTTTCATGCAGTTCTCCAACGTGCAATTTCGAAGTCGCGGGTTCGAAAGCCCGAGCGGATTCCAAGGTAGCGCACGATCGAAAGAATGGAAGTGAAGCGCTCCGGCCGCGGCGCCGCCGATCTCGACCGTTCGGCGAAAGGGCGGGGTGCCAAAATTCAAAATTCCGACAATTCCGATAATTCACTGTCCGGCCCTGTTATATCGATGTTGCACAGATGGTTGACCCTGGGTTAGCATCCTGTTGCTGACGCCGATCGGAGGAATTTTAAGCGGCCGTCAGCTGGAGCGGCATGCGCCATCGGGCGCAAGGAGGATGCTCCAACACTTTGAACCGACGCATGATCCTTCCTGAAACCGGTCCCGGTTTCCGGGGCCATGCGTTCTTGTGGAGGAGGATCACCCATGAACAGACGTGAATTCCTGATGACGTCCGTGGCCGCGGGCGCCTTGGTGCTGGCCGCACGTTCGGCGTTCGCCGAGGACAAGCTGACCATACTGGGCTCGGTGCCCAATCTCGGCTTTCCGTTCTTCGTGCACATGCTGAACGAGATCAAGGCCGAGGCGCAGGCGCAAGGTGTCAACCTGACCGAGAGCGACGGCCAGAATTCGGCCACCAAGCAGACCGCCGACATCGAAGCGGCCCTGGTGCAGAAGGTCAATGCCATCGTCATTTCGCCGCTCGACGTCAACGCTCTGGCGCCGGCCATCGAGGAAGCGGTCAAGGCCGGCGTTCCCGTGGTGACGATCGACCGCCGCGTCGATGGCGTCCAGGGCATCCTTGCCCATGTCGGCGCCGACAACGTCAAGGGCGGCGAGGCGGAAGCGCAGGCCGTGGTGGCGGCATTCCCCAATGGCGCGAAGCTGTTCCACCTGCAGGGCCAGCCGGGCGCGGGCCCGGCGATCGACCGCAACAAGGGCGTGCACAATGTGCTCGATCCCGTGAAGGACAAGTACCAGATCATCTTCGAGCAGACCGCCAACTTCGCCCGCGCCGAGGCGCTGTCGGTGACGGAAGCCGGCCTTGCCGCCAACGGCAAGCCGGACGCCATCATCTGCGCCAATGACGACATGGCGCTGGGCGCGCTCGAAGCGTGTGCCGCGCGCAACTTCAACGACGTCAAGATCTACGGCTTCGACGCGCTGCCGGAAGCGTTGGTCGCCGTGCGCGACGGCAAGCTTGCCGGCACGGTCGAACAATTCCCCGGCCAGCAGTCGCGCACCGCCGTGCAGATCGCTGTCGCCTACGCCAAGAGCAAGACCGAGCCGAAGGAGAAGCTGGTGCTGCTGACGCCGATCGTCATCGGCAAGGACAATCTCGACAAGGCCGAGAGGCTGAACGAGACGAAGTAGGGGCGCCATAATGGGCAGGCTGGCGAGGTGATGTCCTGCGAGCAGGACCAATCGCCGACATTGGCGCTGCCCCTCATCCGCCTGCCGGCACCTTCTCCCCGTATAGTGACGGGGAGAAGGGAGAAGCTCCAACGCTGGCGCCCCCCTCTCCCCGTCACTATACGGGGAGAGGGTGAGGGTGAGGGGCAGCGCAGACATCTCAAGTCTCAGGGAGCACTCCTTGCAGCCAGCTGAAGCCGCACCCGTCCTGCTTGCCGTCGAGGGCGTCACCAAGCATTTCGCCGGCGTCACCGCGCTGAGCGACGTCTCGCTCGAGGTCAGGCCCGGCGAAATCCTCGGCCTGCTCGGCGAAAACGGCGCCGGCAAATCGACGCTTCTCAAAATCCTGTCGGGCGTCATGCCGCCGTCGAGCGGGCGCATCATTTTCGACGGCGCCGACTACCAGCCGGCGCGTCCGCAGGATGCCAAGCAGCACGGCATCGTCACCATCTACCAGGAACTCAGCCTGATCCCGACGCTGACGGTGGCGGAGAATATTTTCATCGGCCGTGCGCCGACCGGTCCGCTCGGGCTGGTGAGCTGGCGCAAGATGGAGCAGGACTCCCGCGCCATTATCGCCCGTGTCGGCCTCACCATCGACCCGATGACGCCGGTGTCGGCGCTGTCGGTGGCCGAGCAGCAATTGGTCGAGATCGCCCGCGCGCTGTCGCTGAAAAGCCGGCTGATCATCATGGACGAGCCGACCTCGGCGCTGACCGAGACCGAGGTGCAGCGGCTGCTGTCGATCATGGACCGGCTGCGCCGGGACAAGGTCGCCATCATGTTCGTCACTCACCGGCTCGAGGAGGCATCGGCCATCTGCGATCGCATGACGGTGCTGCGCGACGGCAGGCTGGCCGGACATCTCGACCGCGAGCGGGGGCCGATCCAGTTGCCACGGATCATCGAAAAGATGGTCGGGCGTGCCGCGTCCGAACTTTACGCGCGCCCGGTGCAGCGCGCGGTGGCCGGCGATGTCGTGCTTTCCGTACGGGGCTTGCGCACCGTGCGCGACCCCGAGGCGCCACATGCCATCGTGCTCGACGGCGTCGACATCGACCTCAAGGCCGGCGAGATCCTTGGCGTCGCCGGCCTCGTCGGCTCGGGCCGCACGGAACTGGCGCGCGTCATCTTCGGCGCCGACCGCATCGCGGCGGGCACGATCACGCTCGACGGCAAGCAAATCGCGCCGGCTTCACCCGCCGACGCCATCGCGCTCGGCATCGGCCTTGTGCCGGAGGACCGCAAGCACCAGGCGATCTTTGCCGCGCTCGGCATATTGCCGAATTTCTCCGTCGCTTCGCTCGGGCGGTTCAGCAACGGTTTCGGTTTCATGGCCGAGCGGCGCGAGCGCGACGCGCTGTCGGGTTTCCGCAAAATGCTGTCGATCCGCATGGCGTCGGCCGAACAGGCGATCGAGGGCCTGTCGGGCGGCAACCAGCAGAAGGTGATCCTGGCGCGCTGGCTGGCGCGCGATCCAAAAGTGCTGATCGTCGACGAGCCGACGCGCGGCGTCGATGTTGGCGCCAAGGCGGAAGTCCACCAGATCCTGGTGCAGCTCGCGGCGCGCGGCATCGCGGTGATGATGATCTCATCCGAACTGCCGGAAGTGCTGGCGGTGTCGGACCGCATCGTCACCATGCGCCGGGGCCGCATCACCGGCGAGATGCCGGGCGTCGAGGCAAATGAGGAAAAACTGATGGAACTGATGGCGCTCGACAAGCAGGATGCGAGGGGGCAGGACGCGCTCGGGCCGGAAGCACTCGGGCAGCAAGCACTCGGGCAGCAAGCACTCGGGCAGGATGGGGAGGGGCTGACATGATGAGCATCGCCGAGGAACAGAGCCAGCGCGGCGGCGCCACACTCGCAAGGCTTTTGATGAGCTTCGGGCCGCTGCTGTTCCTGGCAGCCCTCGTCGTCGTCTTCACCGTGCTGAAGCCGAGCTTCATCGACCCCATCAACCTGTTCAACATCACCAGGCAGATCTCGATCACCGGGCTGATCGCGCTCGGCATGACCTTCGTCATCCTCACCGCCGGCATCGACCTTTCGGTCGGCTCGCTGCTTGCCTTCTGCGGCATGGTGGCCGCCGTCGTCGCCAAGGGCGGCGCGGCCAACACGCTGTCGCTGTCGACGTCGGGAACGCAAGGCTATGGCTGGTTCGCCGCACTTCTCGCCGCCGTTCTGGTGGGAGCGGCCGCCGGCGGCGTGCAGGGCCTTGCCATCACAAGGCTGAAAGTGCCGCCCTTTGTCGTGACATTGGGCGGGCTGACGGTGTTTCGCGGGCTGACGCTGACCATCTCCAATGGCGGCCCGATCTCGGGTTTCGATGCCTCGATGCGCTGGTTCGGCACGGGGCTGATCGGCCCGGTGCCGGTGCCGGCGATCATCTTCGCCATTGCCGCCATATTGTGCCACATCGTGCTGCGCTACACGCGCTATGGCCGCGCCGTCTATGCCGTTGGCGGCAATGCGGAGGCGGCGCGGCTGTCCGGCCTGCGCGTCGACCGTATCCTGGTCTCGGTCTATGTCATCGTCGGCTTCTTCGCCGGGCTCGCCGCTTTCGTGCTGTCGGCCAGGCTGAATTCTTCCGAAGCGGTGGCTGGCATCGGCTACGAACTGACGGTGATCTCGGCCGTCGTCATCGGCGGCACCTCGCTGTTCGGCGGCATCGGCTCGGTCGGCGGCACGGTGGTTGGGGCGGCCCTTATCGGCGTGCTGCAGAACGGGCTGCAGTTCAACAACGTCTCGTCCTACACGCAAAGCATCGTCATCGGCCTGATCCTGATCCTGGCGGTGGCCTTTGATCGCTGGCTGAAGTCGCGGGTGCGGAGGTGAGTGCCTTTTCCTTCCCCCCTTGTGGGGGAAGGTGGATCGGCGCGAAGCGCCGAGACGGGGTATTGGACGGAATGAGGCGGTGAAGATTTACGTCAATACACCCCGCCACAGAACAAGCGTAGCGCCAAGCTGGAGCACCCCTCATCCGTCTCGGCGCTGACGCGCCGATCCACCTTCTCCCGCAGGGGGCTAGCGTGCGCACACATCTGCTTCGGAGGGGTGTCAAGGGACGTATTGGCCGGGCGGCAGATGGGGCTTGAAGGGTTGGAATCGTGTGTGATTCTGTAGCTGCCATTGTTGATTCGGGAGATTTCGACGATGGCCCCGCTGCTTGGATACTTCGGCGACC